>JAUCGG010000136.1 GCA_030378015.1 Desulfococcaceae bacterium HSG8
AATTCTCTTTCTTTCACGGACAGCGGGATGCCGGGAATGCGGAAAACTTTTTTGCTTCTCATGAAGCATAGTATTTGTAACATGCCGGAATTATTGTTTGACAAACTTTATGTTAAAGCCTCTATATGAATTCGGACTCATTCCCAGGCTCTGCCTCCCGCAATTGACAGCCTGCTATTATGCGTTCCCAGGCAGAGCCTGGGAACGAGAAGGATTACCTCCGCCTGATCCTGCACATAAGCCCCTTGAGATTCGGCGTACCGAATTCTCCGCCCAGCCTTCCGACCGAGGTGAGGATGTTAAAATTTGATTTCTCCCATTCATACTGAGCTTCGGCATCTCCTTCCGGGAACCACCATCCGTAAGCTGAATACACCACACCTTGAGGAACTTTCTCTGTCAGATGCGCGATCTGAATGATGCTCCCGAACCTGGTTTCGATGTGTATTTCATCCCCTTCGCTAATGCCATATTGCTCCGCTGTTTCAGGATGAATTTCCGTAAGGGGCACGGGACTGTGCTTTCTCAGCTTCTCCACCCATCTGTAGGAGGAGTGCAGGTAATGGCGGTCTTTTGCGCTGGTCAGTATCAGGGGATAGTCGGGATCATCCGGTTCCGGGGGTTCGGTGAACTGGGGAAGGGGAGAAAGCCGGAACTTCTCGGCGCGGCTCAGGCGCAGTTCCACTTTGCCGGTGGAAGTTCTGAAGCCTGAATCCGTATATTTCTGAAATCGGTCTTGGCCCTTCAGATATCCCTTCTCGACAAACTGGCTGTAAGTGAAACCGCATGGCTTCAGAAGTGTGTCCAGGAAGTCTTCATAATTCTCATACCAGTACTCCGGGGATGTGAGGGATTTACCCAGTTCGTTCAGTATTTTCATATCTGGCCAGCATTCCTCCGGCGGATCAACTGCTTTGGGACGCGCCAGGATATACCCGTGCCCCAGTCCGTAATGTCCGATATCATTAAATTCAAAATGGGTGGCAGCCGGGAGAACGATATCCGCAAGCGCGGCCGTGGGTGTCATGATGATATCAGATACCGCGAAAAAGTCGAGATTCATCAGCGCGTCATAGGTATGGCGGCTGTCTGCATAAGCCAGCAGCGGGTTGGTACACTGCATGTACGCGCCTCGCACCGGATAGGGAATATCCTCAAGCACAGCTTTCCTGAAAAAAGCCGGGGGAACGGTCATCAGCCTGGGGATGGTCCCGTGATGGGCGTGAATCATCTCCTTTGGCTTTAAAGGAATCAGATCGGCGCGCACAAATTTTCCAAGACCGAGAATTTTCGGTTCATTGGCCTGAATATTGCCCCCGGGGATATCCAGGTTTCCGCATATCGCCATCAGGCATATCAGTGCCCGGGCTGTATCAAACGCGTTGATGTTCTGCTCAATGGGATTTCCCCATTGAATCACGGCGGGCCGGGACGCGGCGTATCGTCTCGCACTTTCCCGGATAAGATTCGCGGGAACCCGCGTAACATCGGACATCTTCTCAGGTGTGTAATTCTTTACATGGGCCGCCAGCTCCTCAAACCCGTATGTATGGTTTTCGACAAATTCCTCATCATAGAGTTTTCCTTCAATGATGACGTTCAGAAATGCCAGTGCCAGCGCGTTATCCGTCCCGGGTCTTATCTGGAGCCATGAAGATGCCTTTTCCGCGAGGTCTGTCTTACGGGGATCAATCACCATGAGTTCGGTTCCCTGCTTCAACTGATCCAGGAGAAGGCGGCATATCTCCCCCTCCTCATTTGTCGCTGTGATATTGCTTCCCCATAGTACCGCCAGTCTGCTCGGATGATGGAAATCAGCGACCGGGTAAAAGCCGCAGGTATGCATTCCGCTGACCTCACGGGGGGCATGGCAGACATCCTGAACCGTCACAACATTCGGAGAACCGAAAATATTTGCCAGACGGATCAGGACAAAATGCTCCAGGCCTTTGGGCATTCCTTGGCAGAACGCGACTGATTTTGCCCCGTATTGCTCCCTGATGCTGTTCAGTCTTTCGGAGACCGTCTGAATGGCTGTTTCCCAGGATATCTGCTCCCACTTTCCCTCCCCGCGTTTTCCGACCCTTTTCAGGGGATGCCTGAGTCGGGAAGGATGGTTAAGGCGGTTCGGGGATGCCAGTCCTTTGGAGCATATATAGCCTTTGTTCAGGAATCCGTCTGTATCTCCCCTGACCTCGATAATCTTATTATCTTTCACGCTGACCACCAGAGCGCATCCGCCGTGATCCATTCTGGCACAGTGGGTTTTTATGTGGTGAATTTTGTCTGTCATCATCTTCCTCATTCTGATTTTACGCGGTGTGCAACTTATAATGCCGCGAAGGCACAAAGGCGCGAAGTCTCACCAGGTACTCAGTTCCGTAAATAATAAAAACAAAATTGATAAACACTCACAAAGCAAGCTTTGAACTCCGCAGGGCAGGAGGGTTGAAGACCTCCAAGGGGCATTAATCTTCGTTTCGGCCATTCCCTGCTCTGCTCCCGCCGGATTGACAAATCCGGCGGTTACATGGCTCAGATTTGTCAATTGCTATTTCATCCGGACAAATTCAACCCTCCGGTTCAAGGCTCTTCCTTCTTCGGTTTCGTTTGATACAATGGGGCGGCTTTCACCGTAAGCTCTGATCTTTAAACGGCTTTCGTCAATCTTAAATGCGGATATCAGAAAGGTTTTCACTGCATCTGCCCGTCTCCGGGACAGGTCATTGTTGTATTCATCTGTTCCTTTGCTGTCCGCGTGTCCTTCGATAACAAAAGCCGCGTCCGGCAAATCCTTCTGAAATGACTCTCCGAATTCCCTGAGCAACGGATAGGAATCCTTTCTGATGGTGTCGGAGTCAAAGTCAAACCGGATCAGCGCACCGACCCTGGGCGAGTCATTCTCTATTCCCGAAGGGGTGCTTTTCTCAGAAGAAACAAAACTTTTGGGACGTCCCAGGGGATTCTTACGAAGGGCTTCGGTGATTTTCTCCCGGGTATCCGGGAACGAAAGCGGCGTGTCCTGTGCTGCTGCGGAGATTCCGAGCGACAGGATAAGAAACAGATAAAAAAGATGTGTTTTCATGTCTCCCTCCTTTTTCGGGGGACACGGATGAACACGGACGGACACGGATTTTTTCTTTGCAGCGGAACGCGATAAAATCCGTGTGTGTCCGTGTGTGTCCGTGCCCTGATAAAAATCGTATATTCTTGTACATCAGCGATGCTCAAAGCTGATCACGCTGACACATTTCCTGCAGAGCGAGTTCAGGTATTTCTGTACGGGGCCTGCTTTTCCCTCTTGAAAATCCGGGCTTTCTAACCTGGGGTCACGCTGTTTCATGGCAATATACCAGATTTTCCCGGTTCCGATATGCGTATCCAGTCTGAAGGATTTTTCGGGTGAGGGGGCATAACGGGTTTTGCCTCTTCTGACCGGATTCTGGTTGTTTACTGTTACCCCTTTGAAAGCTGTCATGGGAAATAAACGCACTGATTTTCCGGCTTCGTCTGTGTTGAAAATATAAACATGCGCGTTTTCCGGTGTTTTAAACGCGAGTTTGTACAGATCACCGCTGCGCAGCCTGTCGCCATTCCGAAGACTTTTAAACATATTCATGTCGTTATCCCGGTAGAATATCTTTAACTCCATAGGAATCGTTTTATTGGCAACTGCCTGCCTCGGAACCGAACCGCCTAATATTTCCTGCTTTCCGGCAAGTTTTATCTCGGTTACATCGCCTTTGGAAACATCCACAATCACGGTTCCGTTTTTTGCAAGAATCAGGGTTTGCCCGTTTGTGAAAACAGAAATTTCATTGCCGTTGGTAATTTTATAAATTTTATCTCCCCATTTTCCCGGGTGCCGGATCACCAGCAGGAGGTCTTTCTTTTCCACCACCACGGTTTCCACCCGTGCGGGTCTTTGATTTTCGGTGACCGTTGCTTGCACCCGCGCGGGTCGTTCTTTTTCGGCGAGGTCAGCCGTGAATTCCAGCCCGAAAGTCCCCAGGGGCGTTGCAATGGACGGGCTGGCGGACAATTCCACGCCGTCGGTTCCCACATGGAGGGTAAGGGGCAGGAAAGGAGGGTTCCAGAACACTCCCCACTCTTTTTCCCCTGCCTGCGCATGATGCGGGGAAAAAAGGGGGAAGATCAGTAATAAGATAAGCATAATTTGTTTCATTTTTTATATCCTTTATTATTGAGGTTTCAGCAGTAAGCCGGTTTTTTGAAAAAGTTCCGATTCCTATGGGACAATATAGTAAAATCCGGATTTTTTTGCAAGCATTCTTTTAACTCGCGGATTTCGATAACCACGAAATACACGAAAAATACAAAATATTCCAATTCCTTTCGTGTTTTTCGTGGTTTTCGTGGTTAAAAAAGCGGGTGTTTTCCAAACCACAAAATACACGAAATACACGAAAAATACAAAATATTTCAATTTCTTTCGTGTTTTTCGTGTTTTTCGTGGTTAAGAAAGCGGTCTGATTTTTCCGATTGACGGAATCCGCTGTCTGGATTATAAAGAGCTATTACATATCATTTTTCAAAAGGAGATTTGTATGACAAAAGCACTGAGATTCATGGGAATAATGATTTGTCTGGCTGTGTTGCTGTGTTTCCCTTTGCCGGGAGATGCTGCAAAACACGCGCTGGTTATCGGGAACGGGAATTACAAAGGTTCTCCCCTGCATACCCCGGTCAATGACGCGAAGGCCATGACGTCGGTTCTGAAGAGCCTGGGCTTTTCAGTGGTGAAGAAAACTGATCTGGGCCACAGGGAAATGGAAGATGCCATCCGGTCTTTCGGGAGCCGTCTGGGCGGCGGGGATACCGCGCTGTTTTATTTCAGCGGTCACGGCGCGCAGGTGAAAGGGGTGAATTACCTGCTTCCTATGGGCGCAAGAATTTTCTCGGCAGATGAGGTCAGGTACAAGGCGGTTCCGGCGGAGATGGTGCTGGATAAGATGGAAAGATCGGGCAGCCAGTTGAATATTGTGATCCTGGACGCGTGCCGGAATAATCCGTTCAAGGGTTTTAAAAGCCCGAACCAGGGACTTGCGCCGATGACCGCGGTCCAGGGAAGAGAGACGTTTATTGCGTATGCCACGGCCCCGGGAACAGTGGCGTGGACAGGATCAGGGCCCAGGAGCATTTATACCAATTATCTGGCAAAGGCCATGAAAACCCGAGGCCTGAAAATTGAGGATGTGTTCAAGCGTGTCCGTGGTTCGGTGCTGAGGGAGACTTCCGGTGAGCAACAGCCTTGGGAATCCACTTCGCTTCTGAAAGATCATTATTTTGCCAGCGGGAGCATTGTCCGAGATGAGCCTGAGAGATACAGCGGGGAAGGGGATTTTACCAACCGTTATGGCATGAAGTTTGTTTCTGTTCCTGCCGGGAGCTTTATGATGGGAAGCCCCGGAAACGAGCCAAAGCGGGACAGCGATGAGCGACAGCACCGGGTAAAGCTGACAAAGGGATTTTATATGCAGACCACGGAGGTGACAGCAGGGCAGTGGCGGGCATTTATCCGAGACACGGATTTCAAGACTGAAGCGGAGACCGGTGGCGGTGCATTTATATGGACAGGTTCCAAGTGGGAAAAGAAAGAAGGATATTACTGGGATAACCCGGGCTTTTCCCAGACAGACAAGCATCCGGTAACATGTGTTTCCTGGAATGATGTTCAGGAATTTCTGCAATGGATGAATCGCAAAGAGGGAAAGACTTACCGTCTGCCGACCGAGGCGGAGTGGGAATATGCGTGCAGGGCCGGAACCACCACACCGTTTTCATTCGGAAAATGCCTTCCGGCAGATCAGGCAAACTATGACGGCAATTATCCCATGCCCGGCTGTTCAAAAGGGAAATACCGGAAAAAAACTGTTCCGGTGGCAAGTTTTTCTTCCAATGCGTTCGGGTTGTATGATATGCACGGGAATGTATGGGAGTGGTGCCGGGACCGGTACGGGGATTACCCGTCGGGTTCTGTTACCGATCCCGGGGGCCCCCCGACAGGCTCGTCCCGTGTCTTGCGGGGCGGGGGTTGGAGCTCCTACGCCGAGAACTGCCGCTCGGCGGTTCGCGGCGGGCTCTCGCCCGGCTCCCGGCTCAGTATCTACGGGCTCCGGCTCGTGCTCTCCCCAGGTCAGCCTTAGCAGGCAGGAACAGGCCAGGCAAGGAGAACAGAGGCATCCGCACCGGAACGGAACGGAGAGAGGGACGAACGGAGTGTAGTGCAGGTCGGATGCCTCTGTTCTCCGTTCAGGCAGGGATTTCGGGTTCTGTTATATAATGTGCTGTATAACTACAAGGAAAAAATCTAAGAAAGGGAAGGAAAAGGGGGAATTTCCCTTTCTTATCCGCTTTCCTTGTAGTTCTGCCTGCGCGGGTTATCTGCACGGATTATCTACACGGATTATGTGTAAGCAGGGATTTCGGGTTCTCTAATTCATGTGATTCTTTCCTACATATAATATCTGCGCAGCGAAGAAAAAAATCCGTGTTCATCCGTGTCAATCCGTGTCCTATAAAAAAACGGGACACGGATTTTATGAAGGATTTTTTATGGAAACCGATACATTGTTTTACAAACTGTTCAAACGTCATCCCGGGAGTTTCTTCCGGCTGGCGGGTCTGGATATAAAGGGGAAATACGAATTCGAAAGCATCACGACCAAGACAACGGAGAAGCGTTTTGACGGATTTTTAAAAGACGCGTACGGAACAGGCCCGAATGTTTTTTCGGAATTCCAGGGCTGGGATGATTCGAAAATATATTGGCGTTTTTTCCGTGAAGTTTTCACGTATTACGAACAGACAGATACGGACAGGCCCTTTGTGGCAGTGCTTCTTTTTACAAATAAGAAATATGATCCCGGGGAATGCCCCGTATCCTGTAAGCCGCCTCATCGTTTCATCCGTCTGTATCTTCCCGACTGCCTGAAAAAATTGGGAAAGAAAGCCGGTGAACTGACCGTGCTGAAGCCCCTGATGCTTCCCCGGAAAGAGCATCTGCCCCGGGCGGTAACAGACTGGAAAGCGGAAATACGGTCACTGGAACTTCCCGAAAACAAAATAAAGGAGTTGGAAGACCTGCTCATTTATGCTATCCTGCAACGGTTTTCCAAACTCACCAGAGAGGAGGTCGAAAAAATGATTGAAATGACACCTATTGAAAAGACCGTCGTGGGTCAGGAACTTATACAGATCGGAATGGAGAGGGGGGAAGAAAAGGGAGAGAGGAAAGGGATAGAGAAAGGGATGCGGAAAGGCAAGCTGATCGGTGAAATCCGTCTGGCACAGCGCATCCTGAAACGCCCTGTTATTTCCGAAAAGAAGCTTTCCGAGAAGAGCCTGAGGAAACTGAAAGATATTAAAAAGGAGATGGAATCCGAATTGTACAGGGAATAGGACACGGATGATCACGGATTTTATGAATCCGATCATCTGGGATTTCGTACTCTTTTATGTAATATACTATAACTACAAGGAAAAAGTGTAAGAAAGGGAAGGGAAAGAGGGAATTTCCCTTTCTTATCCGCTTTCCTTGTAGTTCTGTGAGAAACGGGACACGGATAACACGGATTTTCCGAAGACCGTGAGTCGGTAGGGAAATTCCGTGAATAAGAAGGCGCGAAATCTCTGCTTATCGTGAATCCGTGTAGCAGAAAGCCCGAAGAAAAATCCGTGTGAATCCGTGTGAATCCGTGTCCCATTAATTAAGGAGGAAGGCAATAATGCAAAAAGAATTTTCCATTTCAGAAGCCGAAAAGAGTCTCTCATCTATCATACACGACGTTGAAGCCGGACATCGGATCAGGCTGACAAGACAGGGCAGACCGGTTGCCGTTTTAATCCCGGTTCATAAATATGAGCGGAAAAAAACCGGCTTCTGGAAAGAACTGGTGCTGCTTCGTCAGACCATAGAGGATGAAGGTATTGATATTTCCGATTCGGATTTCGAGGGACTCCGGGATCTTTCCCCGGGCGGGAGGTTGACAAATTCTGATGAAATATCTGCTTGATACAAATGTCCTGTCAGAAGCTGTGAAACTTGTCCCTGACAGATCAGTGCTTGAGATGATGGGGAAGCACCGGGATGAAATCGTGACAGCCCCGTGTGGCATGAACTTCAATATGGGTGTCACCGCCTTCCGAGTTCCCGTAAGCGTGAGATTATCGAATCATATCTCAGCAGCCTGTCAGATCGGAATATGGTAATTCTCCCATACGATGAACAGGCTGCCGAGTGGCATGGCAGGGAACGGGCAGGGCAAGGTTATCATCCGAAGGACGGACTCCGCTGTTTGCGGATGGTCAGATTGCAACCATCGCCGGTGCAAACGGATTGGTATTGGTAACGCGCAATGTTTCTGATTTTGAATTCTTTTCCGGATTGACAGTTGTAAGCTGGCATAAATAAATCGCCTGCAAATTTTTCGGCCTGTGCGGTTAGGGGAGATTCCGGATTTTCGGGGGCGTTTCTGAAAATTGTAACCGCACAGGTCAAAAAATTTTTACTCTTTAGGCCGCTCGTCAATAATTCGTTTGGCCTTCCCTTCGCTGCGCTCAATGAGTTTCGGTTCCACCAGGTTTACCTTCACACCGATTCCCATCATTCCTTTGATATGCTCATGGATTTTCTTCTCAACCTCGGCTTCCTTTTCAGGGCCAGCGTCGTAAATCTCTCTTTTGGCTTCCACCCGAATCGTGAGGTAATCCAGATAGCCTTTTTTCCGAACCACCAGCACATACTGGGGTTCCACTTCGGGTATATCAAGCAGGAGCGATTCGATCTGTGACGGGAAGACATTCACACCGCTGATGATCAGCATATCATCGGTACGACCCGATACCTTTTCCATCTTCAGCAACTTTCTTCCGCATGAACAGGTTTCCCGGCGAAGCAGGGTTATATCTTTGGTGCGGTACCGGATCATGGGCATGGCTCTCCGCTGAAGCGAGGTGAAGATCAGCTCTCCTTTTTCTCCCAGAGGGACCGGTTTGAAGGTTTCCGGGTCAACCACTTCGGCGAGGTAATGGTCTTCATTAACATGCAGCCCGTCCTGAGCTTCGCAGTCAAAGGCAACACCGGGGCCACCGAGTTCTGTGAGACCATAAGCCTCCATAGCCTTGATTCCCATACGCTCCTCGATTTCCTGGCGCATCCCTGCTGTCCAGGGTTCCGCACCGAAGACCCCCGCGCGCAGGGGCATATCTTTGATATTCACTCCCATCTCTTCAGCGCGCTCGGCAATGGTAAGCGCGTAGGAAGGAGTGCTACATAAGATGTTGGTTTTGAAATCCTGCATAAGGGTAATCTGCCGCTCGGTCAGCCCTGAGCTTGTGGGGATCTCAATACACCCGATGTGCGATATCCCCTCATGAAACCCCAATCCCCCGGTGAACAGCCCGTAGCCATAGGCATTCTGAACCACATCATCTTCCCTGACCCCCGCGGCCCAGAGATTCCTGGCCATACACTCACCCCATTTTTCCATATCTTCCTTTGTATAGGGGCCTGTGATAGGCTTCCCCGTAGTTCCGGAAGATGCATGAACCCGCACCACATCTTTCATGGGAACAGCGCAGAGATCAAAGGGGTAATTATCTCTCAGATCATTTTTTACTGTAACAGGGAGGCTGGCAACATCTTCCAGGCTTTTTATATCACCGGGCTTTACCCCTTTTTCATCCATTTTACGTTTATAAAAAGGAACTCGCTCATAGACCCAGGCCACGGTTTCCCTGAGCTTTTCCAGTTGAAATTTCTGAAGTTCTTCTACAGGCATGCATTCAAATTTATCGTTCCAGGGCATTCTTTTTCTCCTTGTTATCTTGGGATTAAAATCCCAAGCTATGTTAACCCTGCCCCTCCGGGGCATTGCTCCAGAGGGGCAAGGTGACGTAGCTTGGGATTTTAATCCCAAGATTAAAATCCCAAAATGAGGGAATTGAATATGATCCGCAAACTTACATCGCCCCTCCGGGGCATTCTTTTTCTCCTTGTTAAATGTCTTTTCAATCCGTGCATCTCTGTGGGCAAAATGCCCCGGAGGGGCAAGGTGACGTAGCTTGGGATTTTAATCCCAAGATTAAAATCCCAAAATGAGGGAATTGAATATGATCCGCAAACTTACATCGCCCCTCCGGGGCATTCTTTTCTCCTTGTTAAATGTCTTTTCAATCCGTGCATCTCTGTGGGCAAAATGCCCCGGAGGGGCAAGGTGACGTAGCTTGGGATTTTAATCCCAAGAATATGATCCGCAAACTACATCGCCCTCCGGGGCTTGAACCGTAAATGACTTGGGATTAAAATCCCTCCGGGGCATAACTAAGTGACGTAGGGTGGGGCTTGCCCCACCGATTTTATGATATTCATATTCGGATATAACCGAAATGGCGAGATGGCGATAATGGTGGGGCAAGCCCCACCCTACGTTTTAAGCTTTCTCCGCGGCAGAGAATCCGAGATCAAAAGCTTTCAAATTCACATCCGTAAAAGCTTTTTTGGTTTTTGTCCTTATGGTTTCTTTCACGTTTTCCGCGGACAGGGGCAGGATTCCTGTCTGAATCAGCGCGCCCACCAGCACCATATTCACTGCTAAAACATTCCCAGCTTCTTTTGCAAGCTCAACCGCATCAAAAGCAATCAGTTTTGATGTTTTGGCCCGGATCAGTTCCCGGAGTTTATCCAGTTCCGGATAAACCCCTTTGCCAATGGCTACAGTAAACGGGGGAACCGGGGAAAGATTTGTAATGGCAACTGTTCCGGAATTACATTTATTAACAGCGCGGAGGGTTTCCGAAGGTTCAAATCCGACGAGAACATCTGCTTCGCCATCCGAGATGATCGTGCTTTCAGCATCTCCGAACACAATCGCTGATTCTACCACACCGCCCCGCTGCGCCATGCCGTGAATTTCGCTCATGCGAACAGGAACGCCGGCAAGCAGCGCGGCTTCACCCAGCACCCTGGATGCCAGCAGGTTTCCCTGTCCGCCAACCGCTACGATGATTAATCTTGTTGTATCCATCTTTAATTTCCTTAACTTGTAAATTCGTCTCCCAGGAGATTTTTGATGTGAGAAAAGTCTGTTACGGCAGAAAATCCCCCTGCCCTTTATGAAAGGGGGAGGAATTTACGAATTGTTGCTATTCAACTGTTCAGCCAGTCTTCTTTTTTATAGGCAGGATCGCGTTTTCAGGACATATCTGTGCACAAACCATGCAGCCCACACACGCCACGGGATCAATTGTTACCTTTTCGCCCTCAAGATTAAACGCGGGACATGCGATCTCGTTAATACAGTCCCTGTGGTTCTTGCACTTATCGCTCACATAGTAGGAACGATCCTTGAGTTGTTTAAGACTCCGGGCATAGAGTGTACACATTTCCTGTGATATGATCACCGAAACCCCTTTGTAGTTCAGAGCTTCTTTGATAGCTTCGATGCTCTTCCTGAGTTTGTAAGGCTTGATGATCGTCAGATGTTCTACCCCGATTCCCTTTACCACTTCTTCAATGGATACCCGGCCATACCCGGAAAGATTGAAATTACTCATATCCACACCGGGGTTGGGCTGGTGCCCGGTCATGGCTGTCGTGCCGTTATCAAGAATCACCAGTGTGAAATTATGGTTGTTATATACAGCATTGATCAGGCCCGTAATCCCGGAATGAAAGAAGGTGGAATCGCCGATAAAGGAGATGACTTTTTTATCCGTAGCTTTTGAAAATCCGCAGGAAGTACTCACAGAGGAGCCCATACATACAAGAAAATCTCCCATACCCAGGGGAGGCAGAAATCCGAGAGTGTAGCAGCCGATATCCGTGGGATAAATGGTTTCCATTCCCTCGGCAGCCTTTTTGACAGCGTAATAGGTAGCTCTGTGAGAACATCCAGCACAGAGGTTGGGGGGACGCTGGGGAATTTCAGGAACATCGGAAGTATCTGCTGCGACTGTCGGTTTGCAGGGCACATCAAAATATTTCGCAATTCTTTCCCTGACCATTGCAGGATCGAATTCATAGAGACGGGAAAAAAGTTCCTCGCTTTTTCCCTTTATGGGCAATGTCAGCCCTGCTTCCTGGGCAAAGGCTTTTACCGCCTCTTCCATGTAAGGCTCGCCTTCCTCCATGATCAGAACTTTTTCACATCCCTTTAAAAAGTTCACAATCAGGTTTTCCGGCATGGGATGCGAAAAGCCGATACGAAGGATGCTGACCTTATCTTCAATGCCCAGATCCTTTACGCCGTCAACTGCGTAGCTATAGCTGACCCCGTTGCAGATGATGCCCAGCTTTCCAGTGCCTTTTGTGAAGTTGTACTCGGATTTATCCGCGATTTCCAGGGCCTTTTCGATGTTCTCCAAGAGTTTGACATGGAGGTTCCTGGAGACAGCAGGCACGGTTACATAGTTCATCGGGTTCTTTACGAAATCCCCTTTTGTAACCCTGGGTTTCATTTCTCCAAGCGTTACGATCCCGGTGGAATGGTTGATCCGGGTGGTGGTTCTGAATAACACCGGTTCCTTCAGCTTTTCAGAAAGATCAAACGCGTAGGGAATCATATTCTTTGCCTCTTCCACAGAAGAAGGCTCAAGAATGGGAAGCCCGGAGAGCTTGCCATAGTAACGGTTATCCTGTTCGTTCTGGCTGGAAAACATAAACGGGTCATCAGCAGTAAGGATTACCATACCGCCGGTTACACCGACATACGCAAGTGTCATCAGCGGATCGGCTGCGACATTCAGTCCCACATGCTTCATCATGCACATGGTGCGGACTCCTGAATTTGCAGCAGCGGCAGCCACCTCAAGGGAAACTTTCTCATTGGTGCTGTACTCAAAATAAAGATCACTTTCCTGCGACATCTGAAAAAGGTTTAAAGAGATTTCCGAAGAAGGTGTGCCGGGATAGGTTGTGGCAAAGGCAACACCCGCTTCAATGGCTCCTCTTGCAATGGCTTCATTGCCAAGGAGGAGCATCTTCTGACCGGGGTCTTCGGTAAGTAGTTTGTGCATAGTCAGTTCCTCATGGGTTGTCAGTTGTCCGTGGTCAGTTGTCAGTTGTCCGTTGTCCGTTGCCACTCTTACTGACAACGGAGAACGGAGAACTGATAACTGACAATTACTATTCCGTTATCAGGTCTGTGGAGGAGGCAACGCTTAATAACGGGTAAAGGGGGTTCCGCCGATAAAGACTCAGTGTCTGTTCATGAATGCTCTCGGAATAAGAGGCTGTGCAGTCTTCCAGCAGAATCGCCTTGAAATCATGGCATAAGGCATCCATAACGGTTGTCAGTACACAGAAATGCGTTGCAATTCCGGCAACCGCACAGCATGTCACATCTCTTTCTCGGAGCCAGTTCTCTAAGCCGGTCTTAAAAAAAGCCGAAAATCTCGGTTTGGGAAGCCAATAGTCTCCGTCCTGGTAATCCAGGCCATCCGCGATTTCAGCCCCCGGTGTTCCTGCCAGGGAATGGGGTTTCATGCGGCTTGTAAAAATGAAATCCTGACTGTTAAAAGCATCTGTGGAAAAAACAACGGGCCAGCCCTTCTCCCTGAATATTCCTGTCAGGCGGTTAATCGGGGGGATTATCCGCCTGGCAAAGCTGGTTATCGGAAGATTTTTGCTATCATCGAAATTGTCTTTCACCAAGTCAATAATCAGGATAGCGGGATTCTCCTTATGCAGTTCTGTCATCTTAACTCATCTTTGCGGGCTATCTCCGCCAATTCTGCCTCATCTTTGTAGGGTGGGGCTTGCATATCTAGGATATAACCGAAATGACCGGATAGCGATAATGGTGGGGCAAGCCCCACCCTACTATTTCTCATCTTTGTAGGGTGGGGCTTGCCCCACCGATGTTCTGATGTTCATATCTTCGGATATAACCGAAATGACCGGATAGCGATAATGGTGGGGCAAGCCCCACCCTACTATTTCTGCCTCTCATTTTTGTAGTTCTGATGTCCGTATCTTCGGATATAACCGAAATGACCGGATAGCGATAATGGTGGGGCAAGCCCCACCCTACTATTTCTCATCTTTGTAGGGTGGGGCTTGCCCCACCGATAATGTTCTGATGTCCGTATCTCGGATATAACCGAAATGACCGGATAGCAATAATAGTGGGGCAAGCCCCACCACAGGTATTTTATGCTCCCTTGAACTCAGGCTTCTTTCGTCCGAGAGATGAAAGCCCTTCCAGCGCGTCGGCGGTGGAAAAGATTTCTTCCAGACGTCCGAGTTCGATTTCCACTGCTTCGGGAATGGGTTTGCCCACCTGCTGATCAATGATCTCATTTGCAACTTTCAGCGCAAGCGGAGCTTTGTAGCCGACGATTTTGGCAGTTTTGGCTGCAAGGTCATCCGCCACGCCTAGGGGAGGATTCCCGGAAAGAAGTTTTTCCACATTCTCCTCGCTGCACGTCAGGGCAAGGGATTTGAACTTCTCAGGAATTTCGCGGTCACGGTATTTATCGGTTTTTCCTTCTGCAACAAGCCCTGCGATAGCGGATTCCACCTCCGCAGGTTCAACGAGCTTTGTCGCAATACCGAGTTCATAAGCATCCTTTGCAAGAATGGTTGCCCCTGTGAAAGTATAGTATTTGGCAAGGGCAGGGCCTGCATGGCGGGCAAATCTGAGCATTCCGCCGAGACCGGGATATATGCCGATACCCGTCTCGGGGAAGCCCATTGATGCAGCGGGTGTTGCCACAATCGCCTGGCAGGCGAGTGCGAGTTCACTGCCGCCGCCGAGGGAAAGCCCGTCAAGCAATGCGATGGTCAGTTTTTCAGAATTTTCAATCCTGAGCAGGAGTTCATGGCCCTTTCTTGTAAATTCAACTGTAACAGGAATTTTATTTCCCTTTATATTTTTCACAAAGTAGCGGATGTCCGCGCCCGCGACAAAAGCCTTGCCGGCACCTTGGAAGACAACAGCCTTAACATCCGGATTTTTCTCTGCCGCGGAGAATTGCTCTTCAAGCTGGATAAAAACGCTTTCATTCAGTGCGTTCATGGCTTCGGGGCGGTTGAGGGTAATCCATGCAACATCTCCCTTTATATCCAGATCAACAAATCTGAAGTCAAAAGGTTTCCCCAGTTCCTTCTGTTTTTTCAGCAGGTCGGGCATATTGAAATCGGGATATTTCGCGGCAATGGCATCAACCAGTTCGTATGTTTTGTCAATACCGATTTTATTCATGATTTCAAAGGGGCCGGTGGACCAGCGAAGTCCGATCTTTGCCCCGCGATCTGTATCCTCCACAGATGCAACACCTTCATCCACAAGCGCGGCCGAGACACCTAAGCATACACCGTAAAGCCGGTCAATCACTGCCTGGATTTTGGATTCATCTGCCTGCCCTTCGATATCCCAGTTTTCTTTCTTCTCCATCTGGGCTTTCAGTTTCTCAGCGGGGGCGTAAAAGGGTCCCAGTTCGTTCCCGAGGGTTGTTGCAGCATGGACAGCGATGGGAATTCCGGTTACATTCATGAGCAAAAAGGGTCCCATACCGATTTTGAATCCCCGTTTCGCACCCTCTTCAATGGTAGGAATATCCGCAACCCCTTCCTCCAGCATCCGGGCAGCTTCATTCAGGAAAGGAACGAAGAAGCGGTTGACAGCAAAACCGGGAGCATCTTTTACGAGAATAGAGGTTTTCCCGTGAAGTTTTGATGCAAGCATGGATTTTTCAATGGTTTCCTGGCTCGTGCCATCATGGGGAATGACTTCGAGAAGACGGTTCTTTGCCGGATGAAAGAAATAGTGAAGACCGATGAAGCGGTCCTTACGGGAAATATGTTCCGCGAATTCCCTGACATAAAAGCTTGATGTGTTTGTGGCGAGAATTGTTTTCTCCGAACAAATTTCGTCAAGTTTTTTGAAAAGATCGGATTTCACCGCCTTGTCTTCAAAAACAGCTTCGATGACAATATCCGCATCAGCAACCGCAGTCATATCGGTTGTTCCGGTGATGCGGGACAGGATAGCATCCACCTGTTCTTTCTTAAAAATCTTTCGCTCTACCCCTTCAAGAAGGGTCTTTCTGATATTGGAAAGCCCGCGCTCGACAAACTCATCCTTCATATCAATCATTACGACATTGATGCCTTCCTGGATGATTTTCTGGGCAATGCCGCTTCCCATATTGCCGGCGCCGATAACACCGATTTTATTTATTTTTGACATATAGCCTCCTAAATGTGAAGAGTGAAGCATGAAGCGTGAAGCGTGAAGCGTGAAAACATAGCATCAGTAGATGGAAACTCCCTCCTTGAGGGGGGCAGGGGTGTAACTCACTGAAAATACATCCCCCGGCCCCCTTCAAAGGGGGAGTTTCCATCTACTGAGTATCACGTATCACGTATCACTTAAAGGTTGCCCGAAAATTTGTTTCTAAGCTGTAAATCATTGTCTGGTAAAGGTTCGGGAATCCTCGTTTATATAAGAGCCGATATTAATTGCTTTTTTTACATAAAAAAATATAACATTTTGT
>JAUCGG010000137.1 GCA_030378015.1 Desulfococcaceae bacterium HSG8
AGATAATTTCCAAAAAAATACAGAATACAGGAAGTTGCGAACTTGCAGACACCTTTTAGAAAAGATAAAACAGTATCAGGCTGGTGGATAAAATCGGAAATACAAAACAGGGAATCTGAAACACCTGACCCGCAGCCCGGGGACCATGCAATCAGATCTGCAATTACCCGTGTCACCCGTCCGGTGTTCCTGGTAAATCAGGAGGGGCATCCAGCGGTCGCAAAGCGCGGGACAATTTGCATAAGTGACCCGAAGTCTTCGGAATCCCGAATTCCGAAAGACGCTTATGAGCTTTATGCATATGCGCCCCCGCTTCATCCCGAAGATCTGGGGGACCCGACCTTCAAAAAAAGGCACAATCTGCGCTATGCCTACATTGCCGGCGCGATGGCAAACGGCATCACTTCTGTGAAAATGGTAGAAAAAATGGGCAGTGCGGGGATGATGGGCTTTTTCGGCGCTGCCGGGCTTTCCCTTGATGACGTTGAAGGGGCCATCAGCACGTTGCAGGAGCGGATGAAATCTCTTCCCTTCGGTTTCAACCTGATCCACAGCCCCAATGATCCGGAACTCGAGGCCGGGGTGGTTGATCTGTATCTGGAGCGGGGCATACGACTGGTCAGTGCATCCGCGTATATGGATATGACCCTCCCTCTGGTATATTTCCGAGTCAGGGGGATTTACCGGGATGAAAAGGGCGCTGTGGTCTGCCAGAACAAAATTATTGCAAAAGTTTCAAGAATCGAAGTTGCCAGGAAATTCTTCTCCCCGCCGCCGGAAAAACTGCTGACCCAGCTTATTGAAAAAAATCTGATTACAAAAGAAGAGGCCCTGCTTGCAGATTCGATTCCCATGGCAGAGGATCTGACTGCCGAAGCGGATTCCGGCGGGCATACGGATAACCGCCCGGCCATTTCGCTCCTGCCCACGATAATTGCCCTGCGAAACGAACTGACTGAAAAATACAAGTATGAAAGACCTCCGTGCGTGGGGCTGGCCGGCGGGATTTCCACCCCCGAATCAGCGGCTGGTGCGTTTGCAATGGGAGCAGCGTATGTGCTGACCGGTTCTGTAAATCAGTCCTGCACAGAGGCCGGCACTTCGGAAACCGTTCGACAGATGCTTGCACAAGCCCGGCAGGCAGATGTAATTATGGCTCCCGCGGCAGATATGTTCGAACTCGGGGTAAAGGTTCAGGTCTTAAAACGCGGCACCATGTTTCCGCTTCGTGCTGCCAAATTGTATGATCTGTATTGCAGATACAACAGTCTTGCGGACATCCCCGCGGATCAGAGAGCCATCCTGGAACGGGATTTTTTCCGGAAGAATCTTGAAGATGAATGGCATCAGACAAAAAACTTTTTTGCCACACAGGATCCCCGGCAGATTACCCGGGCGGAACATGATCCTAAGCACAAAATGGCCCTGGTCTTCCGTTCCTACCTGGGTCAGTCCTCAAGATGGGCCACACAGGGTGAACCATCAAGAAAAATTGATTATCAGATATGGTGCGGCCCTGCGCTGGGAGCTTTTAATGAATGGGTAAAAGGTTCGTTTCTTGAAAAAACGGAAAATCGTAAGACCGTTACGGTTGCAATGAATCTTCTTCTCGGAGCAGCCGTCATTACCCGATTTAACTGGCTCCGCAGCCAGGGAGCCGTGTTATCGCCTGATATCGGGCGGTTTTCTCCTATGGAACTTTCAGAACTACGGAGCGTGATGCGTGATGCGTGATGCGTGAAACGTGAAACGTGATGCGTGATGAGTGATGAGTGATGCGTGATGCGTGATGCGTGGAAACGTGGAAACGAGAGATGTGAATTATATACTTTTCGAAGTATAGTAAAGCTTTATTAACTCACGCATCACGTTTCACGTTTCACGTTTCACGCATCACGCATCATGCATCAGGAATACGGTGATAAAACATGAAACATAACATACCCGCAGCCATCATCGGGATGGCATGTTTTTTTCCGAAATCTTCAGGATTGAAGGAATACTGGCGATTGCTCTTCCACGGCGAAGATGCAATCACTGATATCCCGGGGACACACTGGTCTCCGGAAGATTATTTTGATGATGACCCCAAAAAGCCGGATCATGTCTATTGCAAGCGAGGCGGTTTTCTTTCCCAAGTATCGTTTGATCCCTCGGAATTCGGCATTCCCCCGAGTTCCCTGGAAGCTACTGACACTTCGCAGCTTCTCGGACTGCTTGCCGCAAAAATGGCTTTGGAGGACGCCGGCTACGGAGATGGGCGGGAATTTGACAGGGACAAAGCAAGCGTCATTCTCGGCGCGACAGGAACCCAGGAACTGGTAATTCCCCTGGGGGCAAGACTCGGACATCCCCTGTGGCGCAGGGCAATCACGGATTCAGGAATTTCTCCTGAAAAAACGGAAGAAATTGTCCGACGCATATCCGACTCATATGTCTCATGGCAGGAGAACTCATTCCCGGGGCTCCTGGGAAATGTGATTGCAGGAAGGATTTGTAACCGCCTTGACTTGGGCGGAACAAACTGCGCTGTGGATGCTGCCTGCGCCAGTTCCATGAGCGCGATCCATCTCGCCCTCATGGAACTGGCTGCCGGACGATCCGACATGGCGATTACCGGTGGTGTGGATGCCCTGAACGACATCTTCATGCATATGTGCTTTTCCAAGACCCAGATTCTTTCGCCCACAGGCGATGCCCGGCCATTTTCAAAAGATGCGGACGGCACTGTTCTCGGGGAAGGCATCGGGATGCTTGTCTTGAAGCGACTTGAAGATGCGGAAAGAGATGAAGACAGGATCTACGCGGTGATCAGGGCAATGGGTACTTCAAGCGATGGGAAATCCCAAAGCATTTACGCGCCCAGGAGCGAAGGACAGGCAAAAGCTCTTTGCATGGCTTACGAAAGCGCTGGCATAAAACCGGATACAGTGGAGATTATCGAAGCCCATGGTACCGGAACCAAGGTCGGGGACGCGACCGAGTTTCAGACATTGGAGCGGGTTTTCAGGGGACAGGAGGCTGGGGACAGGGAGATAGGGACAGAGGACGGAGAGCAGGAAACAGGTGATCATCTTCTGAAACAATGCGCGCTGGGGTCCGTAAAATCCATGATCGGACACAGCAAAGCTGCTGCCGGTGTGGCAGGGCTTATTAAAACTGTGCTGGCGATTTATCATAAAATATTCCTGCCCACGTTGAAAGCAGACGAGCCTGATCCCAACCTGAATATTGAGGAAAGCCCTTTTTATCTTAGTACGGAAACACGCCCCTGGTTTTCGAGAAAAGAACACCCCCGCCGAGCTGGTGTGAGCGCGTTCGGATTCGGGGGAAGTAATTTCCACCTGCTTCTCGAAGAACACCGGAAGGAGAAGCAGGAAATTTCATGGGACGGCTCGGTTCTGATAAACGAGAAATCCGTTGAGAAATCAGAAAAGCCGGGTAAAATCGCATTTATATTTCCGGGTCAGGGAAGCCAGTATGTAAACATGGCCCGTGATCTTATATGCAGCTTTCCGGAAGCCTTTGAAGTTATGGAAAAGGCAAATGAATACGCCCGTAATGCGGAGCTTACTTTCTCCCGTCTCACCGATTTTATCTTTCCTTATCCGGCTCGAAACAAACCAAAAAAGACTCTCCAGGAAGAAGCGTTACGAAGCACGGACGTGGCACAACCTGCTATCGGAGCGGTAAGCCTTGCCATGCTGAAGATTCTCGAAAGATTCGGTGTGAAACCGGATGCCGCATGCGGGCACAGTTTCGGAGAACTTCCCGCGCTCTATGCTGCCGGGTGGATAGATATGGATACGCTTTTCCGCCTTTCGTTTGCCCGGGGCAGCCTCATGGCATCGGCAGCAGGGCGCAAGGGCGGAACCATGCTGGCTGTCAAAGCCAAGCTGGATGCCATTGATGACCTGATCAGGGAGGAGAATCTTGATGTAATCCTTGCAAACCGGAACAGTCCGAACCAGGGGGTTTTGTCCGGCACTGTCGAGGCAATTACCCAGGCTGAAGCCCTGTGCAAGCAGAGGAAATTCAGAGCAATAAAGCTGCCCGTATCCGCTGCCTTCCACAGCGCTCTGGTCAAAGATGCCCAGGAGCCTTTTATGCAGCTTCTGAAGGAAAAAGCGGATATCGTTCCTACGGATGTTTCGGTTTTCGCCAATACAACGGGCAAAGCCTATCCTGCTGATGCCGAAGAAGCAAAAAAGCTGTTGGGTGAGCAGATCCTGTGTCCGGTTAATTTTGTAAGCGAAATCGAAAATATGTTTGATGCAGGGATTCGCACATTTCTCGAAATCGGGCCCAAATCCGTGCTGACCAGCCTTGTCAAAACCATACTCAAGGGACGGGATTTCAAGGCCATCTCTGTGGACAGTTCTGCAGGAAAGAAGTTCGGGGTGGAAGACCTCTCGAAAACCCTCACTTTTCTTGCAGCTTCAGGCTATCCTGTTGAACTTGATAAATGGGATCAGCCTGAGAAACCCAAAAAACAGCGAATGAGTATTCTCATTTCAGGAGCGAATTACCGTTCCGAACCAAAACCAGGGAAACCCGGGAAGCCGGATTCAGGCAATTCAAACAATTCAGATGGCTCAGGCCCCGCGGGCCCGGGACCTTCTGATAATGCAGGAACCTCAGAACAGGAGCCAGGAAAATCCGCTGCCGCATGTCATCCCCCTGCCAAATGCTGCCACCGCCCCGCACATCCGAAAGCACTGTCAACGGACAACGGGCAACGGGCAACGGGCAACGGACAAAAAACGGACAAAACTATGTATAGAAAAGATCAGAGACAATTTTTAAATCCCGACCCCGGGAGACTCCCGAACCGGGTTCAGGGAGGGGGCGCGGTTACAGACGCTTTGAAAGCCGTACAGGAAGGGCTGAAGTCCATGCAGACCCTCCACAGTCAGACTGCCGAAACCCACAAAAAATTCCTGGAGACCCAGACCGAGGCCGGTCGCACCCTCCAGATGATGATGGACAGTACCCGGCGTCTGGCCGAAGTTTCTATGGGCGTCAGACCGCCTGAACCTGCTCCCGGGCTGGCCATGGAAAATGAGAGAAATTATCATTTTCAGGCACAGGAAGATACTCCGATCCGGGAAAGCATACCCCGATCCGTTGCGTCCCCTGCAGATGCTTCCTATACTCCGCCAATGCTACCCCAGATTCATGAGACACCAAAGGTTGTATCTCCGGAAACACAGGCCCCTGCATACAAACCGCCTTCTGAGGAAACACCAAAAAATAACGAAGCTGTGAAGAACACCCTGCTGGAAACAGTCAGCGACCTGACAGGCTATCCCACGGAAATGCTCAACTTGGAGATGGATATTGAAGCGGACCTGGGAATTGACTCCATCAAACGTGTGGAGATTCTTTCCACGCTTGAGGAGAAAATGCCTGGCATCCCGCCTGTTTCCCCGGAAATCATGGGAACCCTCAGGACACTTGCCCAGATCGCTGAATTTCTGTCCGAAAACTCGGGACACGAATCCCAGGACACAGGAATTCAGTCCCCGGCTCCCTGCACAGCATCATCATCCCCCGGAGCGGACAGGAAAAAGCTGGATGATATGATGATGGCGGTCGTAAGTGATCTGACAGGCTACCCCGTGGAAATGCTGAACCCGGACATGGATATCGAAGCGGACCTGGGAATTGACTCCATCAAACGGGTGGAGATTCTTTCCACGCTTGAGGAAAAGATGCCTGGCCTCCCGCCTGTTTCGCCGGAAATCATGGGAACCCTCAGAACCCTGGGGCAGATTGCTGAATATCTTGCCGGAAGTTCGGGGACAGACTCCCCGGAATCCGACGCTCGGATTTCCTGCGCCCCGTGCATTTCCGGAAGGAATCAAAAGGAAATAGAGGATACGATGATGGCGGTTGTCAGCGATCTCACAGGCTATCCCTCGGAAATGCTTAACCTGGAGATGGATATCGAAGCTGATCTGGGAATTGACTCCATCAAGCGGGTGGAGATTCTTTCCACACTTGAGGAAAAGATGCCTGGCCTCCCGTCTGTCTCGCCAGAAGTTATGGGAACCCTCAGAACCCTAGGACAGATTGCTGAATATCTTGTCGGAACCCCGGAGAATGAAAGCCGGAACGATTGCGATGAATCTTCAGAATCTGTCACCCCTACCGAGTCTCCGGATAAGGTTGAGAGACGGATCATATCCGTTGTTGAAAAAAAGATTGAACCGGGTGATTCCGTATCAATTCCGGCAGGTAGAAAAGTATTGATTACAGATGACGGAACCGGACTTGCCCGGGCAGTTGCCGACGAACTTGCCCTGCACCATATCGAAGGGCTTGCGGTTTCACCGGATGCATTGAAAAACGGACAGGAACTGCCTCATGCAGGGGGCCTGGTAATCCTGGCAAATCCCGGAGCTGATGAGGCTTTCCTGAAAAATGCTTTTCTGATGACGCGTCGTGTATCGCCGGCCATTTTCGATTCTGTCAGGAACGGCGGTGCTGTCTTTGCGACCCTCACCCGCCTGGACGGAGCGTTCGGCTTCAAAGGCACTGGCGTTGAAAATCCCCTCCAGGGAGGACTTGCCGGACTTGCCAAAACCGTTTCCGTTGAATGGGAAAATGTCTGCTGCCATGCCATAGATATTGCACCGGACTGGAGGGAAAACAAAGCTGTTGCAAAAGCTGTTGTCTCAGAGCTTCTGACTCACGGCCCTGTTGAAGTTGCCCTGGAACCGGGAAACCGGTTTGTTTTTGATCTTGAGTCATCGCCATATCCGCGCGGGGACATAAATCTCGGTTCAGGGGACGTAATTGTGATTACCGGCGGAGCCAGGGGGGTTACTGCTTCTGCCGCGTATGCCCTTGCAAAGGAGATCAGCCAACTGAACCTTGTTCTCATAGGCCGTTCACCCCATCCCACAGCCGAGCCGGAATGGCTCGTATCCCTGGAAGATGAAGGGGCCGTCAAAAAAGCAATTCTTGACAACGAATTCAGCGGAAACCATGTATCCCCGGTGCAACTGGAAAAAGCATACCGGAAACATATGGCGAATCGGGAGATAGCAAAAAACCTTGAGCAATTGAAATCCACGGGCGCCGCGGTGCATTATTATTCAGCGGATGTTCGGGATTCTGACAGCGTGAATTCGGTTCTCAAAGATAGCCGTTCACAATATGGAAGTGTCAACGCCATTATTCACGGAGCCGGCACACTGGAGGATCGTCTGATCATTGACAAGACCCCGGAACAGTTTGAAAAGGTTTTTGATACCAAAGTCATGGGGCTGAAAACCCTGCTGGAAGCTACGAAACAGGACGACCTCAGATACATTGTGCTTTTTTCATCCGTAAGCGCGCGGATGGGAAACAAGGGGCAGGCGGATTATGCAATGGCAAATGAGGTGCTGAACAAGATCGCACAGCAGGAATCCGTGACACGGCCCGATTGCAGGGTCATTTCCATAAACTGGGGCCCCTGGGACGGCGGCATGGTATCTCCTGCCCTGAAACGGGAGTTCAAGAAAAACGGCATCGGACTGATTCCCACGGACACGGGTGCAGAATGTATGCTCCGTGAAATGGGGGGGGATAAAAGCTGTCCCCCGGAAGTAGTTATCGGCGCGGCCTTAACCCCGGAAAATCACAAACTGCAGGCCGCAACTGATCCGCAGTCTTCAACAGACAAACTTTCGCTGACTGTTAAACGCGAGATAGATGTGGATCGCTATCCTGTTCTCGGGTCCCATGTCCTGGATGGTAAACCTGTGGTTCCCTTCGCGCTGATTGCGGAATGGCTTGGTCACGGGGCACTCCACGAAAACCCCGGTCTTCTTCTCCACGGCCTGGATGATATCCGGCTGTTAAGCGGAATCAAACTGGATGACGAGAAAAAGCTGATTCGGCTTCTGGCAGGAAAGGCAAGGAAAAAAGGTTCGGTTTTCGAAGTCAGCGTGGAAATCAGGGATGGCGTGAAGGATGGCAGGGAAGTGATTCACTCCAGGGCAAAGGCGATTCTGACAGATACCCTGTCCCATCCCCCTTCTTTCAGCACCTCGAAAGACCTGGGGATCGGGACATATTCCAGGAGTATTGACGAGATTTATGAAAAAATCCTGTTTCATGGTCTTGAACTGCGGGGAATCCGAGAAATCATCGGTTATTCGTCCCACGGGATGATGGCAAAGGTATCTTCCGCACCTTCTCCTGAAAAATGGATGGCAGATCCCTTGCGAAGCTGCTGGATCGCTGATCCCCTGGTTCTTGATTCCGCATTCCAGATGGCAATTATCTGGTGCTTTGAAGAAATGGGAGTTGTTTCGCTGCCCAGCTACAGCGCGTCGTATCGCCAGTATCGGAATCGTTTTCCTTCTGACGGCGTCACCGCAGTGCTTGAGGTCAGGGAAGCAACGGATCATAAAATGAGAGGGGACTTTACATTTCTTGATTCGGATGACGCGGTGATTGCCTGCCTGACAGGATATGAAGCGGTTATGGATGCCTCGCTTTTCAAGGCATTTAAGTCGTAAACCAACACGGGAGAGCCGGATTTTTTCAGAAAATCCGGTTCTCCTTTCAGCATCCCAGCCCTATAAAAGGCCCTTTCTCATCTTCACATACGATCAGCGATTTACGATTGTCAGTATTTATATGAAGTCCCGATAAAAAAATCCCCCCCGGTCCCTTTACGAAAGGGGTAGTCGTGCGGGGTTTCGTCATTCGTTGTGACCGTCAGGTCATGGTAGTTCCCCGAATGCTCGCTTGGGATTGACAAATCCTATGCCATTTCAGTCGGATTTGTCAATCGTTCGACTGATTTCACGCCGAAGCCTCCCGGAGCGGCGATTTACGAGTTAGGGATTTCCCAGTAAATAATAATCTACCCGCGCTGCTCCCGTCTGTCTTAATCTTAATTCTACTCTTAATCAGGCAGGAGCAAGATTAAGAGCAAGATACCGGGTATATTAATTTGGGGGAAATCCCTTACGGCGCGGCATGCCGAGTGATAACTCCCCAAGTTGAAAGCGAAAGCGGACTGAAGCCGGCGAACTGATCGCACTACTGGAGGTCTCCCGCAGTCCCGCTTATGTCAGCAATTCCCACACTATCAAAATTCGGCATATCATCATCAGGCGTGACGATAATTTCAGCCCTGCCGATATTCACACTGAAGGCAGTCATACCGCCGTTAAGCGTCGTGTCTCTGCCAGTATCGCCGTTGTTTCCCTCTGTCAGATCCCAGGCACGGAAGGCAATTCCGGCTTCGCCGTTAAAATGAGGATCAGGCACGAAACGGATCACAGCACTATCATTCAATAGTACTGCGCTGCTCTCGGAAATATCTCCCGGGAAATCAGTGAAAATGCCGTTCCGATCTTCATCATATTGCCAGGTTCCGCCACTATTATCCGCAAAAACCACTGCGATGCCTTCTTCGGCATCCCTGTCTTCATCACTTATGGGATCACTTACTTCACTGGTGATGAGAATTGCTGCAATTTGCGTACCGATATTTCTGCCATCCGGGATATCTTGTTTTATTGTGTTCAGAAACATCCGGCTCCTGTTATCCAATACCGGTGCATCATTGACATTTTCCACAAAGATCGTGAATGTCTGAATATCCTCCGAATTTTTCACTTTCAGCATAATCTCATTACTACCCGTATCCTCATTCCCCGGTTTTCCTGTGAGCGTTCCCGATCCGCTGCCGTTATCTGTCAGGGTAAGCCATATGGGAAGAACAGGAGCAATGAGGGAGAGAAATTCTCTTTTATCAGGATATCCGACCGCTATTTTGTATATGTAATCTGCATCTTCTGCTGCTTTGGTGACAGGCGTACTTTTGAAAACCGGAACATCGCACGGGTCAGTCACAGTAATTATGAAAGCTTGGACATCCGAATCTCCGGCAGCATCTGTTACCTGTAATTCAACTTTGTGACTCCCGATATTCTTATCCGACGGCGTTCCGGCGATGCTTGCAGTGCCGTCGCGGTTATTCGTCAGCGTGAGCCAGTCAGGCAGGTCAGCGGCGGTGATTAACAGAACATCGCTCGCGTCAATGTCATCGGTGGCAATTGCGTAGCTGTATTCCAAGCCTTCATTGGTCAGAGTCAGGGGTTCGGAAGTGAATGCCGGAGCGTCGTTGACATTTGTCACAGTGATGGAAAAAGACTGCCCGGCTGCGGCTCCTGAGGCATCTCTTACCCTAAGTTCAACAGGATGATGACCCGTATCTTTATCAGCAGGTGTTCCGCTGAGAAGAGCAGTGCCGTCAGCATGATTGGTCAGAGTGAGCCATTTCGGAAGAGTGGGAGCAATGATGGTCCGGGTGTCATCCGAGTCAATATCTTCAGTGATAATTCTGTAAACATAATATTTATCCTGGGCCGCGGCGGTAAGAGGTTCGCTGGTAATTGCCGGCGTGTCATTGACATTTGCGACGGTGATGACAAAAGTCTCAGTCACAGAGGCCCCTCCGGAATCCCTGATCTCCAATCCGACGTTGTGTTTTCCGACATCATCATTGCCAGGAATTCCTCTGAGCATCCCTGTGCTGTCCTGGTTATCCGTGAGTGTGAGCCAGCCGGGAAGTATCAGGGCACTGAGTGTATGCGTATCACCGGCATCAGGATCAGCAATGACGATGTCACAGTAATACTCCGTATCCTCCTCAGCCTCGGTGATCACTTCTTCTTTGAAACCCGGGGTATCGTTGACAGGGATGATGGTGACGGAAGCTGTTTCGGTCTTTCTGTTGAATGCCGTATTGCCGCTGCTGATCGTCGTATCAGCGTTGATATCGCCGCTATATCCGCGGGTCTGATCCCATGCCCGGAAAGTAATACTGTCATCGGGCCTGCCGTGATAATCGGGGGCGGGGATAAAGCGGATCCGGGCTTCATGGGTCAGCAGAACGGCCTTGTTTTCACCAAGGTTCCAAGGGAAGTTCACGAAAACTATATCTTCCACGGGGCGGTACTGCCAGAGTCCTCGGGTGTTGCTTATCGCTATGACCGCGATGCCTTCTTTTGCATCTGCATCTTCGTCCGTAATGCGGTCTCCCCCTGCACTGGCGATGATTTCAGATACCAGGGTTCCGAGGTTTTCATCTTCCGGGATGTCTTCAGGGATATCGGATAACTGCATGTCTCCGGAGTTATCCAATACGGGCGCGTCATTGACCGGTGTGATGATAATCCTGAGATCAAATACATTGCTCTCCGTCGTGCTATTTTTCATTTTTACCGGAACTGTAAGCTCCCCGTTAAAGCTAGCCTCCGGCGTTACGGTGTTTTCCGAACGGATATAATTCGCTCCGTCCAGTACCGTGAGAGTGAAATCAGCCGGGCAGATATTGCCCGGAACTGTGACTATCAGATGGGAATGCTCTATTGTAAGGCTGGTCTCCTCGGGTACGGACAGAGGGGCCTGACCGGTAATCCTCGGAGTATTATCGGATAGGGCAAAAGCAGGGTCGGAAAAGGAGACCGCCCCGGTCAGTACGGCAGCAAGTAAAAGCAGGCTGATGGCGGCATGGGAGTTGATTATTTTTCTGAAATCTGATGACTTCATTGCCCCTCCTTACCAGTTTCAGCAGATGGCCCCGAAATGCTCCCGGCAGATTGGCAAATCAGCCGGGAATGCTTGGGATTTGTCAATCCCAAGCGAGCATTTTCGGGGCCATCTACTGAGTTTCAGTAGTTCACAATTTCAGACGCTGCGGAGTACAAAGCTTGCTTTGTGCCTGACACTTGCAAAGCAAGCTTTGCACTCCGCGGAGTTCGTCAGATCAGTTTTTCTTTGTGAATCGGAAGCAGCACACGGAACGATGTTTTTCCCGGGCAGCTTTCAATTTCAATTTTCCCCTGGTGCTTGTCAATAATCTTCTTAACGATATCCAGTCCCAGGCCGCTGCCTTCACCCGCGGGCTTTGTCGTAAAGAACGGTTCGAATATCCGTTCCTTTATTTCATCAGGAATTCCTTTACCGCTGTCTGTAACTGTTATCGCTGCCTGATCATTTTCCCTTCGGATACCGACCTCCAGGGTTCCTTTGCCGTCCATTGCCTGTATAGCATTGTGGACGAGATTTGTCCAAACCTGGTTCAGTTCGTCCGGGTAGCACATGATCATCGGGAGTTCATCATAGTTACGGGTAACTTCTATGCTATATTTCAGCTTGTTATGATAGAGCGTCAGTATGGTTTCGATGCCTTCGGTCAGGTCAGACTCCACCAGGGTTTCCGTATGATCATAGTGTGCATAGGTTTTAAGGGCTGATACGATTTTTGCAGCGCGGTCCACTGCTGTGGAAATATTCTGACTCCCTCTCTGCAAACCTGAAAAATTGTATGCATTTTGCAGGATAATATGACTTTCAGGATTCCGGAGAAGCGGCAGAAAAGGTTCGGGATTTTCATAAATTCCCATATCCGTCAATGTATCTGCTGCCTCATCCGCATCAGAGACCTGATATTCTTCCAGCGTACCGATCAGTTTTCTTTTCAATTTGCGCTCTTCCCTGGCCGAAAGGATAGCATCCCTTTGCATTGATTTTCCGATCAGATCAAGAAAATCTTTCTGTAAATCTTCAGAAAGCAACCGGAGCAGTCCCGGCAATTGTTCCAATATCTGGAGCAAGGAATTCGAAACATTATCGGCTGATGCACGTATGGCCCCGAGAGGACCTTTGATTTCATGAGCAACACCTGCGATAAGCTGCCCCAGGGTTGCCATTTTCTCCGAGCGGATAAGTTCGGCGTTAAGCTGATCATTGAGAGAACGGATTTCGTCGCCGGCACTGGCCAGCTCGGCAGTGCGTTTTTCCACGCGGTCTTCAAGCTCTTTATTCAGCTTCTGAACAGCCTTCTCCGCATGTTCGCGTTCAACAATTGCCTTGGATAACTCGGCATTCCTGGATTCAATCTCTTTATAGGAATCAGAAAGCTTCTGGTAGGAATCAGCCAGGTCTGCCGACATTTCGTTAAAGGTTATTGAAAGATCGCCGATTTCATCCTTATTTTCAATGTGAACCTGTCCGCCTAATTCCCCGGATCGGATATGCTGCATGGCATCCCTCAGATATGTGATGGGGCGAATAATTGTTTCTGACAATATCAGGTTCAGCAATACAAGCATAATCCCTAAAATTGAGAATAACAAACCTCCGGAGAGAACAAAGGAAAGATGCTGCTCCTTATCCACGTCGGCCAGGGAATAATATAATTGAATAAACCCAATCCGTTCTCCGATAACCTGAATTTCTTCTGCATGGAAAAAAACACTCTGTCCGTGCCACACTTTTTTGCGGGCTTGAATACCTTGGGCGATTATCTCCTGTTTTGCTTCTGGCAGTTTGGAAGGAAAGGGGAGGGTTCCGTCGGAAACCAGTAAGTTTCCGCTTTCATCAAAGATGCCGATGGACAGAATCCCTTCTACCTTCCGCATTTGCTGTAATCGTATTTTGATGGGGCGGACTCGCCCTTCGAAAATCTCGTTTGCCAGTGGTTTTCGATCCCTTTCCACCAGGGTCTGCAATAAGGTCTCAACCTTTCCCATGACGGTTTGAAACCGTCTCTGCTGAAAGGGTAAATGAACGGCGATGAATACGACAGCGATGAATACAAAAGTGATAAGGATTGTCCCATTGATTTTGTATCTCATTTTTAACTGCATATGCACTTCTCCTTCGGAGGTGGGACTTCATCAGTTAAGAATTTCTGCTATAGCGGAGTGCGAAGCTTGCTTTGCAAGTCGCAAAGCAAGCTTTGCACTCCGGGCCTTGAACTCCGCTTAAATTATGAAATCGCGAATCTCGAATTTCAAGCCTCACGGCTCAACAGACCTGACGTAAATCACTGTTCCTTTATCAAATTTGAGAATCACCGCGGGTTTCACAGGGTCACCGTTTTTATTCATAGTTATCTTTCCTGTGACGCCATGAAAATTTTTGGTCTCTGCCAGAGCATCCCGAATATGATCCGGCTCTGAAGAATTTGCCCGTCGTATGGCATCCGCGAGAATATGAACCGTATCATAGCATAAAGCGTGCCTTCCAAAAACACCTCCGTATTTTTCCTTATACTGTTTCACAAAGTCCTGGCTCACTTTATCGGGAATTTTCGGGTGCCAATGATCTGAACAGTAATTCCCGTGAAGTCCTTTTCCTGCGTAGTCATACATATTTTCATTCCAACTGTCTCCCCCGAGGAAAATTGCTGACAATCCCATTTTCCGAGCCTGGCTGATGATGAGGGCAGAATCTGTGGACCGGCCGGGAACAAAACCTACATCCGGTTTAATGGTCTTAATTTTTTTCAGCAAAAGGCTGAAATCTGTCTCCTCATCAAGATAATCACCCTCCCAGGGAATTTTTCCTCCCAGTTCCCGGAAACGCTGGGTAAAAACTTTTGCCAGCCCGACACTGTAACTGCTGTTGGCATTATTGAGTACAACAGCCGTTTTTGCCCCGAGGTCCTGTATTGCAAAATTTGCCATGACCGCGCCCTGGAACGGATCAATAAAACAAGTGCGGAAGATATAATTTCCCACAAGCGTTACATCAGGATTTGTTGAAGCAGGAGAAATCATCGGGATTCCGGCTTTCTGGAGTACGGGAGCCATTGCCAGGGAATTCGAACTCCAGACTGCCCCGATTACAGCAGACACCCCGGCTTTCACTGCTTTTACAGCCGAGATTTTGGAAGTAAGCGGCTCACTTTTATTGTCGAATTCAATTAATTCTATATGTTTTCCAAGCAACCCGCCCTGCTTATTGATTTCTTCAATAGGAAACCGGACCGCCTCAAGAAACTTCGAGCCGTCTTTACCTCCTTTCCCTGTTTTCGCAAAAACCGCGGCAATTCTGATTGTTTCAGCCCCGGTGAACGATGCCGTCAGAACGAAACAGATACCGACAATGACTGACTGAGATTACTGATTTCATTTTGTCCTCCTTTCACGTTGGGTTATGGTTGAGCGGTTCTGACGTAAACTATTGTCCCTTTGTCGAATTTCAGGATCACCGCAGGCTTGACAGGGTCCCCGTTCCGATCCAGGGTAATATTTCCTGTAACACCTTGAAATTTATTGGTTGATGCTACAGCATCCCGAATCTTGGCAGGTTCGGAAGATTCGACCCGGCGTATCGCATCAGCGAGAAGAGAAACAGCGTCATAACCCAATGCATGACTGGGATTGACTTCACCATGTTTCTTTTCATATCTTTCCACGAACTCACGGCTTGTTCTGTCAGAAACTTCCCGGTTCCAGTGGCTCGAATAATAGTTCCCGTGAAGTTCTTCTTTCACATAATTATACATATCTTCATCCCAGCCGTCTCCCCCGAGAAAAGTTACGGATAATCCCATTTTCCGGGCCTGTTTCATGATAAGCGCGGAATCTCTCCTGTACCCGGGCAGAAAAACTGCATCAGGCTTAATTGTCTTTATTTTTTCCAATAAAAAGCTGAAATCAGCTTCCTCGTCAAGATAATCCCCTTCCCAGGCTATCTTTCCTTTCTGCTCCCGGAAGTGCTGAATGAAGACTTTTGCCAGTCCCAGACTGTAACTGCTGTTCGCATTAGTCAGCACGACAGCCGTTTTCGCTTTCAGATCACGGATGGCAAAATCAGCCATGACCCTGCCTTGGAATGAGTCAACAAAACAGACACGGAAAATATAATTCCCTGCAAGTGTTACATCGGGATTTGTCGAGTCGGGTGAAATCATGGGAATCCCGGCTGCTTGGAGTACAGGAGCCATTGCCAGGGAATTCGAACTCCAGCTTGCGCCGATTACGGCAATCACACCGGCTTTTACCGCTTTTACAGCCGCTAGTTTGGAATCAAGCGGTGTAGTTTTATTATCGAATTCAATTAATTCTATCTGCTTTCCAAGCAAACCGCCCTGGTGATTGATTTCTTCAACACTGAAGCGGGCTGCCTGGAAAAAGCCCGAACCGACTCCAGCGGCCTTCCCTGTTTTTGCGAAAATAGCAGCAACCTTGACTGTTTCAGCAGATTCGCCAACTGATGCGGCCAGGACGAAACAAAGAATGCCAATGATTGAGATTACTGATCTCATTTTATCCTCCTTTCAGGGTTCATTATGGTTATAATTGAGTTTGTAAGAGTTATTTAATTCAGTTTTATAGGATAGGAATTTATAAGACCCGATATAACCCCTGGAATCAGTTTTTGGCTGAAAGTTCAGCAGCAAGCTTGGGT
>JAUCGG010000138.1 GCA_030378015.1 Desulfococcaceae bacterium HSG8
TCTTACAAGACGGCGAATCAGTAAACGCTTTCCAGACAAGGATTCCCGGATTAGGATTAAAATTTCGGGCAACATTTAAGGATTTACATGCTGTACTACCGCTCCGAAGTAATTGTATAAGAGAAGGAAACCTCACCGTTTACGCGCTCATCTGTTTCGTCTTCGGGAAGATATGCCCGAATATAATCCGTCTTCACTGATGATTCGGAAACTGTAACCCGGACATGCCCGGAGTTAGGCCGGTTATCGCCTGAGGGAAAAGCATCTGCATTATACAGGGAATATTGAGGATCACCGGGCATGGGGCATGTCTGGTAAACAACGCCGTCAAGTTTCTCCCGGACAAAAATATGGTCATGCCCCTGGAAAAATATGGTCACACTGTTATCCGCCATCAGTCGGTGAATTGTTTTTTCCCAGCCGGGACGGTATGTTTCCAGGTTTTCCGCATCCCCCCATTCCCCGTTTGCTACAGCATCTGCCCCGCCCCGTGTTTCGCCGAGAACGTGATGAGCAAATACAAACCTGAATTTTTCAGTGCTTTTTTCCAGGGTTTCTTTAAACCACTTATATTGTTCATCGCCGATAGTCGAATCCCACTGGGTTTTGTCAGAAGCATGAGGATCAGTCATGCTTGTCCAATAAGGATCAAGTGCCACAAACAGCGCGTCTCCCCATGTAAAGGCATAGTAGTTCTCCCGTTTTCCGATAAAATCATATTCCCGGGTGTTGCCTGTATAAAAATCGTCAGGCTCGGGGTTGGGATAATGCAGCTTTCTTGCTTTTGTTGACCATATGGGGATATTGTTTTCGGTTCCGTCCAGCAGGTAGCCATATTCAAGCTCGTGATTTCCGATAACCAGGAACAGCGGAGCGGAATGGCAGAGCAGTCCGAAATATGCCCGCTGGTTAACATACAACTGGGCTATTTTGTCATAATCCGGATCAGTGACTTTGCTTGACCGGAACGTATCCCCGAGATCAATATGAAAATCAGGAGCATCAGCAAGCGCGTTCTGCAAAGTCCTGGTGTAGAGATCGGGATCACAATGCTTATTCGTTCCGAGGTGCGAATCTGCCTGCACCGTAAAGGTAAAGGTGGTGCCCGGCTGCCTCTGGGTATGAAAGGAATGTTCCTCTCCCATGCGGAATCCGCTTTCCCCGGATTTCCGCCATCGCATTCGGTAGTAACAGAGGGCATCGGGCTGGAAATTTTCGAGAACCGTTTCAAAAGGAATTTCGGCCTGAATCGTGACAATATCTGTCTGATCGCCATAAAGACCTGATTCTGTGCCGTATTCAATATATGTCTCCATATCCTCATCCGCAAGCGCGTTCACGATGGCAGAAGTTTGGGTGGGGCGGCCCAGCAATACAGTGCCGGGAAATTTTTCTTCCTGGTCTTCAGCGGTTGCGGCAAGCATCCGCAGGATATAAACAGCCTCCGCAATTCCGATCTTTACGTCTCCGTTCACATCTGCTGCAATATTGATGCTCTGGCTTCCTGTGTCTGTCTCACTGACAATCTGCAAACAGAGAATAATATCTGTCAGATCAACGGTTCCGCTTTTATTGACATCTCCCGGCTCAGAATCTGCCCGGATGACGAATTCATAATCCACATCTCCGGTGTAACCGTAAGGGGGTTTGTCATTGCCGCGCTGCAATCCTTCATCATCCGGATGGTATGCCCTCACATACTGAAGCGTTGCCTCCGTACTGTTCACTGTGACACGCATGTATCCTGAACTGCTGACTGCATCTCCGCTGACATATCCGTAATCAGATGCAATATTGGCATTGTCATATTTGTCAGAGGAACCCTGCCCCATTTCGATGTAGTGTATGCCGTCAAGCTGCTGTTTGACAAATACATGGTCATGCCCGTGAAATACTGCGTTCACATTGCCTGCCGCCAGCAGATCATGGATCGGTGCATCCCAGCCTTCCCGTTTTGCGGCGAACAGGTATTCGTCGTCATTGGGATCAGATTCGTCATTCGGCTCCCATCCGCCCCATTCAAACCACCCGGCAGTCTCCGTTCCTCCTCTCCCCCTGCCTTCATCCGAGTGGGAACCTCCCACCAGATGATGCAGAAAAACAAATTTGTATTTTATGTTTTCGTCCTTCTCCTCAAGCAGCGATTTCAGCCAGTCATACTGCTCCTGACCCAGTGTGAATGCCCATCCGCCATCGTTTTTAAAACTCCCGGTGGAATACCAGTAAGGATCAAGAACGATGAACCGGGCATTTCCCCATTTCCAGGCAAACCAGGTGTCCCGAATGCTTCCGTCAAAATCGTCGGTGACAGTGCTCCCGGTATAAAACGCGCCGTCAGGAATCGGATTGGGAAAGTATTTTCTCCTTGCAGTAAGCGACCATAATGCAAGATTCTTTTTCTCCTCATTCCTGCTGTTCCGGAGCATTCCGAGTTCTCCCTCATGGTTCCCGGTGACCAGGAATATCGGAATGGAATGGGTGGCATGAGAAAAAAACTGGGTTCGTACATATTCATAACAGTAGTCAACGTCATCATAGTCAAACTGACCATTTACACCGTCAATGTCATCATCGCTGTAATAGCCGTTTGTTATGACTTTTTCCACCATGAATGTGTCTCCGAGATCAATGAGAAAGTCAGGCGAGTTATCTGTATAGCAGTCCCGGGTGTTGTCTCCGTAGCCCTCCTTGTGCCCGTTATTATTCACCATCGGATGGAAATCAACCATGTTCTGCGAGGCGGCGGTCCACACGCCGGGGTCATGATCAACTGGCGGATCGCTTATGCCAGCGTACTGATCCCTGGCCAGACCCGCAAGGCGGGGATCAAAATGACAATCTGCCACGACCGTAAAAGAGAATTTATTCCCGGGTGAGGCTTTTGTGCGGAATGAATATTCATCGCCATAAGATGATCCGTCATAAACCAGCCTGTAGAAATAACGCGTGTTTCCTGTGAGGCCGGTCAGGGTTATGACATCCGGTATCCCGTTGGCGGAGACAGTTTCGGACTTCCCGGTATAAGTCCCGGATGTTGTGCCGTACTCAACATGAAATTCGGCAGGAGGAGTTTTTGTGAAAAGAACACTTATTTTTATTGAAGATTCAGCAGGGACACCGAGAACAACATTTGCTTCAGTCTCTGCATATGCCGATATTGTGATGCTTGCCATCCATATCGCGATGATAGTCGGAATCAAAAAGATTTTCTTTTTAGTTTTCAATATGTTATCCTTTCTTTTGTTGGCAATGATTTTCGTTCGGACCACATGGCCCGGACTTGGGCGTGAGCTTAGTGCTCTGTTTCAGAAATAATGCCAGGGTTGCACGGGCGCAATGCAGCGTAATCTTTCAGATTGCGTTCTCCGCTTTATTTATCCGACGCAATCTGAAAGATTACGTTACAGGATGACCGCGGAGTCCGGACATGCTGAACAAAGCGGACTCTGCACTCCGCGTTCGGAAAATTTCTGCTCAACCTGTTCATTATTTGTGAAACAGAATACTTAGGCGATTTCCAACAATGAATATACCAGACTGAGGTTTGCAGTTCCGCCTTCAGGCGGTTTCACGCCGCCTGAAGGCGGAATTACAAACTGGCCCCGGGTATATTCTTTTCCGGAAATCACCTTAGCACTTAGTGCTCTGTTTCATAAATAATGTCCGGGTTAAAACGGAGGAGTGCAAAGCTTGCTTTGCGCCACTGCGGGATTCCCGCAAAGCAAGCTTTGCACTCCGCGGAATTTATAACCCGGACATTATTTCTGAAACGGAGCACTTAGCCGAACGATTGACAAATCCGAGCCATGTCACCGCTGGATTTGCTAATCCCGCGGGAGCAGAGATGGTGACTGGCCGGAACGAATATCAAAGCCCTTTTACAGATTATCATCCCCTGGCAATTAATATAATACAGTTTTTCCGATTTCCAATTCCATCCCGATCCTGCATAGTAACATAACATCAGAATGTGAGGAAATATAGAGGAAAATATGTTAAAATTAAGTGGATTTCAAAATGGGTTGAAAATTGCTGATAAATGACATAATAATAATAATCAATGAGCAGTGCATGCGCATTCCGAAAGCTAAGTGCTCCGTTTCATAAATAATGAACAGGTTATACAGAATTTTCCGAACGCGGAGTGCAAAGCTTGCTTTGCGATAATCCCGCACAGACGCAAAGCAAGCTTTGCACTCCGCGGAATTTATAATCCTGACATTATTTCTGAAACGGAGCACTAAGTACTCCGTTTCAGAAATAATGTCCGGGTTGCATACAAATTTCCAAATGCGGAGTGCAAAGCGTTTGACTGATTTCCCCCCATAGCCCGGAAAGGAGGTAAGAATTAAAACTTGAAACTTCTTTACAAATTTTTTGCGGTATTTATATTGATCTCAGTGTCAATCACGGCCATGCTGGTCGGAACCATGCATGTTTTTATTTATCGCAATTTTGCGGATTATGTGAACCAGGTGGAACTCAGCAAACTCAATAACCTCGTCGCGGCTCTGGAAGAGGAGTATGTAAAAGATGAAGGATGGGATTCATTAAGGAAAAATCCCGGTCTCTGGAATGATATTGTATCCTTCAATCTCCTGAAAGATCATCCGAAACCGGTTCATGTCAGAAGAAACCAGGGTGCGATGAGGCGCAGACCTCCGCCTCGTGATGATAAAGAATCTCGCGGAGATAAGCGAAAACCGCCGCCTCCCGGAGACGGCAGGAGGCGCAGACCTCCGCCGCGTGATGATGCAGAACCCCGCGGGGATAGGCGCAGGCCACCGCCTCCCGGAGATGAGAGGATGCGAAGACCTCCGCCTCGTGATGGTTCACGGGGCAGACGTCCTCCCTCAGTTGATCCTTTACAGACAGGCAGGCGTCTTTCTCTTTTTGATAAAGAACTGCGCCATGTAGCGGGCAGGGAGTCCCGGGATGAACGTCATACATTTCGGGAAATAACGGTGAATGGAAACCCTGTCGGATGGCTGGGGCTTAACATCACGAAGGAAATGTATCATCCCCTGGCGCTGGGATATATAAAAAAACAGATACATGCTTTTTACATTATCGGATGCGGGATGATTATATTCTCCGCTTTTTTGTCTTTTCTCATATCCGGACAACTGCTCAGGCCGATCCGGCAGTTGATGAAAGGAACACAGGCTTTGACTTCATTCAGATTTAACACAAAGATCGAGGTTCGCACCAAAGACGAACTCGGGAAACTGGCTGACGATTTTAACCGCATGGCAGAGACCCTGAAAAAATATGAAGAGATGCGCCAGCAGTGGATCTCCAATATTTCGCACGAACTGAGAACTCCCCTGACCATCATGCGAGGCAAAATCGAGGCAACCCTGGACGGTATCCGTGAACTGACCGAGGACACGATGGTTTCCCTGCATTCAGATGTGATCCGTCTCGGGAAACTGGTGGATGATCTTCATATGCTTTCCCTCGCGGATTCCAGGAATCTTCATACAAGAAAAGAACCGTTGAATCTGTCGGAGCCCCTGAAAGATACGCTCGACAGTTTTCAAACCATGCTGGACAATCATGAAATAAGGGTTGAGGATCATGTCAGAGGGGAAGAGCGGATCATCATGAAAGGGGACAGGGATCGCCTCTGCCGTTTATTCTCCAATCTGCTGGAAAATACCCTTCGATATACAGATTCTCCCGGGGTCATGAAAATACATACTGCCTTTGGAAAAAGCAAGGTTATCATCTGTTTCGAGGATTCCGCTCCCGGGGTTCCCGACGAATCTCTGACGCAGATTTTCGAACGGCTTTATCGGGTGGATAAATCAAGAAGCCGGAAACTGGGAGGCAGCGGCCTGGGGCTGAGTATATGTAAACAGATTGTCGAAAGTCATAACGGGACCATAGAGGCAGATCATTCCTCATTGGGAGGATTACAGATTACCCTGGAATTCCCCCTGATTTCAGACAAATTGAATGAAAGGTAAAAAAACATGGCAACCGGACATATTCTTATTGTTGAAGACGAAGAGGAGATCGCGGACCTGCTCCGGGATTATCTGTCAAACGCGGGTTATACTGCATCATGGTTGGAAAACGGCGACGCGGTGGTTCCGTATGTAAAGAAAAATACGCCGAATCTCATCCTGCTGGATATCCTGCTGCCCGGTACGGATGGCATAGAGATATGCAGGGAAATCAGAAAATTTTCAAGCATACCGATTATTATGGTTACCGCAAAAGTAGAAGAAATTGACCGGATAATCGGTCTGGAACTGGGTGCGGATGATTATGTGTGCAAACCCTTCAGTCCCAAGGAAGTGGTATCGCGGGTAAAAGCTGTTCTCCGCCGGTGTCTTTCCGAGCCTTCTGAGAAGGTTTTACGGGCAGGGCCTGTGCGACTGAACGAAGATACATATCAGGTAACAGTAAATGATAACGAACTGAATCTGACACCCAGCGAGTTCGCTATCCTCAGGGCGTTGCTCGCCCATCCCGGACGTGTATTTTCCCGCGCTCACCTGATTAACCGAGTGCAGGGATATGATTTCGAGGGATATGAACGAACCATTGATTTTCATATTAAAAACCTGAGAAAAAAGGTCTCCGAGTATCTTCCGAATCATGATATCATACGGTCGGTTTACGGGGTGGGATATAAGCTTGTTCCGCCGGAATGAGGAGTGCAAAAATAGAGCGAAGCGGTTTTTTGCGCTTTTGGGGCCTCTTGCTCCGAAGTTCGTAGTCCCGCCTTTAGGCGGTGCCGCCTAAAGGCGGGACTACGAACTTGCCCGGTATTCTTTTCCGGAAATCCCTAACTACCCGCCGGTAAAAAATACCTTTGCCGCGTATATTGCCGCCAACACTCCCAGTATGCCGAAAATTGCAAACACGGAATCAATGCACTTGGAGTAACTGAAGTGATTTTTCCAGGGCCACACCGATCTGATTTCCTTTATCCGGTCAGTCTGTGCTTTCTCATATGTGAATATCTTCACCGGATGAGGATTCCCTCCGTCGTCCTCGACATCAAAGCGGCTTTCAAGGTACATCAGTGCCTCCTCGACGTTTTTAATCATCTGCTTATTCCGGGAATCAAGCTTCCGGAATATGAAGGAGAGAAAGCTTAAAAGGAGTCCCAGGGCTATCGCGATCACCGGCAATTTACCCTCGCTTACTGCTGTCGAAAATATGAAAATACTGCAATCTGCGGTTTTCAGAAATTTATAATGTTATCAGATTGTTAAAAAATAACATATCCTAATGGTTATAAAAACAGATTAAAATCGGTTCTTATAAGATGGCGAATCGGTAAACGCCTGCCAGACAAGGCTTTACAGATTAGGATTAAAATTTCGGGCAACATTTAAGTATGTCTTATCAGAGACTTTTTTTATTCTTTACCGTTTTATTAATTTTGTTTCTGAATCACTGGAGCGGATATGGTGAGAAGCCCCGCGGTGGGTGGGTCAAAAAGCAGGTAATCAAACCTGTTCACACCTTCTGACAAGCGAGCAGATAAGCATGTTTCACGCCCTTCCCGTGCAGACATTTCAGACTCAAAACGGATCAGTTCCCGTGAGGAAGGGATCAGGCTGACATTATGAGAATATGTGTCTGGTTTATGACATCGCCTAGGGAAGTTTTTCCCTTGAGAAGATGTAAAATGTTCGGCTTCTTAACGTCAGGAGTGTTTCCCAGGGAAATAGTGGCATGAGCCTGGGGATCGGCATCAAACAGCAGAACTCGTTTACCCCTCATCGCGAGCGCGTGGGCCACGTTGACAGCCGTTGTTGTTTTTCCACATCCGCCTTTCCGATTTGCAAAAACGATAAACCGGGTCATAGCATTTTTCCCTTTGTGATTTTTTTACAGCGGAGATTTATGAACATGTTGAATGCCGGTTCAGGTCGGAGACCTGAACCAAAACGTTTCACGCATCGCGCATCAAATTCGCGGCTTTTTCAAACTGTTTTGTTACTGACAGGGTGATGCGGGCTGCTTCCTCTAACACAGCAGCTACGTCGGTCATATCATTGTCTTTTGCTTTTTTAGCCCAGTCCTTGTAGTTTTCTGCATGGTCATCATTATGTTTTATCCAGTGCTCAAGCAATTTGGCTAGTTTTTCATCAAAAGACATTGCACTCGGGGTTTCATGATGGTCATGGTGATGGTGGTCATGATCGTGATCATGGTGATGATGAGTCATTCTGGCTCTCCTTTTCATCGAACAGTTAAAATCAGTAGTCCGGCAACTTGTAAATTCCTCCCCCTTTCGTAAAGGGGCCGGGAATTTTTGCCATAACAGTACAATAACACATTTTTGTTTGTTTGAAAACAATTAAATTAACTTGTTTAACGCCGTGTGCAACTTTTTTTAACCGAAGAAAACACAGACAGATAATGCCACAAAGACACGGAGACACAAAGAAACACATGAGACTTCGTGCCTTTGTGCCTTTGCTGCATTATATTATAAGTTGTACATCTACATCGCGTTTGTTTAAAAAGGGCATTCCAACTTCGTTATCGGAAATAAGCAAATGCAGATAACGCCGCAAAGACACGAAGACACAAAGAACACAGAGAACCTTTGTGAGACTTCGTGCCTTCGTGGCATTATAATTATAAGTTGCCACAAAGACACTTATTTCCGATAATGTCTAATAAAGGCTGATGGTGAATAAGCTCTTAAATCAAATAATTCTTGAACACCAGCTAAAAGTATTATATAAGACCCGTTATTATTTTTAAGGGGTAATATATGATACAAAAAAAGAGCCTTCCCACGGAAATTATCAGCACACTTTCCCAATTGGGAGAGCATATACGGATTGCCCGGAAGCGTCGGTCACTTACTATGGATGAAATGGCTTCACGGATGTATGTCACCCGGAAAACCCTTTCACGTCTGGAAAACGGTGAACCCGGAGTGTCCCTTGCTGTTTTTGCCCTGGCCCTATGGGTGCTCGGCCTTGATAAGGACCTTCCGAACATTGCCTTACCTGAGCAGGACAAGGTGGGGGTTTTCCTGGAACGTCAGCGTCTGCCCGAACGCGTCCGCAGGGCATATAAGTCCGATGATTTGGATTTTTAGTCATGACTGAAAAAACAATTACGGTTTTTATTTATCTGCCGGGTGAGACAATTGCCGTGCCTGCCGGATTATTTACACATTCTTCGGAATCCGGCATCGGAACTTTTGCCTACGGGCGGAGATATATTGAACGGAAAAACGCTTTGCCGGTTGATCCGATTGCCCTGCCTCTCGGTGTTCTTCCCCAGCCGGTAAGTATAAACGGAGGGCTGTACGGTGTTTTTCGTGATGCAGCCCCTGATTACTGGGGAAGGCTGATCATATCTGTTGCAATGAGCGCGCCGCCGGAAGCCTTATCCGAGGCAGATTATCTGCTGGCTGCCAATGCAACCCGTGCGGGGAATCTTGATTTTCGGATGTCTCCCCGGGATCCTGAACCCAGGCTCGGCCCCCCTCACTTCAACACTCTTCCCGATATTATGGATGCAGCCGAAAAGATCGGATCCGGCAGAAAAGCCGATCAGAATCTTTTTCAGCTTCTCAGGCAGGGAAGCAGTCTGGGCGGAGCGCGCCCCAAATGCACAGTGGAATGGGAAGACGGGCTGTGGATTGCCAAATTTCCGGCAAAAGGAGACAGCCTGAACATCCCCCGCATCGAATATGCAGCGATGAATCTTGCCGGTCGCTGCGGAATCCGAATACCGGAAGTCCGGGTGATTTCCGTGGGTAAAAAAGATGTATTTATGATTCGCAGGTTTGACAGGGAGAAATCCGGGGACGCATGGCTACGGCAGGGATTCCTGAGCGGGCTTTCCCTGATGCAGTGGGATGAAAGGGATCGGATGCGATGGGATTATCCGGCCATTGCAGATGCTATGCGGCGATACACGACAGCAGAGGATATCCGGGAGCTTTTTCGCCGGATGATTTTCAACATCCTTGTGCGAAACACGGATGACCATCCGCGAAATCACGGCTTTCTGACTGATGCTGGTAAAATATCACTTTCGCCTGCTTACGATATTGTTCCTGCACCTTCACGGGCAGGCATCGGCACTGATTTTTATCTTGCCATGTCCGTCGGAGATAAAGGGAGACAGGCCACATTGAAAAATGCTCTGAGCCGGGCCGCTAGGTTCGGTATTTCAAATGAAGAAGCTTTTGATATTGTGGGACGACTCCGGGGAATGGTCTGTAACTGGCGGGAACACTTTGAGGCACACGGGGTTTCTGCCATAGAAGCAGATATGCTGGCGCCGTCTTTTGAGCGGTGTCATGAAACACTTATCTGACAAATCCGGCGGTGACATGGCTCGGATTTGTCAATCCGAGCCGAGCCGCTTGGCTCGAACGAAGATCAAAGGCCGATTCAGGATTTATCTGCTAACAGTTTCGCAATGACATTCATCGTCTCCGGTGCTTCCAAAACCAGGGAACGAACAATTTCTTCAACATCACTCAGTTCTTCACAGGCTGACTCCTCTTCCTGCTCCTCACTGATCTGCCCTGTGATCCACGGCTCATGCCAGGTTTCAAAGTCCTGTAACGCGCTGGGAAAACTTGAGGAAGCTTCTTTTATCAGAATTTGCAGGAGCGGGCCGCAGGAACGCAGACGGAGAATAAGCTCCGGCAGCCAAGTCATCAGGCGGGCATCCGGTGCAGAAGCAAACACCCGGCTGAACAGTTCGACAACAAAGGGCGCTATACGCTGCGTAAAGTTCATTGAGAGCATGAATCCGTTCAGATAGTCCGGGAACGCTGGCATCATCAGGGGGTTGGAAAACATACGATTAAAAAACTCGCGAATTTCTTCAATCGAACGCAGACCGAGCAGCCATTCCGAGGTCCACAACAGTCCGATTTTCGCGGGATCATCCGCGGTCTGTCCTGCCTGCTGCACACCGATCATCAACTGGCTTCGCTGGCATCCCATTGATAACGCGAGGCTTTCAAGGGTAAAGATAAACCCGAGCATTCCCGCGATCTGTTCCGGAGAAGTACCCCTGTCTTCAAAAGCATTGGGCAGGAGCGTGGCATAATGGGAATAGCCTGTTGCCACGAAGTGCTGAATCCAGTCAGGCAGCCCTGTCCGCGCGGATCGGTAATAATGCACCAGACGACGGATACGGGCAAAAATTTCAGGTGCGTCCCCGGCTCCGGTTTCATCCAGGAGCAGATGCATCGCGTGTTCGCCCAGTTCCCGGGTGAGACGCGGGCTGTCGAGATACAGGATGCTGTCTTCAGCTACGCCCAGGGTTATGCCCGCGCCGGCCTCCCCTTCAAAAGCTCTTTGTCTGATCCGCTGCTCCAGCACCTGCTCCAGCGTGACTCCTTCATACCCGAGCTGAATCACCGATCCTTGGTATTTACCGATCCGGATATCCCACGATTCCTGCACCCGTGTATGCCCGAGGGTGCGTTCTCCCATGATGGGCTGTACCACATGATCGCCCAGCAGGTAATTTAATCGCCATAAAACATCGGAACATCCTGCGAGTTCCGGCCGGGATCTGAAATCCATCAGTGCCCGCTGGATAGTTTTTGCCGTAAGACTGATATCCAGGGGAGCAAGCCTGTCATACAGGTTCTGAACCAGCGGCGGAAGCGAGACATAGCCTACGGTTCCGATGCGATTTCCTTCGAATAATATCTGGCACAACTGGCGGACATCTCGTTTTTTGGGAGTGCGATCTTTCTCAAGGCAGGTGATCGCTGCATCCTGGAAATCATAAGGAGAAGGATGCGGACGGTTGCGGAGGTTTGCCAGCAGTACAGATGTTTCATAAATGGCAATGGAATCCGCAGTGCTTGCCAGATAGCCGTTTTTACGGGCGAGCGCGACAATATCCGCACATCTGCGCAGCAACCGGGTTTCATCTGCATGAACCAGCACCGGAGCACGGGTTAAAAAGCCATGAATCGGAGAATCAGCCTGATCCGGGGATCCGGGTCGCGCGGCTGGTTTTCTCTTCTTTTTTGTGTTTTCAAGCTTAAATGGTCTTAGTTTCCCGGCAGTGAGACTCTTTTTCCAGGTTTCTTCAGCCATTGACACAGTGCCCGCAGGACTCGCAAACTGATGTTCGATTGCAGCAAAGCTTGACGGAATGATTCCGTAAATCCATTCTGTGCCTGTGGGTCCGGGGATATCCCACATCTTATCATTATCCAGCCCGAATTCTTCAACATCACTCGCGGTATGCGCCGCACCGCAGATATAAATCGCATCCCGCGGGTTAATTTTCCAGGCAGCAATATGCTGCTTGATGCGAGTCCACATATAACGCTCGCGCAGCCTGTCTGTTTCAATATCGTCATCTTTTTTGCCCAGCCTGCGGAACAGGCTCCCGATCATAAACATCACCTGGCGATAGGTCTGGTAATCGCTGCTGATCACAGCCTGTTCCACATACTGATCCCACCATTCCGCGAAATGCCGCACACAGGCATTCCGCAACAGGAATTCGAGAAACTGCTCAAAGGTCGGTTCAATATCTCCTAACTGTAAACCGATTGCAGTGCCGTGCATTCCGGCTTCTTCCGAAAGGAGTTCCTCCTTGCCAGGGATTTGTCTGTCAAGCGCGTCTTCTTCCTGGGGCATCCATTGGAAAACATAATCAACCGCGCGATCCACAAATACCAATTCCGTGTCATCAGGATGTTGCAGCGCGTATGCAATTGCCTGGTATTCCGCAGATGCTTCTGTCAATGGCAGAATAACGCTCAACGGGTTCCAGGCTTCCGGAAACCCCTCTGATTTTCCTGCAAACCCCTGCAGGGCAACCGGCAGTTTACAGTCCTGCAAATACCTGACAACCGTATATAAATCCTCACAGGCCTCCATGTAGATGACTTTGGGAGCGGATTCAGTCAGCCGCCGCACCATATGGAATGCCGAGGCAGGCGAGTGATGACACACCGGGAAAATTTCCAGAGGTTCGGATGCCGCGCGTTCAATATCCCGTGCAATTGAAAGAAGAAGGTCTTTCAATGGCCGAGCCTCGCCTGTAAACTGGCGGGCTGCTTCTATGAGTTGTTCACGAAGCGGATCAGATATCGGGAGTTCTGTCATGTTTCACCTAATTGGCCTTGATCTTCGTTTCGGCCATCAGCGACTTCATGTCGCACCCGCTGAAACGCCGGGTTATACCGTTTTTTCCTGCCTGTATTCTCTTTTTTTCTGCCAGTTATAATACTTTTCAAATGCCTCTCTGTTTATTTCTTCCAATGATTTGCCTTTTCTTTTTTTTTGCAGTTTTTGTCTTATTTCATGCAGTTCCCATAGCAGACGATCCTCATCTTTTGTGTAGCTGCTTTTATAAGTTTCCATATTCAGACCCTCCGAACAGTTGCAGTGATCCGATTTCTATTATCGGATAACCGAATTTCATGTTGATTTCATGTACTTTTCTTATCGGATAACAATCAGATCAGCGACTTTGCACGTCAGTGCCGGATCATGTTGCTTTTTATTTTTTTGTAAAAAAAATCAGATAGTTTTATTTCATAGAATATGCCCTGTCATGAGGGCCCACTGTGAGAAACACAACTGTCTTATCAGGCAGATCTTCACAGAAACAGAATTCGCATTCGGGAACAAGGCGACATTCCTCACAAATTACAAATATTATGCGGAAATTTCTGTCAACACGGGCACTGCGGCATCCGGTCAGATTCAGTTCCCCGCTTTCGTCATCAAGAGACTCGGTATTGAAATAAGGATCGGCGAGTATTCTTTCGGCACGGCGTCTGATACGTTTTTTCAGAGAGATATAGCGGCGCAGATTTCTGACAAACTGTTTTTCATATACATCCCCGTAATCACTCACCCCATACCTCTTCATGCGAATAAAATTTTAAATTATTCTCCCTGCCCCGTTTTCTTATTTCCAGCATATCCTGATAAACAGGCATGTCAGGTCGGATGCGGAATATCCCGGGGCTGCTGTCTGCGATTCTTTCCAGTTCTTCCCTGATAATGCGCCGTATTGCCGGTTCCATTGCCTTAACCATTTCATCGGCGGTTAATGTTCTCTCAGATTGTAACATTATAATTATTCCCTCGTTCTTATTGGCTGATTTATCAACTATCAGATCAGACATGTTTTTCAGGCAAGCCGGGTAGCCGGGGATGTTGCCATCCCCGAGCCACATGAGAACCGCACGAGCAAGTTTCCCCGCACACCGCTCACGTAGCGACAAGCATGAAGCATTTGCCGAGGAAACAGTCTTACGCCGGCTTCACGGTACGACTTCGGCGTGAGTTCAGCCGGACGATTCGTATTCGGTTTACCCGAATAAGTGAGAGTGCTTAGGGAATCTGCCGGATTCTGTATCTTTTGATTTTGCCTGCTTTTTTGGCAGCATCGTAAGCCTCTTTGATCTTCAATTTTTTTTTCTCTTGCCTTTGTATTTCGGTGTTCTGATTGCATAGTCCAATCCCTCCTCTCCGATCCCCGCCACCACTTCGAATTGCAACTGTCCGGCATATGTTCTGACAAGCCTGTCATAGTAACGTGCCAGTCTGAGGTTCTCAGCGGTGGCAAAGTACGCCTCCGTATTTTTCACGGAATAATGGAATTCAATTATCTGCTTTATTCCCAAGCTCAGTCTGTTCAGCTAGCTCAGATTCATTTCGGAAGACGGCGGGGCATAGAAATCGCCTGACCCGAAGTTTTCCGTTCTGTCAAATTTCACGTCATAGCTGTTGTCAGGTATGATGAAACCGGCATCCTCGGATTTCTGTGCCAATGTCTCTTCATCACTGATTTCACTCATGGGCGTGAAAACCATCAGAAAGTCATGTTCGCCTATTGAAAAGTCAATTCGTTCCGCCCATATTTCGCCATAGGGGAATAACTCAATTTTCCAGTCAGTTTCTGACACTTACGCTCCTTGTTTTATTTATCAGGGCATAAATCTTTTTCTTTTTTTCGCAGTCGGGATGTTGCCATCCCGAGCCCCTGAGAACAGTACGGGCAAGTTTCCCCGCATACGGCTTACGCAGCGCATAAGACACCGTGAAGCACCGCACAAACTCGTTACCGGAGATGTACGCCGGGGGGTAAGAAATTGCCGACAGCACAGCGGGCTGATTCTCACAATCAGAAATATTTTTTTACTGTTCAGTTTCAGGAGGTTATATCTGATTCTCAGGTTACGTCTTCAGGCGTCGGGAACTGCCCTGAAATGCTCATCATATGCCACAATTCCGTCGCATCCCCGTATTTTTGCGGAGACCGCATGAGGCATATCGGACATGTCGGGCAGATGTCTGAAAAAACGCTCGTTTATTTTACGCTCTGTGCGGGTCAGCATCGGAGTCATCGAATTTTTGTATTCAGAATCAGACTGACCGCCTCTTTTCCATACTCTGCTCCTGTGTCAGAATCAGGAGCATTCTCAGGAGCGAAAAGATACATCTCATGCAGGGCATAAAAAGATGTGACCGCTTTCACTCTCCCTTCCTCAACCATACCGAAGAGTTTTCGGACAGCGGAATACCGTTCGGGTTCGCTTCCGCCTGCAAGTATTTATACAACTATCAGATTCAGACATGTTTTTCAGGCAAGTAGGGTAGCCGGGGGATGTTGCCATTCCCAAGCCACCTGAGAACTTGCACGGGCAAGTTTCCCCGCATACGGCTTACGCAACGCATAAGACACTGTGAAGCACCGCACAAACCCGTTGCCGGAATGCATGCCGAGGTAAGAAATTGTCGACAGCATGGCAGGTTGAATTACCATATCTCGACGGTATTAACAATTAAATCAAATAGTTAATTTAATTGATGGGTTAAGTGATTATTTCAATTTCAATTTTATAGTTATTCACCTTTTTGATCTATTCCTTTTGCTGAATAAGAATAACCATCATACAACTTGTTAGTTTTCCACACTCCGTCGGAAGGAAAATCACCGAAATACTGATCTGCAAATCTTTGTTTATTATCTGATAAAATTATAAAAATTTTCTTTTAACACTCTTCTTAGAGCTAATCACAAATACTCCAGACCGTGCCTTTTTCCTGCCTTTTTTACCATCATCACCCCTCACCCCTGGGCTGTCTCTTATTAACATCTTACGCTGCCGACGAAAACC
>JAUCGG010000022.1:0-35277 GCA_030378015.1 Desulfococcaceae bacterium HSG8
CAGTGATTCAGAAACAAAATAATGCACAGAAAATACGTTTTTATTTTAAACAGATATAAAATATGCAAAAAAATATTTTTCCGGTTGTTCAGCCTGTCCCGAAGGCTTTTGCCTTCTGATAAAATGATATGTTACGCGTACTTTCCTGAGTTGTCATAAATCGGCTGCAAAATATGGCATGAAATTTGCTTATGGGCAAATCAGGCTCTCATTTTTGCAAAAAAATCATACTTATTTTTTTATAAGTATGGTAACATCAGCCCCGAAAAAAATATTCTGATCTCAGAGGAGGAATAAAGATGGCTGAAACACGGATACGGATATTCGGAGCAGTGCTGATTCTTGTACTTATGACATTCGGAGATGCCGGAGCCCGGGAGATTCCGTCAGGACAGGAGACAGTCGGATCACACACTCAGACGGGCGGCGGACAGAATACATCTCCGAGCGGAGAGGCTCCCTGCGGCGAAAGCCCGCGGCGGAGGACGATTCCCGGGAAACGGCGAAACGGAAAGAAATCTGCCTCCCGGCTGCCCGTAAGGAAGGACAGCAAAAGAAAAAAGAAAAAGCGAAGGAAACCGGGAAGCGGATCTCTGAAAAAAAGTGTTGAAAGAGAAAAGAAAAAGAAGGAAACGAAGCGGGAAAAGAAGCTGAAAAAAAATCTGATTTTCTCACTTTGCAAGACGATCTCTCACTATTTTCCTGATTTATTCGATAAAATCAGCAAGTTGGAAGACTGCCGCAAAAAGAAACATTACGAGCTGGCAGAATTGATAATGGCCTGCGTATTCATGTTTATCTTTAAAAAAGGCTCCCGGAATGCCTTCAATAACGAACGTTCGGAGGAAGAGTTCAAAGCAAATTATGAGACGATATTCAAAGTACGTCTTCCCCATATGGATACGGTCGATGAAGTTATGAGAATATCGGATGAGAGGCAGTTGGAAAAGTTGAAAACGGAGATGATAGGAGTACTGATAAAAAGGAAAACGTTTCGCAGGTACAGGTTTCTCGGCAAGTATGTCAGGGTTGTTATTGACGGAACGCATGTGATGAATGTTAACGAAGGACATTGCAACCACTGTCTGCACAAAACTTCCAAGAATGGTAAAGTAACGTATTTTCACAATGTTTTGGAAGCCAAATCAGTATGTGAAAACGGTTTCTGTATTTCTCTCGGAACCGAGCGGATAGAAAACCCCGAAGGAGATTACGACAAACAGGACTGCGAACTGAAAGCCTTTGTACGCCTGGCGAAGAAACTGAAGAAAGATTTTCCGCGTCTGCCGATATGCATCATAGCTGACGGGCTGTATCCGAATCAGACTTTTTTCAGAATATGCAGAGATAACAAATGGGTATGGGTAGCCACATTCAAAGACGGAAATCTTCCGACTGTATGGAAAGATGTTCTCGGATTACAGAAAATCACAGAGGGAAACATACGCAGCGAGACAGTCTTCAGGCAGGAGAGGAGAATTCTCCGTACCTATACATGGATCAGTAACCTTGACTATAAAGGGTTTGAACTGAACTGGTACGAATGTCTCGAAGAAGCGGATAAAGTTACGAAACGATTTGTTTACATAAGCAATTCGGAATTGAACTATGATAATATATTGGAAATGACGGAATCAGGACGCATGCGTCGGAAGATAGAAAACGAGGGATTCGATATTCAGAAAAATCATGGTTACGGATTAGGTCACAAGTATTCCGAGGTTTCCGAAACAGCGATGAAGAATTACTATCAATGTATGCAGATTGCCCATATGATCAATCAGTTATTCGAACTCAGTTCGCTGTTCAGGCCGCTTCTGACAGGGAAAATGACGGTGTGCCATCTGTGGGCATGTATGCTCGGAGATATGAGACATAAAATAAGTCTGAAAGAGCTTGGAAAGCTGATGAGACGCAGAATTCAGTTTCGTTATGAATGACAGAGAAAGGAGAGGCTCCGATCCGAAATCCGGAGATAACTTTCTGATCTGAGAAAGGCGGTATAAGGGAATATAAAGACAAGCCGATATGAAAAAAATCCCGAGCGGAAAAAAAATCAGCTCCGAGCCGGAAGAGAGGGGAGTTGTTTTTTGTCACAGGCATTTTTTATTCTTTACCTTTTTATTAATTTTGTTTCTGAATCACTGGCAAATCCAACTTTGTCAGCTTTTTTCATCTTATGAACAAGCTGGTACAAAAAGATCTGCAATTCTTTCTGGCGCAACAGGGCGGTGCTGACCGTTTTCTGCGCTTCGGACGTAAACATACCGATTTTATAAAGATACACCTTTCATTTAAGACAGGCGGCTATATATGCATACTGGCACCTGATCAGGCAGAAAGACTCATTTTCAAAGAAGAATATTGTGAATGGGTCTCAGATTCAGACGCTATAAGAAAGAAACAGGGGTTGGCCGATGCTGGCAGCAGAGAATCAGGATTGTCTGATAAATCCGGGGTATCTTCCGCGGCAGGCGATCTGACCGCCCGCCTGTCTGACTGGCATGTCTGTCACTTTCATGATACCGGTGATACATCAAAGGTCAGGCAATTCTGCACGATTCATGATAATGAATACCTGCGCCCCCAAGGCGAAAATCTGGCCGCGTTTCTGTTTTCAATAAAAGATACTCCGGAATACCAGGGAATCGTGCAGACCATTAAACGTGTTTTCCCATTTTTCCAGGATTTTATTCTGAAACCTGACAAAACCGATCCGAACCGTATCCGTTTACGATGGAAACACCGCGGCACCGATGATTATTTCGATGCAAATGCATTTTCTGACGGATCATTACGATTTATCTGTTTGGCAACGCTTCTTCTCCAGCCGGTTCTGCCAACGATGATTCTGTTGGACGAGCCGGAACTCGGTCTGCATCCGTATGCAGCGGAATTACTGGCCGGAATGATGCGCAGCGCGGCTCATAAAACCCAGATCATAGCCTCCACCCAGTCAGTGACACTTGCAAATCAGTTTGAATGGCAGGATGTGATCATAGTGGAACAGCCTGATAATGAATCACGTTTTCTGCGGTTGGAGGAAAAACATATTGAATCCTGGATGCATGACTATCGCATAGGCGATATCTGGGAGAAAAATCTGATCGGAGGAACGCCCTTATGCTGAGGATTGGCATCAGTGTGGAAGGCGCGACAGAGCGTGAGTTCGTCAATCAGGTGATAATGCCTTATCTCTCAGAACAAGGGATTCTCACAACGCCCGTTCCGATGAACGGCAACATCAGTCTTGACCGTATTCGTAACGAACTTCCGCGCTTGCTGGGAAGTTTCGATTATGTGACCACCTTTTACGATTTGTGTGGTTTCAAACGCCGCCAGGGAAAAAGTGCTGAAGAATTGGAGCAGGATATTCTTGAACTGCTTGATCCGAAAAGGCAGCAAAGGCTTATTCCATACATCCAGCAGTATGAATTTGAAGCCTTGGTATTCAGCGACCCGGCAATCATTGCGGATGAACTTCATGATACTGACAAACAAAGCCGGGCAGAGGCAATAGTCCGGGAAGCAGGCAGATTGATGATGGCGTGGAAACCTGTCCGTCAAGGCGACTTAAAGCCCTGTTTCCTCATTATGACAAGAAATTTCATGGCCCGGGTATTTGCCGGCGCATTGGTCTGAGGCTTATACGGCAAGCCTGCCCGCGTTTTAATGGCTGGCTGACCAAGCTTGAAAATCTGACAAGTGTTCTATAACGAAACAGCCTGAGAAATTATGAGATATCAATTAACTGACCACACTGCTGATATCGGGGTCCTTGTCTCCGGGGCCGACCTTGGGGAATTATTTGAAAACGCTGTCTATGCAATGTCTGATATCATTACGGATATCAGAAAAGTCCAAGGCAAAAAAACTCATGAGATTCATATAACAGGAGATGACTGGCCAGACCTGATGGTCAACTGGCTGAGAGAGATATTATTTCTCTGGGCAGGCAGGGAACTGCTTGTAAAAAGTGCTGAAGTTCTTAGGATTTCAGAATATGAACTCACAGCAAAACTGGACTGTGAATCCTACGATCCTGACCGCCATTTCATAAAAAATGAAATAAAAGCAGTTACATATCATCAGATTAAGGTTTGTGCAGAACCGGGGGGATGGAAATCTGAGATAATTTTTGATGCGTGAGACATGATGCGTGATCGGGGCAGAGAAATCGGATAAGAACTACTGGGTGACCAAATAAGTTTTGAGAAGGGGGTTTCACCTCAGAACCTTCGGCGAATTGAGAAACGGGCGCATTTACAACTTGGGGGAGCAGTCCCGTAGGGACGACTGAAAATAGCCCGGCAATTTATTGCCGGGGCGAATATTCCCGGTTTTTTCAGTCCCGCAGGGACGACTGAAAAGGCCGGACTTTTAGTCGTCCCCACGGAACTTGATGATCCGAACACCCACCCGGCAATAAATTGCCGGGCTATTTTCAGAAGTCCCTCCAAGACTGAAAATCGCTCCCCCAACTTATAAATATAAATACGCCCTTGAGAAATCGGACGATTTTTATCGAACTGACAGACGGGCGTATCATCGGGTTTCCTGCGGATCGTTTTCGTATTCTGAAAGAAGCATCAGATGAGCAGTTAAAAGAAGTCACCCTGCGGTTGAACGGCTATGCGCTGCGATGGGAGTCTTCGGATGAAGATATCACAGTTCCCGGAATCGTTGCCGGGAATTTCCAGTTGCCGTATGATGCGAATGACAGAGCATTGAAGCGGGCATAGGCTTTGCAGGAGGGACGAACGGAGTATGAAAGCATAACTACAGGGAAAAAGTATAAGAAAGGGAAAAAAGCGGGTAACTTCCTTTTCTTATACGTTTTCCTTGTAGTTGTACTTGCAGCATAACTCAGAACAAAGGAGGAAAAATGACGACAAAAAAACTTTTGGTATTCATCATCACGCTGGCGACAGTCTGTGGGGCCGCAACACTTCACGCCGCAGAACGTACAAACATCAGCGGCGCGGTCTATTACAATGGTCAGCCCCTGAATGTCATGGTGCTGGCAAACGGAGAGTACATGTTCACCGATCCGTCGGACGGCAGATATGACCTGGATGTCCCTTTGGACGCCAACGGTCAGATCACCCTGTTCGCATTTTGCGACGGACTCGCGCCCTACAAGCGGATTCTGAATTCATGGGAAGCGTCCTATTCTGATATTTATATGTCCCCTGCGTCGCCGGACAGCAGGCAGATGACGCTTACCGCAACAACAACACGCACAAGTTCCGGATGGGTAAAAGTCACCGGAACAGCGACGTACAACGGAACTCCCCTGAATATCATGGTGCTGGCAAACGGGCAGTATATGTTTACGAACCCTTCGGATGGGAGGTACAGTCTGGAAGTTCCGTCGGATGAAAACGGCAACGTGACGCTGTTCGGGTTCTGTGACGGGATGGAGCCTTTTAAAGATGAATATTCGCAGGATGAAGAAACATGGTACAAAGATGCGGACGGAGACGGTTATTCTGACGGCACTGTCATGCATTCGGTCAGCCGGCCTTCGGATATTTATTACAGCGAATCCGAACTCATTGCCAAATCCGGTGATAAAAATGACAGTGATACCGGTGTTCATCCTGAAAGTCTGGAACTCACATATTCTGTTCCGTCATTGAAACTTACCACAACCATCGGATATAACGGCAATGAGCAGACTGTGTTATCCGGGAATACTCCGAAATCGGCTCGCATCGGGGAACCTGTCCTGCCGGTGATTCCTGCCACGGTTGTCCTGCCGAGCGGTCATGAACCGGATCATGTGGAAGTTATGGTCGGTGAAAAGGTTACATTATCCGGGACTCATACGGTGGAGCATGGTCAGAAACCTTACCCGCTTCTGCCCAATGTCACAATAACGGCAACCCCTCAGAACACTGCGGTTTACAATTCGGATTCTCCTTATCCGGGCAGACTTTATGATACAGTCGGGGTTCAGAAACTCTCCGGGGTTTCCCTGCTTATGGTCAATCTTCATCCGGTGGAATACAGACCTGTGAGCGGTCAGTTATCCTATTATAAAAAACTGTCTCTGAAGGTTATTACCAATCCCGGAACCAGGAAACGGCAGGCTGAAAGAGTCCGTGTCAGCCCTTCCCGGGTAATCTCCCGGCTGAAGGTTGATAATCCTGAAACCCTCGGCACATATATTGAAAAGCCACCCTCGTCCGTAAGTCCGAGAACAGACGGTTTTTGCGATCCCTCAGATACTTATGAATATGTTCTGATCACAAGCCGTGACATCAGGGATGCTTCCACCGCTCCCAATGTCCGTGACCTGATTGATCACAGGCAGGCGCGGGGACTATCTGCTGTTATTGTTACAACTGAGGATATTTATGATAATTATCCAGGAACGGATAATGCGGAGAGGCTCAGGAATTTTATTATTGATGCATACAACAACTGGGAAACCGGGTTTGTGTTGCTGGGCGGGGATACCGACATTATCCCGATGCGTAAACTGTACTGTGAATCATGGGACGGATGGGATGCAGAGACGGATGATATTCCCAGCGATCTTTATTATCAGTGTCTTGACGGGAACTATAATGAAGACGGCGACAGCCGGTGGGGAGAGCCGAACGACGGTGAAAACGGCGGGGATGTGGATCTGATGGCAGAGGTGTATGTGGGCCGTGCATCTGCGGAAGATGCCGAGGAAATGTCAAACTTTGTTTATAAAACAATGAATTATGAAAACAGTACGTCATCTTATAAAAACTCTGCGCTGATGGTCGGTGAATACCTGGGTTTAGGCGGGGTTTCAGAGTATGCGAAAAATTCTATGGAGGAAATCAGACTGGGGTCTTCCGAACATGGTTATTCTACTGCCGGTTTTGCTGAAGACTCTTCTTATACAACGGATACGCTCTATGAAAGGGACAGCTCATGGGATGAGTATTTCATAATCGCCGAGATCAACTCAGATGCTTATGCCGTTATCAATCACCTGGGTCATGCCAATTATAATTATGTTATGGATAATTCCGATACTCACCTGCTCACGAACTCAAACTTCATGTTCGCTTATTCGCAGGGATATATTCCCGGCAATTTCGAGGAGGACTGTATCGCTGAACATCTGACAACTTCCACGAGAAACGGCATGTTTGCGGTGGTATTCAATTCACGATACGGCTGGGGAGCGGGAAATTCCACTGACGGAGCAAGTCAGCGGTATGACCGTGAATTCTGGGATGCGTTTTTCAGTGAAGGCATGGAGACCCTGGGGAGGATGAACGCGGACAGCCATGAGGATAATGCGTGGCGAATCAATGAATCATGTATGCGATGGTGTTATTATGAAAGCAATCTCCTGGGCGATCCGGCTGTTTCGCTGTTTTCAACCGTATCCTCCTGTACTTACGGGATATCACCCACCAGTGAATCCTTTTCCGAGAGCGGCGGGGCAGGGAGTGTAAGCGTAACTTCCCCTGCCGGATGCGGCTGGACTGCCGCAAGTCACAGCAGTTGGATAAGCATCACATCAGGGAGCAGCGGTGACGGGAGCGGAACAGTGCGGTATTCGCTTTCTTCCAACTCAGATACGAATTCCCGGACAGGAACCCTTACCATTGCGGGAAAGACGTTTACGGTCACACAGTCCGGTGCATCTTCCAGGCAATATACCATAACAGCAGTTGCAGGAGGAAACGGAACCACAACCCCGTCCGGCGCGGTGAAAGTGGATGAGGGGGAGAGCCGGACGTTTACCTTTGAGCCGGATAACGGCTACAGCGTTGAAAATGTAACTGCGGACGGGGCTTCCGTGGGCGCGGTTTCCAGCTATGCTTTTGTCAATGTGAATGCTGATCATACTATTGTGGCAACATTTAAAACCATCGTAAAGCAGCCTCCGACCGCTGATGCCGGGTCAGACCGGACTGTTACCGAAGGGGAACTGGTCACGCTGAACGGTTCGGGGACTGACCCGGATGGCTATATTGTGTCATATTCTTGGAAACAGACCGGGGGAGCCATAGCAAACCTTTCAAATACAGCATCTACGACACTTACATTTACCGCGCCGGAGGTGGACGCTGGCGGGACATCCCTGACTTTTCAACTGACCGTAACCGATAATGATGACCTCCGGGATACGGACACCTGCGTGGTTTATGTAGAAGATACCGGCAGCGGCGGACAGACCTTTACCAATTCCCTGGGCATGACCTTCAACCTGATTCCCGCAGGCACATTTATGATGGGAAGCCCGGAAGATGAGCCGGGGAGAGACAGTGATGAAACACAGCATCAGGTGACGCTGACACAGGGGTTTTACATGCAGATCACGGAAGTGACCCAGGGACAGTGGAAGGCAGTGACGGGGAGTTATCCGCCGGAACTTTATTTTACGGAGTGCGGGGATAACTGTCCGGTTGAAAGAGTTTCATGGAATGACGTTCAGGACTTCATCAGTAAAATGAACCAGAGAGGAGAAGGAACGTATCGTCTGCCTACGGAAGCGGAATGGGAGTACGCGGCAAGAGCAGGTACAAATACGCCGTTTTACTTTGGTCAGTGTCTATCTACTGACCAAGGTAATTACGATGGCAACTATCCTTTGGCCGGATGTCCCGAAGGCGAATACAAATCAGAGACGATTCCCGTAGCAAGCCTCGGAGCAAATGCCTGGGGGTTGTACGATATGCACGGGAATGTCTGGGAGTGGTGCCAGGATTGGTACGGCAGTTACCCTGCAGGCTCTCTTACTGATCCTACGGGTCCCACTACAGGCTCTTACCGCGTCACGCGGGGCGGGTGCTGGGGCAACTCCGCGGCGCCCTGCCAGTCGGCGTTTCGGAGCTACTACTCGCCGGGGGCCCGGAACGACGACCGCGGTTTCCGGCTTGTCCTCTCCCCAGGTCAGCAAAACAAGTAAACAGGCAGGCAAGACAAGCAGGATAGGAGAACAGAAGCATTTCGCACCGGAGCGGAACGCAGCGAGGGACGAGCGGAGTGTAGTGCAGGTCGGATGCCTCTGTTCTCCGTTCAGGCAGGAGGGGAGGAGCAGATTGGGGGGCGTGCTCCTGCTTCATCTACACGGATTATGGATAAGCAGGGATTCCGGGTTCTGTTATGTGCTGTATAACTACAAGGAAAAAGTATAAGAAAGGGAAAAAGCGGGGGAGTTCCCTTTCTTATACGATTTCCTTGTAGTTCTTATTGCTTGCCCTTTGAACCGCAGATTTACACGGATTCCACAGATTTCACGGATTGTGATCACTTTTTAATCCGCGTAATCCGGGTAATCTGCTGAATCCGCGGTTCAGAACCGCAGATTTACACAGATCACACGGATTTCACAGATGATTCTGACATTCACGCTGTCTGATAAATTCAGACAGATGAAAAAATCAGGCTGTGAATTTACACGATGTTTTATAGGAAGAAACGGAGGAAACTCATGATTTGAGACGTAATTTTAACCCCGAAAAATAATAAGTATATCGGACGGGTCAGAGGATGGCCCGAGATCACTGCTGAGGGAGATTCCCGCGACGAGGTGATTCACCAGGTGAAAACCCGGTTATCTGAATATCTGACAAAACGGTCAGAGCTGATCCGGATCGAAGTTCCTCTTGCGGAAAGCCCGGACAACCCCTGGCTTGACAAATTCGGCTGGTTCCGGAATGATCCCACATTCGATGACTGGCAGGCGGAAATAGCGGCTTACCGCAAAGAGACAGATCAGGCTGAGGAGCAGTAAGCATGACCTTGTATATATCGGACACCGACCATCTCAGTCTGCAGGCGGAAATAGCGGCTTACCGCAAAGAGACAGATCAGGCTGAGGAGCAGTAAGCATGACCTTGTATATATCGGACACCGACCATCTCAGTCTGCATCAGCGCGCAGAAGCTCAGTTTCAGATTTTCCGCAAGCAGAAAATACGGATCGGTACACAGGATCTGAAAATTGCCGCTGTCGCTCTCAGCCGGAATGCAACACTTGTTACTCGGAACCGCAGGGACTTTGAGCGTATTCCTTTCTTAAATCTTAATCAGGCAGGAGCAAGATTAAGAGCAGGAGCAAGATTGAGAGCAAGATACCGGCTATATTAATTTTGAGGAAATCCCTTATTAAAAATAATGTGTTTTACAGAGGAGAATATATGTCACTGCCGATAGTAAAGAATTACGTTAACGGTGAATGGACTGAGTCTGAATCAGACACGCTTGGCGATGTGTGGTGTCCGGCCACAGGGGAGAAAATTGCCCGTGTTCCCTACAGCACCAAGGCTGATTTGGATCAGGCGGTACGCGCGGCGAAAGATGCCTTCTGGGAATGGCGATGTACTCCGCCCCTGACCCGATCGCGCTATCTTTTTCGCCTAAAGGAAGCGTTTGAGGAGAATTTTGATGATATCGCTGAAACCCTCACCTCAGAGCAGGGAAAGATTATTGACGAGGCACGGGGAGAAGTGCGGCGCATGATAGAAAATGTGGAACATGCTACCGGTGTTACAACACTTATGACCGGTTATACCCTGGAGGATGTAGCCAAAGATATAGACTGCTACGGCCATCGCCAGCCTATGGGGGTATTTGCGGCTATCGCCCCTTATAACTTCCCCGCTATGGTTCCCTGGTGGTTCCTGCCTTATGCACTCGTTGCTGGCAACACCTTTATCGTAAAGCCTTCCGAACAGGTCCCCATGACACAGACCCGGATATTTGAAATTGCGGATGAGGTGGGCTTTCCCGAAGGGGTTATTAATATGCTCCACGGTTCCCGGGATGTGGTCAATGCCATGCTGGATCACCCGGATATAGATGGAATATCTTTTGTAGGCTCCACACCCACGGCAAAATATGTATATCAACGGTGCGGTGAGACCGGCAAAAGAGTCCAGTCACTCGGGGGCGCGAAGAATATCGTGGCAGTGATGCCGGATGCCTGCATAGATGAGGGACTGCCTTCCATTATCACTTCGTTCTATGGATGTTCAGGCCAGCGATGCCTGTCAGGCGCAATTCTCGCAATGGTCGGGGATATTGCTGACCAACTCAGGGAAAAATTTATTACTGCTGCAAAAACCATAAAAATGGGGAATGGTCTGGATGAACAGACCGCTATGGGTCCGCTTGCCAGCGCAGCCCACAGGGACCGGGTTCTGGGTTATATTGAGAAGGGAATCGAGGAAGGAGCGGAACTGGTTCTTGACGGACGAGGCGTAAAAGTCGAAGGATATCCGGATGGCTTCTTTATCGGCCCCACCGTTTTTGACAATGTCACCCCTGATATGACCATTGCCCGGGAGGAAATTTTCGGCCCTGTGGTCAGCATGATGCGACTTAAAAATCTTGATGAAGTCATCGAACTGATCAACTCCCGGGGATTTGCCAATGCTGCCTGTATTTATACGCAAAGCGGCGCCGTGGTTCGGGAATTCAAATATCGGGTGAAGCCGAGTATGATCGGTGTGAATATCGGCATTGCCGCACCCATGAGCTTCTTCCCCTTCGGAGGTGCAGGCAACTCCATGTTCGGCGATATCAAAGGGCATGGTCAGGAAATATTCCAGTTTTTTACAGATACAAAGGTCGTCATCGAACGCTGGTTCTGATATGATAACCTGTAAGGTGAAGTTTATCCCACCGATTCTTAATAATTTCAAATAATTAATATCGGTGGGGTAAACCCCACCCTACAAGTTACAGGTGAAGCAGATGAGTTAATCAGAGAAACACCTCGCAAGGCAGAGCCTTGCGGAATGCATTCCCAGGCGGAGCCTCACTGCCATTAAGTTAAGGAACGCAGCCCGCTGACGAAGATGTTATTTCAGTAAGTTATGCCTCATTATCAGGTCGCTCCGACTCTTAACTTAATGGCAGTGAGGCGGAGCCTGGGAACGAGCAAAAATACAGTAGGAGGAAATATGCCGCTGATAAATTTCGGAAGCATTCTTAATTTTGCCGAGGAACTGGAGACGTCTGACCATGCCTTTTACACATCCGCGGCAGAAAATCCCCTATGTGCGGACTATAAAGAAATATTCGAGCAGTTCGCCGCAGACGGGAAAAAGAATAAGCAGACCATTCTCCGCGCCCGTCGTGAAAATGTAACGGAGATGATCTTGGAACCGATCAGGGACTTTACAAGATCACCTTTCCATGTTGTATGCGGAAACTCGGATACCATGAGCGCGGAAGATGTGCTGGATACTGCCCGTAAATTAGAGGAAAGGGCAGAACGATACTATACAGAAGCTGCTTTGAAAATCAAGGCCTTATCCGAAGTTTCACGGATATTAAAAACAATTGCAAAGAAACGTGCAGTTCATCGGAAGAGGCTGCGTGATGCGTGAAACGTGACAGGACTTCAGAGGGGTCTGAAGTCTCTGAGTCTGAAATTTTCGGATTTACAATTCCGATGTTCAGTCCTTGTTCCCAAACTCCGTTTGGAACACACTTGCAAGCGAACTCTGTTTGCAGAAGGCTAAACGGAGTTTGAGAACGATGGCCGAGGAGTTACGAAACATGAAAGTCGGGAATATTTTCAGTCCTTGTTCCCAAACTCCGTTTGGGAACAAGGGGCTGACCAGTTATAAAACATGAAAGTCAGAAACATTTACGAATTACGACCGGACAGAAATTGTAAATCGTAAATCATAAAGGAGAAAATCATAATGAAAATACCGAAGCTTCCCCCTTATGACCACAACCCGGAGCCTTACGCGGGGCCTTCACGGGAGGCGGTGGCAGATATGCGAGAACAGTATCTTACACCTGCGCTGCTTACATATTATAAAAACCCGCTCATGATTGTCGAAGGCTCGATGCAGTATGTCTATGACGAGAAAGGACGTCGCTACCTGGATGCTTTCGGGGGTATCGTAACCATCAGTGTGGGGCACTGCCATCCTTACGTTCTTCAGAAAACCCGCGAGCAGTCAGAAATTTTGCAGCATATCACAACCATCTATCTTCATCCCGCGATTGCCGAATACGCAAAGATGCTGGCTGAAAAAATGCCGGGGGACCTGGGGGTATGCTATTTTGTCAATTCAGGCTCCGAAGCAAATGACTTGGCAATGCTCATGGCCCGCCTTTATACGGGAAATTATGATATCATTGCGCTCCGCAATGCCTATCATGGCGGCATAGCTTCCGCGATGGGCCTGACAGCCCATAGTACCTGGAAATTCAATTATCCGCACAGTTTCGGAATCCACCATGCAATTGTGCCGGACCCTTACCGGGGCCACTGGGGGCGGGATGACCCCGAAGCAGGCTCGAAATATGCAGCCGATATCGGGGACCTTATTAAATTTGCCAGCCCGGGCCGTGTAGCGGGGTTCTTCGCGGAATCCATCCAGGGAGTCGGGGGTTCTCTTGTTTACCCGGATAATTATCTGAAACACGCGTTCCGATATGTCAGGGAAGCAGGGGGCCTTTGCATATCCGACGAAGTCCAGACGGGATTCGGGCGCACAGGTACGCATTACTGGGGATTTGAAACCCAGGACGTTATTCCGGATATCGTCACTATAGCAAAAGGCATGGGCAACGGCGCGCCGCTGGCTGCTGTTGTAACGACCCCGGATATCGCCAGTGCCCTTACAAGCCGGATTCACTTCAACACATTCGGTGGAAATCCGGTATCCTGCGCCGCGGGAAAGGCGGTTCTGGAAGTAATTGACCGGGAAAACCTCCAGCAGAACTGCCTTGAAATCGGGAATGTTCTGATGCAGGGATTTGAAAGACTCATGGAAAAATACCCGATCATCGGTGACGTAAGAGGCATGGGACTGATGACAGGTATCGAACTGGTGAGGGACAGGGATACCAAAGAACCTGCAAATGACGAATGCTTACAGATTTTTGAGCGTTCAAGGGAACTGGGGCTTCTTATAGGAAAAGGCGGTTTCTATGGAAATGTGCTTCGCATCAAGCCGCCCATGTGTATTACATCTGCGGATGCTGATTTCATGATTGAGGTGCTTGATATCGCATTCGGAGAATTGTGATTATATGACGGAGTGCAAAGCTTGCTTTGCCAATCCGGGAATTCTCGCAAAGCAAGCTTTGCACTCCGCGGAATTTATAAGTTTATCCGCCCGGTGATAAGGAGGAGAAGATGGGAGAAATCAGGATGACCGGAGAAATCCGGACAGATTACGATTGTGAAAGCACAGGCCTACCCGCTGAAAGATGGGGAGAAGCAGTTTTCAAGGTCGGAGACGAAGAAATTGTTATGGAAATCAGCGTGGAACAAGATGTTATTGTGGCTATTATGGCTGGCGAGGATGCGGTATGGAAAGGTACGCTTAAGGGACTGAAGAAAATTCTGAAGGGCGAGATAAAAGCCAGATAAAAGCCAGATAAAAAAGCCCGCCGGACTGACAAGTCCGGCGGCTCGAATTTGTCAATCTGAGCCGGGTAGGGAAGACGGATTTACGAAGTGGCATACAGCCCTTTTATGGCATTGATCCGGTAAATATCAAAACATATCAGTGTTGAAATGTTTTTCACGGGGCAGGAAGCCCGGATAAGGGAAAATCTCTGCCAGTCAGCGCATTCATCCGATAGGAAAATTTGCACTGTTCCCACCTTCAATTATAACTTTTCTTTCAGATGAACGATGGGCTCCGACTTTTCATCTTTTCTGATTATAACGGATTTTGGGGATGGTATTTTTTGTCCCGGAGGGACATCTGAAAATAGCCCGGCAATTCATTGCCGGGTAAGAGACATGAACATCTCCCGGAGTCCCGCAGGGACGACTGAATCAGTCGTCCCTGCGGGACTCTCCGACAGGCTGCGCAGCCCGGCAATGAATTGCCGGACTATTCCCGGATGTCCCTCCGGGACAGGAAAGTGCCTCCCCAAAATCCGTTATAATCAGCATCTTTTTTGTGTAGAAGTCGTCAAGTATGAGGTGTTCGGCCATGATTTTTCCCACCGTTTTATCTCGCACAGGGAAAATTACTGCTGATTACAGGGAAAAAAATGAAATAACCTCACTATTTCATATTTCACAATTTATGGGCCTACTACATCAATTTTTAAATTCGTCCCCCTTTTTTTAAAGGGCCGGGGGATTTCTGCCGCAACACTCTTTTTTAGTAACGTAAAATCCCCCAGGCCCCCTTTAAAAAGGGGGGGACGAACTTAAAAAGTGGTGTACTACAACAACAACTTGGAAATTCGTCCCCCTTTATCTATTATCAGTAGATCGAAAACTTTCGCAGACAGTGGATTCCGGGTTAAAATCGGAAAACATCCGATTTTCCCCGGAATGGCAATAGGTTAAAGCTGTCATTCCGGGGAACTTCCATGACCTGACGGTCACAACGAATGATGAAAGTCCGCCGCGACTCCCCCTTTTGTAAAGGGAATTTTTCATTCGGGACTTTCATCCGTTTGTTTTTAATCACAAAGCAAGCTTTGAACTCTGCGGGACTATAAATTATGAAATAGTGACTTCCGAAGTCATCTTTTAATCATGAATATCTATAGCTTTGCCCGGAGCACTCCGTTATCTTGATAAGCTCTATAACACTATCATGAAACAATTAAATAAAAAATTCAGTTCAGGAGTTCAGGACGAAAAAAAACGGAATCAGCAAGAAAAAAGAAAACAATAAAAACAGCAAATACGGTATGCGCTATAAAAATTGCCTTGACAAATAACTATTTTTCTGTTTTTTTTACATTATTTGCACAACAGAGTTGTGCCAAGGTCAGGGGACTCGGGTCGGAGGCCTGAACCAACAGAATCCGTCAGAATCAGAAAAGAAGTAGAGGATAAGGAGAAAAAATGCAAACCAGATTTCCGATATGGCTGTGCCTGATAATCATAGTCGGCGTAATAGCATCCTGCACTAGCGCTGACGAGAAAAAGAAAAAATTTTTTGATAAAGGGATGAGTTTCTATGAAAATGGCGATTACGTAAAGGCCCGGCTGGAATTTAAGAACGCCGTCCAAATTGATTCTGAATTTGCTGAAGCTTACTACATGCTAGGAATGATTGCACTCAGACAGGGAAAAATTAAAATTGCTTACTCAGGATTTTCCAAAACAGCAGAACTTTTCCCGGAACATTCAGATGCCCATTTGCAGCTTGGAAAGTTACTTCTAAGGGCTGACCCGGTTAAAGCAGGACAACACATTGAAACTGTAATTAAAAACGATCCTGAGAAACAGGAAGCATTTATTTTGAAAGGCGCGGTTATGCTGGCTGAAAAAGATACGGACCGAGCCATAACCCATCTGAAAGACCTGCTGGAAAGAAAGATAGAAGAACCGGATGTTTTTCTGCTGCTTTCTTCGGCCTATTCGCAGAAAAAAGATGACCGGAGCGCGGAAGATATACTGGAAAACGGTATCAGGAATAATCCCGGATCTGCCGAACTTCATATTGCACTGGCAAGGCTCTGCAACAGGAAAGGACGAGCAGGTGATGCCATGAAAGCATTTAAAAAAGTTACCGATCTGGAGCCTGAAAATATCGGTCATAAGCTCACGCTTGCCAGTCTTTACTGGGATCATGATCGTAAAACAGAAGCCCGTGCCCTGCTGAAAGAGATTATTTCATCTGATCCGGATAATGAGGACAGAAGACTTCGGGTCGCCAGATTCTATATTTTAAAAAAACAGTTTGAAGATGCTGAAGAAGAGCTTACAGACGCTATTCGGAAGATTGAAGAAAGTTTTGCGCTTCGTTTTCTGCTGAGTGAATTGTATGCGAACATGAAGAAAAGCGATAAAGTCATTGATGTGTTAAAGGCGTGCTTTTTGCTTGATAAAGATCCGGCGAATCCGGATATTATCCGAGTCAGAAACCTGCTCGCAAAGACGTATCTCATGCTTAATGATATTGATGAGGCAGAAAAATATGTGGAAGAAGTTCTGAAAGAGAGTCCTAAAAACATTGAAGCCCGTTTTATCAAAGGAGAGATTTATCTTCTGAACGGAGACGGCTTAAATGCCATCTCTGAATTCCGAACCGTTGTTAAAGAAGAGCCGCAATCCGTCCCCGGATATCTCCGGCTGGCACAAGCTCATGTTATGAACCGGGAAACAGAACTGGCACTGGATACACTCCGCAGCGTATTGAAAGATAACCCAGAATCAAAGGATGTTCTGTTCGGATTGTCGCGTATATATCTTCTGAACAAGAAATACAAAAAGGCTGAGGACTACCTGAGGAAAATCCTGGAAAATCATCCGGAAGACCATAACATCCGGGCAAGTTTGGGAGATTTGCTTCTGACATCAGATGATTTTGGCCAGGCAGAAGACGAATATAAGAAGATAAAGCAAAAAAATCCTGAAAGCCCATTAAGTTATCTGAGGTTAAGCCGCCTGTATGCCAGGCAGAATAAGGAGGATGCTGTAATACGAGAACTGGAACAGGGGTATAAAGCAAATGCCCGTTCAGCATCGCTTCTTACTGCCCTGATACAGCGATATATCATGCAGGAAAACTTTGACAAAGCCACTGGAATCTGTGAGGCACGTCTCCGGGAGAAGCCTGGGGAAGTCTTCACTTATAACTTACTGGGAAGGATTCACACTACGTGTAAAGATTATGATAAAGCTGAGGAAGCTTTCGAGAAGGCCATTAACCTTCAGCCATTATGGCAGACTCCGCATAATGATCTTGCCAGATTGTATATGATCCGAGGAAAGAAGAAGGAGGCTATTGAGAAATTCGAATCCGCATTAAAAGCCAATCCTGGTAACGCAGCAGCCTATCTGTCTTTAGGATATCTTTACGAACAGAGCGAAGAATACCATAAGGCCAGGCAGATTTATGGAAAAGCAGTTGAAGCCAAACCGAATCTATGGGTAGCGGCAAATAACCTGGCGTTTCTGCTTTGCGAACATTCCGAATCTGAAGCTGATCTTGAGAAGGCCCTCTCAATGGCAAAAAAAGCCCGGAAACTTCGGCCCGAGGAACCGGTAATTAAGGATACACTCGGCTGGGTTTACTACAAAATGGGAAATATGAACCGGGCAATCGATCTCATTGAAAAAGCCCTTTCCGACGCTCCTGAAAATCCCACGATTAGTTATCATATGGGGATGGTGCTTTATAAGACCGGGCGAACAAGTGAGGCTAAAGAGAAACTGAGGAAAGCAATTGAGGCAGGTGAGAGTTTTTATGGAAAAGATGAGGCAGAAAGGATAGTTGGGCAGATGTGATGCGTGATGGTGTATCTGATTAGTTTGCATAATATTGAATGATGAAGCATATCATACTAATAGTATTATTATTTATTTTAGCATGGATGGTGACAATACCCGTGCAGGCCGCTGATGAGAAAGATCCTTCTGAAATTACTGAACAGGATTTGCCAGAAGAGCGGTTTATTCAGGATTATATTATGGGTCCCGGGGATGTTCTGGATATCTCGGTCTGGAAGAATAAGGACATGTCAAGAACACTGACCGTGCTGCCTGATGGAAAAGTCGCCTTTCCACTGATCGGCGAAGTCATTGTAGCCGGGAAAACAGTTGCTCAGTTGAAGACAGAACTGGAAAACAGGCTCTCCCCGCGTTTTATACTCAATCCGGTCCTGTCCGTGGAGATTCGGCAGGTCAACAGCATGCTGATTTACATTATTGGAAAAGTGAATCATCCCGGGCGATTTGCCCTGAATGCAAATATAAATGTCTTGCAGGCACTTTCCATGGCCGGCGGGCTGAATGTTTTTGCAAAAAGAAATGAAATCAAGATATTCAGGGAGGAAGGAAGGAGAACCAGAATATTTGAATTCAGATATGATGATGTCTCATACGGGGAGAATCTGGAACAAAACATCCGACTCCGAAGGGGAGATGTGATTGTCGTTCCTTAGTGCGCTGTTGCTCGCGGGGATCACTAAGTTTCGAACCCTTCAGCCAAGACCTCCGAGGTTTCCGAAAACTCAGCGGACCCGGTTATTATCAAAACCTCGGAGGTCTGGAATCACTAAGTTTCGAACCCTTCAGCCAAGACCTCCGAGGTTTCCGAAAACTCAGCGGAGCCCGGTTATTATCAAAACCTCGGAGGTCTGGAATCACTAAGTTTCGAACCTTCAGCCAAGACCTCCGAGGTTTCCGAAAACTCAGCGGACCCGCTTATCATCAAAACCTCGGAGGTCTGGAATCACTAAGTTTCGTACCCTTCAGCCAAGACCTCCGAGGTTTCCGAAAACTCAGCGGTCCCGGTTATTATCAAAACCTCGGAGGTTTGGAATCACTAAGTTTCGAACCTTCAGCCAAGACCTCCGAGGTTTCCGAAAACTTAGCGGTCCCGGTTATTATCAAAACCTCGGAGGTCTGGGATCACTAAGTTTCGAACCTTCAGCCAAGACCTCCGAGGTTTCCGAAAACTCAGCGGACCCGGTTATTTATCAAAACCTCGGAGGTCTAGGATCACCCCGACCCTGTTGTACAGGAAAATTATGCATCACGCATCACGTTTCATTCTCATATTCCTGATGACTATTACGACATATTTATGTTCAGACAGAGTACAGGGGGACGATTTCAATATTATCCCTTCTGTAACACTGAAACAGGAATATAATGACAACGTCTTTTTTAGCGAAAAAGATAAAACAAATGATTTTATCACAACCCTTTCCCCGGAACTGGAACTCATAGAAAAGACCGAACGCATGGATGCTCGTCTTTCCGGTCAGCTTGACCGGATCGCACATGCTGAAAAAGACGAGTTGGACGCGCTGGATTACAATTTTAAGGGACAGGTTGATTACCGACTGACCGAGAGACTGCGTGTTTTTTCAAAAGCCGTTTACAAAAAAGACTCCCGGCGGGACCGGGATATGGAAGATACCGGACTCATAACGCTGGGTACTTCTGATCGTGATCGGTATCATTATGCTTTCTCAGGCAACTACCTTGTGTCCGAAAAGACTGGCGTCGCGCTTCTGTATGCCTATGATCAGGATGATCCTGAAAGCAGTGACTACCGATCCCACAGCATTAATTTGGGGCTTACACATCATCTCGGGGAGTTTATCCCGCTGACTATCGGACGAATGAATTTCGGATATGCCCGGCATGATTTTACGGATACGAGTGTAGATAACTATTCATGGACCAGCGGGGGAAGCTGGCAAATGAGTGAAACCACGAGCCTCGTCGTTGATTTCGGAGGCCGTTACACCCTTTTTGAATACCAGCTACTACCTTATTATACTGAAAAAAATGAAACATGGGGAATAAAGGGGAGTATTGATCTGTCTTACAGCGGCGAGCTTACCAATTGGAAACTCTCTTTTTCCCAAGACGTGAGAGCGGCCAGCGGAAGCGGAGGAACAACAGAAAGGACGGTGCTGGGATTCGATATAGGCAAAAGATTCACAGAAGAGTTCCGTGGAAATCTGTCAGCAAGGTACTATCTGAATCAGTCAGATCGCGAGAACGATGAAACCCATAGCCTGCGTATTAATCCCCGGATCCGATATCATTTCACCAGGGATATCATTTTGGAAACCTCCTGTGTTTTCAACGCAGTCAGGGAAGATGATACAAATGTGATGCAAAATCTCGTCCTTGTCCGCTTCATTTTTCAATACCCGCTGTTCGAATAAAGCATCCCAGTTTTTTTACAGCAGGAGTGCAAAAAACCGCATATGCTGTCTTATCTTACGGCAGCATCGATGATGGCAATTACTGGGAGTTCGAAACTGCTATGCTCTGTTGTAGAACGAATTTGTAATTCGTTCAGGCACGATTTGAAGAATCGTGCTACATTGAACGACCTGACATTATTTATATAAAAATCAATTGGATAAAACCATAAGATATGCTCTGTTGTAGAACGAATTTGTAATTTGTTCAGGCACGATTTGAAAAATCGTGCTACATTGAATGACCTGGCATTATTTATATAAAAATCAATTGTATAAAACCATCGGATATGCTCTGTTGTAGAAGGGTGTAATTAAAAGTGTTAGGTACTCAGCACTTCACCTTGTTCCCAAACTCCGTTTGGGAACACACTTGCAGGCAAACTCTGTTTGCAGATACCTGATATTTCATGCAAAACCGGAGTTTTGCGGGCAATCGCGTTCCCAAACGGAGTTTGGGAACGAGGGCTGACGGCGGTTTCACCTGACACTTTTAATTGCACCCGTTGTAGAACGAGTTTGTAATTCGTTCAGGCACGATTTGAAAAATCGTGCTACATTGAACGACCTGGCATTATTTATATAAAAATCAGTTGGATAAAACCATCAGATATGCTCTGTTGTAGAACAACTTGGAATTCGTCCCCTTTTATCTATTATAAGAGGGAGGGACGAATTTCCAAGTTGTACTACATTGAACGATCTGGCATTATTTGTACTGGATAAAATCATCAGATATGCTCTGTTATAGAACGAATTTGTAATTCGTTCAGGCACGATTTGAAAAATCGTGCTACATTGAATGACCCGGACATTATTTATAAGAATCAGTGGGATAGAAACCAGCATTTACATTTTACAACCAAAGGATGAAAATATGAATCTGACAAAAAACCGTATTCCCGACGATATCAAAAAAATACACCTGATTGCAATCTGCGGCACGGCAATGGGCGCGCTCGCGGCCATGCTCAAAGAAAAAGGCTTTGAAATCACAGGCTCTGATGAAAAAGTGTATCCGCCCATGAGTACCTTCCTCGAGAACAAGGGCATCACAGCATCTGACGGCTTTGACAAAAACAACCTTGCATACGGCCCCGACCTCGTTATCGTGGGAAATGCTGTTACCAAAAACAATCCCGAAGCACAGGAAATGTTTAAGCAGGGGCTTCATTTCTGCTCCATGCCCCAGGCTGTCAACCGATTTCTTGCAAGGGGCAAAAAGGCCGTTCTTGCCACAGGCACGCACGGCAAAACCACCACTTCCTCCATCATTACATGGATACTTCACGAAGCCGGGCTTGATCCCTCCTTTATCATCGGCGGGATTTTAAAGGATTTTAACAGCAATTACCGCCTCGGAAAAGGGGACGTTATTGTCATCGAAGGAGATGAATACGACACAGCTTTTTTTGACAAGGGCCCCAAGTTCCTCCACTATGCCCCGTCCGCGGCAGTGCTTACAAGCGTCGAGTTTGACCATGCAGATATCTTCCGCGACCTTGATCACGTAAAAGAAGCTTTTCAAACCTTTATCTCCGGCATCCCCCCTGAAAGCGCGCTCATGGCCTTTGACGGGGATAAGAATGTGGAAGAACTCGTCAGGAAAGGAAAATGCCGGGTTGTGAGATACGGCAAAGACACTGCTTCTCCCTGGCAGTTAGGAAACATCTCTGTTGCCCCGCCCATGACAGTTTTTGAAGTGCGGAAATATGGGAAACACTTCAGCGAATTCAGAACCGGGCTTATGGGGGAACACAATTTGCTCAACGCGCTGTCTGCGATTGCTGTGGCTGATAACCTGGGAATACCGGCCCCGGTCATCGGAAAGGCACTGGAAACCTTCCGGGGAGTAAAACGGCGACAGGAGATACGCGGTCAGAAACGAGGCATCACAGTGATGGATGATTTTGCCCACCATCCCACAGCAGTAAAGGAAACCATCCGCGCGGTAAAACACCATTGCCAGGAGGGGCGGCTGGTGGCGGTATTCGAACCCAGGACCAACTCTAGCATGAGAAAGGTGTTTCAGGATGTTTATCCCCTCTGTTTTGATAAAGCTGATCTCATATGCATCCGGCAGCCCTCCCGTCTGGATAAAGTTCCCCCGGGCGAACGGTTTTCCTCTGGAAAACTGGTGGATGACCTGAAACACCAAGGCAAAGATGCCTGGCATTTTCATGATACGGAATCTCTCACGGACTTCCTGGTCAGGGAGGCGAGGAGCGGCGATCTTATCCTTATTATGTCCAACGGAGGGTTTGATAATATTCATGAGAACCTATTGGAAAGACTATAGATTTTTCAGTTGCGGACAAATATGGCCTGGAAATTCAGAATGAGACGTCAAAAAAATGTTACAGCCTTTCGGTTTTCCATTCCTCCAGATTCCGCTTTTCCGTGCTGAAATTTATCCCCATAAGAATTATCGGTTTCCCGCTGCCTTTGTACGGTTCCGCATATCCTTTTTTATGAATCTGCGGAAAACTAACACCGGATCATCTGCATAATCCCAAGGAAAAAGGATCTGTTTTTTGCATCTGCGGCAACATGCGAAAAACCGCTTCGCTCTATTTCTCCACTCCTAATCTTAAATCTTAAAACCTGTACCTTGAATCCAGGATCACAACCTTCCCCCTGTCTGTATCGCATCGGATCAGCCGCCCGATCCCCTGCTTCACTTTAATCTCGGTATCATAGTAATAACGACTCCAATAGTCTTTTGAGGACATAATTTTTTTCCTCGCCATCTGAATCGGTTCGGATGGCGACGGGTAAGGAATGCGGGTGATGATCACCTGGGTCAGTGTATCACCTTTGAAATCCACGCCATACCAGAACGTATCCACACCGAAAAGCACGCTCTCTTTTATCTCCCTGAATTCGTCGCACAGGTTAATTGTCGGTGATCCCTGCTGCTGGATCAGGACAGGATAGTTCGTTAACGATTCCGCAGTTCTTTCCGAGATCAGATTCAGGTCACTGTAGCTTGAGAACAGGACGAGTGTGCGCCCCCTGTTTTGTTCTATAAGTTCCGGGAGAATCGCGGCGATTGTTTTTATCCATGCCTCTTTATTATCATATCTCCCATTGACAGCATCCGGGGGAACAGAGATATCCATAGCATCCCCGGAAAAAGGGGACGGAATAAGTTCAAACCGGAATACTTTGACCGGTTCTCCTTCTTCATCGGTAAGCGGCTGGTCCATTCCTGTGATTCGCCGGAAGTTCATAAAACTCCCTTTGTGGCAGAGAGTCGCGGCAGTGTATATTATGCAGTCCTTTTTCTCATAAATATTCCTCCGAATCAGATCGCCGATTTCAACCGACTGCGCCATCAGGGTCCAGTTTTTGCTGAAACACTGGAATGCCGTGACCTTATCCGCGGAAAGAAAACTCTCTTCGACGGCCCCGAGGGATGTTGCATAGTCATCTGTCTGATGAATGGAAATCCTGATTTTTTCCCTGGTTTTGGGCTGTATTTTTAAAGCCCTGCAAATATCAGTATCCCTGATAAGCTTCAGATTCTCCCCGATGTCCTTCAGGGCACCTTTCAGTTCGTTTATACGCTCCCCGATATGTTCTCGCTGAAATGCAGGGTGTTCGTATGGAAGCTCGGTAACCTGTCCCGAACCCGCCTTTGGATTCATGGCGCCGAGCGAATGTCTGAGAGTTCTGATAAGCTGACGCACCGCATCCATCGCTGCCAGGGATTTACCGATATCTGTTGCAAGATTACCCGCTGCCCGCTTCAGTACCCGGGTAACGCTGGGGAGTAAAGATCGGATGGTTCCCGAAATTTCCCATGAACTGACTTCTTCTCCGAACGCGCTCCGTACCGCGTTTTCAAAATGATTGGCCTCATCAATGACATAATTGGTAAACAGTCCCGATAAGATGGCGTCCTGATCCAGCAGGGCAAGCTTATGGTGATTGGTGACAACCAGACGCGCCGAAGATGCCTCGGATGTCACAACCTGCGCGGGACACCGCTTATGCCTGGGCGTACAGCCGTCTCTTGCAGATATCTCAGCAAACATCTGACCAAAATAGAAATCCGCATTAAGACAGGATTTAATCTTTTCTCCCACGGAATCCCTGTCCGCATCCCGGAAATGAAAGACAAGGTTGACAAAGTACAGCCATGTCAGAAGCCTTTCACCTCCCAGTTCCTCCTCATATACATGACCAAGCTTCTCAGCACAGATATAACTTGATTTTCCCTTCAGAAGTGCAATCGGGATATCCTGGTAGTGATTGAAAATTTCCCTGGTAAAAGCGATTTCTCTTTGAAAAATCTGTTGTTGAAGACTTTTGGTATAGGTGGAAATCGCTATGCGTGCGTTATTATTCCTCTGGAGAAACTCCATGACCGGTATCAGATATCCCTGGGTTTTCCCGGTCCCTGTCCCGGCTTCGATGGTCAGAATCGCGTTATCGTTCAATGCGTCAGTCACATGCCGGGCATATTCAGTCTGTTCATGCCTGAATACAAATCCTTTTCCAGCGTCCGCCATCCCGCGATACAAGGTCTCAAGATGATCCGGAGAAATTTTTTTAAACGTCTCTTTTTTTGTTTTTTTCCGGGAAGGCTTTTCCGCTTTTTCAAGAAACTGCTTCCATTTCGATGTGTCCGTGACGCTGCAAGAATCAAAAAGTCCGCCGAAATATTCTTTATAATTCTTTGTTATATGAACAAAAGCTTTTCCGAAAAGTGTGTCACTTTTCTCAAGATAATGGCGGATCGCGGCAGCCCGGGGGAAGATTCTGTCATTAAGAGGTCCCCCGCAGATATGTTTTACCACCTCAACGGAGAGTGCGACCATTTCCGGTGCGGTAAAACATATTTTGTCCCGCTTTTTTCCAAAAACATGCTCCCAGATTCTACGGGGCGTGTAGGATTCCAGATGCGGGAGAAAGAATTCACAGGCAAAGCTGATATCCGCAATGCGAATATTTTCGCAAAACTTTTGCAATGCTCCGAGGTCATTGTGATTATCAAATACAAAGGCAAATTTCTGTTCTTTCAGAAATGCTCCGAGTTCGGCAATCACAGTTTCCGGCTCGGGCGAGTCACGAAGCATTTCCCTGGAGATATTGGAATAATATCTTTCTCTTCCGGTCAGCAGGTCGTAACGAACAAGGGAATCAAATTCCTTTTTTGACCCGTCAGTGTCAATAATTGCTGCTGCAACAGAATATATCCGATTTTTTTTGTCTGACTTCAGGCCGCTATGACCATATATAAATGCCAGTCGTCCTATGTCATCGTGATAAGATTTCAGCATTGGCTGCCTCTTGGAATCACTGTCACTGTTTTCCTCCGATCATGGCCGCAAGTTCTTTTGTGAAATTCGTCATATATTTTACCTGGCTCAGAAGCTCCTGGGATGCAGCCGCAGATTCCTGGGCACTTGCGGCAACCTGCTGAGTGGTTTTATCAATTTCGTTTGAATGAATACTGAGTTGTTCGATTCCTTTAAACTGATCATTGCTTGCTCTGTTAATTGAAGCGGTTTTTTCCCCCATTATCGTTGCAGATTCAATAATTCCTTCAAAGTCGTTATTGACATTTTTTATTGAGCGGGTCGCTTGGCTGACGCGATTCACGGTGGTATCTAACAGCCCCTGAGTATCTTTTGCCGCTTCTGCGGCTCTCATTGCCAGATTCCTCACTTCTTCCGCGACCACTGCAAAGCCTGCTCCGGCTTCGCCGGCGCGTGCCGCTTCCACAGCCGCATTGAGCGCAAGCAGGTTTGTCTGAAAAGCAATGGCGTCAATATTTTTGATAATCGAAATCATCTGGCCGCCGTCTGCCTCAATCTGTGTCATCTGGCACGTCAGCTCGATGAGTGCCCTCAGGGACTGGCCTGATTTCGATATGTTTTCATTCATCAATGTCTCAGCCCCCGCAACCAGTTCCGATGTTTCCCGGCTCATAGCACAGATCTCTTCCAGTGAGGCCGATGTTTCCTCTACGGATGCTGCCTGTTCGGCGGCATTTTCAGATAAGGACTGACTGGTCATAGTGACCTCATGGGCAGTAGAGCTGACCTGATGTGCGATATTGTTCAGCCCCCTGACGACGCTATGAATAGGACGGATCAGTAGTCCTTCTATGCTGATAAGAAGTGTGATAAGCAAGGCGATATTTACAACCAGAGCCATCACAGTGATCCTGGAAACAGAACGATAAATCTTTTCCCGAATGAACTTTGATGTAAAATGAATTTTGACTTCTCCTAATTTTCTGTCGTCTTTCACGATCTCTTTGCTTTTTACAATGGCAATCTTCTTTTTCCGGATATCTTTTTCATTGCTGTCAGATTCTATGATTTCCCATTTATCGTCTCTTTTTTTGCTTGCAAATACGCTTCTGCTATTACTTTCTCTTACAACAACAGCATAAATCTGTTTTTCCATCATTTCAGACAGGATAATTTCATCCGCCATATCATTGTCCATATCCCAGAGCGGCGTTGCGAGATTTTTTGACAGGCGTTCCGCCATAATTTCCGCCAACTGATTCAGTTCGTCATTCATTTCTGATCTGGCTGTAAAATAGTTGAAGGCAACAAAAGCTGCTAATATCAGGGTGGTCTGTATAATGAGAATCGCACTCATCTTTGATCGAATGCTGTGTTTCCACAGCTTCTTGCGAAATAAATTTATTTTCAAAATATTCTCCTTTCTGTGAAGACTTCCGAAGCTGACAGGTCTTGATGATTTACGATTCAGATCGGACTGAAATCGTAACTCATCAACATTCAGTTTTAGTAGATCGAAAAGTTTCCGGTAAACCTTGGTAAACAGTGGATTCCGGGTTAAAATTAAAAAACATCCGTTTTTTAATTTTCCTCGGAATCCATTGTTTGCAAAAGTTTTCGATCTACTGACATTATTTCTGTTTTGACCTGCTGACTTTTTATTATCTTTCAAGTCTTTTGGACAAAAAATTATTATCTCTGAAAACTGCTTGAAAATCAAGAAATATTTTGATATATCCCGGATTAAATATGTCAGTTCCGTTGAGCAGTCCGGCTTATGTCGGCTCTGTTCAGGCGAACCGATCAGTTTCAAGAGTTCCAGACCGTATCTCAGTTAATCTTTCGGCCAAGGAATTATATTGATACGTTAACGCAATATCATAAAATTGTCAATATTTATACCTATGCTATAATTTAAGTCAGATACAATGTTGTTTCCGGGATGTGCGTACCAGGCTGCTGTGTTCCAGATTATCTGATTCTGACGGATCCTTCCGATTCCTGTTCAATCCCTCGCGAGCAACATGGGATCATCTGTCGCTCGGATGGCCCTCTGCCGCTCGGATGGCCTTCTCCCGCTCGGTTCGGATTGACAAATCCGAACCCCCGCGGGGGATTTGCCAATTCCCCGCGAGCAACATGGATCATCTGCCGCTCGGATGGCCCTCTCCCGCTCGGTTCGGATTGACAAATCCGAACCCCGCGGCGGGGGATTTGCCAATCCCCCGCGAGCAACATGGATGGCCCTCTCCCGCTCGGTTCGGATTGACAAATCCGAACCTGCGGGCGGGGGCTTATTGAGAGGAAAAGTGATGAAAAAAATCAGACCAACCATACTTGTGGTGGAAGATGACCCCGCGATTCTCAACGGACTCCTGGATGTTCTGGTATTTAACGGATATGAAGCCGAGGGCGTTGAAGATGGCGGAGAAGGATTGAAAAAAGCCCTCGGGTCATCTTATGACCTGATCATCTTGGATGTGATGCTGCCGACAACGGACGGTTTCAGCATATGCCGGGAGGTTCGGAAAAAGAAACCCGGCCAGGGCATTGTCATGCTTACAGCCAAAGGATCAGAGGATGATGTGGTGGCAGGATTCAGGGCAGGCGCGGATGATTATGTGAGCAAACCGTTTTCTCTCCGGGAGCTTATGGTGCGGGTGGAAGCGGTATTGCGGAGAACCGGCGCCAGGGTTGGGGACGAGCAGGCCGAATACCGGGGAATTTTATTTGACGGTAAAACCCTTACCGCGAGGTATAAAGACATGACTGCGGAACTGACCCGCCGGGAAATGGATATCGTCGTGTATCTGCATCGGCATCAGGACCGGATTATTTCCAAGAAAGAGCTTCTCCTGGAAGTCTGGAATTATGCGGACGCGGATATTGAAACCCGGACCGTTGACATCCATATCCTAAAACTCCGGAAAAAAATTGCTGCTCTGGCCGGAGACATCCCTTTTATCCTCACTATCCGAGGAGAAGGTTATCGCCTGGAGCCTGAATCATGAGACGCCTGAAACTGCTGATCCTGATATTCTGTGTGACCCTTTCCGTTCCCCTGGCCTATTTTGTGTTGCGAACCTATCGGAGTCTTGAGCAGGAGGAGATTTCCGAACTTCGATATTTTGCTGAAACCCTCTTCAATGAGATGGAGGGGAAACTTGCTGATCTGGTACGAAAGGAAGAAGCCCGGGCAGTAGATGAATATAATTATTACCAGCCTCATGCGGATCAGGGATCAGGCTCAGGGGCGCGTCTCCGTTCACCTTTATCCCGGGTTCCCGAGGAGAAGAATTTTATCATAGGATATTTCCAGAATAACCCGGATGGTTCCTTTCAGACACCGCTGCTCAACGATACCGAGCCATCTGACAAGGCACAGACTGCTTCGGCGGAGCGGCTCAGGGTAGCTAACCTCATATTTAACCAGAAGCGCGTGATAGCTTCGGAACGCCTTGAGTATCAGCCTGCCAAGAGGACTGAGAAGACCCTTGGAAAGAAAATGGCCGTAAAGGAAGAGGTCGCAGGCCTTGCAGATAAATATCTGAACCTGCCTCGGTACCGGAAACAGAAAAGCGCGCTGGGCCAGGAAAAAAAGCGCGTAGAACGCATCAGTGTGAAACAGGCTCTGAATATATCTCAGCAGGATAAGAACCGGGATACCCGTCAGGATGTCCCATCCGAACAGAGCACCAAAGCAGATGCGGATCAGTCTGCAATGTTCTCATCTCAGGATTCTGAAGTTCGAGGCAGGGGATGGGCTAAGGATGCCCAGGATACAGAAGCAGAACCCCGTGAGGAAGCAGAAGGCAAAGACTTTTCAGAGCTTCAGGTTGAAGTGGACCCCATGCAGGCTGTTTTTATCAACGACAGACAGGTTTTCATGTTTCGCCGCATCGGAATCCGTAACCAGATTTTCCGCCAGGGATTTCTGATAGATGTTAACGCGTTCCTAGGATATCTGGCAGATGCCTGTTTTGCGGGGCAGCCGATATCGCGGTTTACCCGCCTGAAGCTCATGGTGATGGATGGCAGCCGTGAAACCGCGGCAATCCGGGCGGGCATCATAACCGGGCAGCCGATCCTTTCCCTGGATCGGACTTTTCCCCGCCCTTTCTCTTTTTTGGAAGCCACCCTGGTTTGCGGAAATATCCCCCGCTCCGCAGGCCGGAGAACGCTGAACATAATGGTCGGTGTGCTTGGTGCGGTTATACTTGCGGGTCTGTTCGCCATTTATCGAAGCGCACGTATGATTACGGACATGTCAGAACGCCGGGCAAAATTCGTATCTTCAGTGACTCATGAGTTGAAAACCCCGCTGACCAACATCCGCATGTATATCGAAATGCTGGAGCAGGGGATCGCCCGAACCCCTGAAAGAGAGGCGGAATATTTCAGTATCCTGAGTTCCGAAAGCGCGCGGCTTTCCCGGCTGATCAGCAATGTCCTGGAATTTTCAAAACTGGAGAAAAAGCAGATCAGACTGGATCTGCGGGAAGGTACATTCGAAGACGTCATCTGCGAGGTGCGAAATGTCATGGGCGAAAAGCTTCGGCAGGAAGGATTTCAGATGAATATTGAAAGAAAAGGGCTTCAGCCTTTTGTATATGACCGGGAAGTGATGATCCAAGTGCTGATCAACCTGATTGAGAACAGTATCAAATTCGGTAAATCCTCCGAGAAGAAGGAGATCACGCTTGGGATAGCACCTGAACGGGGGCAGATGAATATCAGCGTATCCGACACCGGCCCCGGGATTCCCCGTCATGGGCTGAAAAGAGTATTCGATGATTTCTACCGGGCCGACAGTTCTCTCACCCGAACCACAAGAGGAACCGGCATCGGCCTAGCATTTGTGAAAAAATTTGTCACGGCTGCGCGCGGAACGGTTTCTGCCGCAAACAATGACGGGCCCGGATGTACTATCACCCTTTCACTGGGCGTATTTACAAGTCAGGGGAGTGATTTTCAGTCCCGGAGGGACGACTGAAAACAGCCCGGCAATTTATTGCCGGGCTATTTTCAGTCGGTCCCTCCGGGACGGGTGCAATTAAAGTGTTAGGTGAGCCAGGGTGAGCCATCCTCGTTCCCAAACTCCGTTTGGGAACGCAATTGCAGGCAAAACTCCGTTTTGCATGGCAGACAGAGTTTGCCGCCCGCGGGGTTCGGATTTGTCAATCCGAACCGAGCGGGAGAGGGCCATCCGAGCGGCAGATGATCCATGCTGCTCGCGGGGGATTGGCAAATCCCCGCGGGTTCGGATTTGTCAATCCGAACCGAGCGGGAGAGGCCATCCGAGCGGCAGATGATCCATGTTGCTCGCGGGGGATTGGCAAATCCCCGCGGGTTCGGATTTGTCAATCCGAACCGAGCGGGAGAAGGCCATCCGAGCGGCAGATGATCCATGCTGCTCGCGGGGGATTGGCAAATCCCCCGCCCGCGGGGTTCGGATTTGTCAATCCGAACCGAGCGGGAGAAGGCCATCCGAGCGGCAGATGATCCATGTTGCTCGCGGGGGTTCGGATTTGTCAATCCGAACCGAGCGGGAGAGGCCATCCGAGCGGCAGATGATCCATGTTGCTCGCGGGGGATTGGCAAATCCCCCGCCCGCGGGTTCGGATTTGTCAATCCGAACCGCATCATGAAATCAACTCATTTTAATTCACAATAATTGTGGCATACCACAAAACTGCCAAAAGAAACCGGGTTTTTTGAAAAACCCCCCGGTTTCCTGAGAAAATTGCGTGAAGGTTCAGTTTAATCCCTCAGCCCTGCCACATCCTGCAAGATATAAATCGCCTCTTCCAATCCGATTTTCCCATCCCCGCTGACACCCGCATCAAAGGTAACGCCGGTTCCGCTAATTCCCGCACAGACCTGAAGCGCAAGAACAACCCCCCTGAGACCGAGGCTTGTCAGATCGCTGATGCCAACCATAACTAAAGGCACTGTCAGGGTGTCCGGATCATCGGAAGGTATCTCAAGCAGCGCATTTTTTTCACCTTCGGATGCGGGGCTTCCTTTCACATCAAATGTACAGGTTTCTGACGGGGCAATGGTCAGGCCGGAACAGGCATCATTCTCTATTTCGAATCCAGAAGTATCTGTTCCTGTGATTGAAAGCATACCGATTTCAAGGGACACGTTTCCCGAATTCCCGATGGTGAGGGTTTCGCTCTCTGATGAACCGACCATGATTTTTCCGAAAGATAAAGATTCACGCGAGACAGAGATGACTGGCGACAGCGTGGTCACAGCTATCAGAGAATCGCTGAGTCTGTCCATTTCAATCGCGGCGATTCCTCTTGTGGCTTCCCAGAAGTTGTAGAAAGAATCACTGCTGTCATCCCCTTCCCGGGAGAACCATTCCACATCCTCATCAACCTCAGCCCATTCCTGCTCGGTCAGGGGTGTCGGTGTCATCGCCACTGCAAGCCCTTTGAAGCGTTTCTGAGAATCCTCCGAGGAAGGTGTGCGCTCTCCGTGTTCTTGGATAATGTCGTCCATTGTGTAGGTGAGAAAGCTGTCCGCACTGAATTTTCCGTACTCCACCCACTCCGGATTGACAGCGACCTGAAGCGGTTGTACCTGGGATTTGTCAATCATTCCCATGAGATAGAGTTCAATATCGCTGTATGGGATTGAATTGCCGCCATTGGCAAACTCTCCGAAACCGGATGAGTTTGCCTTGCCGTTGTTTGCCTGATAAACACCGTTTCCGAGATGAATCAGTGTGTCAGGAGCAAATCCGCCAAGCTGGCCTCCCCCGCTTGAGAACCCCCAGTGACTCTGCATACTGGTTTCCACGATACTGTTCGCCCATGTATGAAGCAGTTCATGCAGGCTTGGGCCGTTGTCCAGTCCTGTTCTGTAAGGCATGTGAATGATGCTCCGCAGACTGCCTGAGGAGCCGCCGGGTTCTGTATAGTCGTACAGCGAGTATCCGATGCCTTCCACATCGTTTCTGACCGTAATGCATCTGCCATGGTAATCCAGTCCGTCCGGAAGCTCCTCATTGTTGGAAATCAGGAAGATAAAATCGAAATCATCTTTGAAACGGGTGTACAGAAATTTGCTGATTTTTCTTCTTTTTGTATCATCGCTGAAAGCACCGTTGTTCCAGTCTTCAAATTCCTGTGAAGGCATGAGCAGTTCTGCGACTCTTCCGGTGTGATAAATTTCAAAAATATAATCAGCATCGGGATCAGACAGGTCTGCGATGTAATCCTGACTGTTTTGAGCTGAAGCGCAATTGCTGTATGACAGAATTTCTGGGCTGAATGTATAGCCTATTTTGTAAGGCTTTACCGTACCGCTCCACCCGGAAATCACATCATATTCATAATGCCCGCTGCTGTCGGTGCGTGCCAGACCGCCGCTGAAACTGAGCATTACGTCGGGAATTCCGCTCTCCTGGGAATCCCTGACATATCCGGATATATTAACAGTGAGACAATCAGCCCCTGCAATGTTCTGGAGCCGAGAATAGAATTCATCGGGAGTCTGAGAGCCGGTGCTTCTGTCCAAGTAGTTGTCACTGTCATCAGGATCAATGCAGCAGATCAGGGGCAGATAAAATGTTTCCAACCCGCTGCTGTAAGCATAGTGGTCCGTGCCTGAGTCAATATCATGGAACCAGGGGATAAAATTCTGTTCTATCAGGCATTTGATCTTAGGCGAATTGGTTTCGCACAAGGTGTTGCGTGTGTATGTGGCTGTACTACGTTCGGCCACAAGCAGAATCTTCTTTCCCTGTGCCTTTGCCAGAGATACTGCATCCTCTTTTGATGTCTGCCAGACCAGGGAAGAATTCCTGTGGGGCAGCCTGTGACTTCTGGCAGAGCTGTCAGGCTCTCTTGTCATGTGGCTTAATCCGTCAGCATTCGCCGATCCGCTGAGAACAAAGCCCGTTACGAGTATTACGACTGCCAGCAAGACAGTTCTTCCATTTGAAAACATTTTTGATTCTCCCATCCGAACCTCCGTACCTCCGTAAGTTAATGATTTTCGTCTTCTGTATTCAGGAAACATTCCCTGGGAATTTGCAGCATCTGAAATTCGTATCCGGTTAGGGAATTCCGAAAAAATAAACTACCCGGGCAAAGGCTCAATAATAACATCCCATTTGGGTAGCGAATCTGAACGTCCGATTCTGCTTTCGCAGGGTTTCATTTCTTTTTTTGTCAGACGGATTCCCTTTCCATATATTTTTTCCCACAAATGAACAACAGGTTTTATGCCTTTCCACGTCATCGTAGCCGCCCGGCTGAGTACTTTGTCAACAGAATCAGGTATCTCTCCGTTCCGGTGTTCTTCCGGTACTCCCCTATATTTACTGTGGCAGGGAGGATAATAAACCGGACGGATTCTCAGTCCGCTTTTATCTTCCAAGATGAGGCATCCTTCACAGATGCTGAAACAGTTTGCACTTTTTCTGAACGATTTGCAAAATCGTTCTACAGTAAACTGAAAAATAAAGGATGCCAACTTGTTTAAAACAATTTGAAAAATTGTTCTACATTAAATTGTAAAGTGACAAATGAAGGATGCCCAAGATGAATATCATAATTTTTGAAAAACGGGCAGATTATTTTTTCGGAAATCCCTTACCAGAACTCAGACAGTTTGCCCCCGCAACTCGATCCAGCGCCGGTACATCCATAGCAGTGTTCACCGATGACAACCGATGACAATGGCTCTCTACAACTGAACTCGGATTTCCATCCGGGTTCAGACAACCGGAGTGCAAAGCTTGCTTTGCGAGTATTCGGTTCTGAGCTTCGTTCCGGCCGCGTTCATATTGTCTGATTTTCAGGATTAAAAGATAAACAGGATTTACAAGTGGTTATCTTAATTCTGAAAATCCGAGTTCAGACAAATGGCTGAAACGGCCCGAAGGATTACGACAGACAAGCTGACTTCGACAGTCAGCGGGGAGCGTAGGAAACTTTGCCACATTGCCTGAACTCGGATTATCATGATTAAAGGATAAACAGGATTTACAGGTGGTTATCTTGTCAATCCTTTAATCCTGAAAATCGTGATTCAGACAAATGGCTGAAACGGCCCGAAGGATTACGACAGACAAGCTGACTTCGACAGTCAGCGGGGAGCGTAGGAAACTTTGCCACATTGTCTGAACTCGGATTTTCAGGATTATCAGGATTAAAGGATAAACAGAATTTACAAGTGGTTATCTTGTCAATCCTTTAATCCTGAAAATCGTGGATTACGACAGACAAGCTGACTTCGACAGGCTCAGTCAGCGGGGAGCGTAGGAAACTTTGCCACATTGTCTGAACTCGGATTTTCAGGATTATCAGGATTAAAGGATAAACAGAATTTACAAGTGGTTATCTTGTCAATCCTTTAATCCTGAAAATCGT
>JAUCGG010000022.1:35376-43125 GCA_030378015.1 Desulfococcaceae bacterium HSG8
TGGATTACGACAGACAAGCTGACTTCGACAGGCTCAGTCAGCGGGTGGGAGTGTAGAAAACTCTGCCGTATTGTCTGAACTCGGATTTACAGGATTAAAGGATAAACAGGATTTACAGGATTTACAGGTGGTTATCTTGTTAATCCTTTAATCCTGAAAATCGTGATTCAGACAAATGGCTGAAACGGCCCGAAGGATTCCCATCAGGCCTGCGTTCCAGGAATTTGCACTGGAATCGGCAAACCAGGCACTGGCAGAGCTTAAAGAAGGGAATATCCGAGGAGCGAAAGTTCTGAAAATTTCCTCTTAACATTGCCGGTATTCAAAGACCTGCGAGGTTTTCGAAACTTTGCAGGTCTTATGTTTATGTTCAGTCCACCCGGTATCTCGGTTCCCGGATGCGTTCACTTTTACATCGGGGACATCGTCCGGGTCTGGTAAAACGCTTCCTGGTTTTAAATTCAAATCCGCAGGAAAGGCACGCCGGAGGAACAGTACAGAGCTTTCGCTTCTGCGATGCAAGAGACTTCGCAATGTGGGAAAGATGGGGATAAACATCTTTTTCCCGGATGCTCAGAATCTGGGAGATATCCTGTGCGCTGCATTCCCCGTCAGACAGGAGGTTTATCATTTCCTGGCGTATTGTCGGCATCTGTTTCACTCCTAACTATTTTAATCATCCCGAAAGATAAGCAAAGTATTGGCGGAAGTGATGTAGAAGATGTAGAACAATTTTTCAAATTGTTCTGCATCCAGAAAAAGTGTAAACTACTTTTCATGCGTGAAAGAGGGATAAAGAAAATCTGGTTTGAAAAATAAAGAGGACGCCAATAAAAAAAGGAAACGTTAAAAACGTTTCCTTTTTTATCAGTTTCTTCTGCCTGTACTATTTATTTTCTGCCCGCATACTCCGCGTATGTCATAGCAACTGTTCTGTAAACCAGATGGGCAAGCTTTGAGAACGGCAAAAATGCAAACAGGTTGAAAACAAGGACAAGATGAATGAAATAGATCGTATAGGAAAGCCCTGCCGCGCCTGCCAAACGACTCATTTCAGTGAGCATACCGCTCAGGCCTACTCCGAAAACAACAAAGAGCAGATACCAGTCCTTGTAAGCACTGACCTCATCTGTTTTAGCAAGACGATCCTTGATCATCAATGCACTTCCGATCACCAGTGCGATGCCGGATATATTGGCAAGCCATTTTACCGGATTAATCTGCTGATATGGCCCGTGAATCTGGAAAACATAGAGCACGACAAAGAAAATATTAGTTACAATGAAAAGCCCTGCGAAACTGTAGAACACCATCATATGGGATGTGGCTCGTGCCTGGTTCTCGCCGCACTCCGAAAATTTCTTGTGTTTCAGAATCGTGGGTATCACCCGCCCCAAGGCACGGACAAATTCTACTGCATCAATTTTTTCCTTATCTGTCTTGCCCTCAAGCAGCGCGTTCTGGTGAATGTCATCCAGAAATCGTTTAAGACCCAGGGCAAATACAGCCACGGCCCACGCGGCAGTCGGAACCATAACAAGGTCAACCAGCCATGTGGAGAAGAAGTTGGAATGAACAATTTCTTCACCGCCCGGATTGAAATTAAGCAGCCCTGTGATCAGTCCCAGCACGATGAAAATCATGGTGGGAATGAGCAGAAGAACCGGCAGCATTTTGGGATCATTCACAATCTTGCCAACGATCTTCGGCGTAGCATACTCTGTTACAGCATAAGAACGAATGGCTCCCAGCACATCCCCCGGCTTTGCCCCCCTGGGACAGAGCGTCGTACAGTCTCCGCAGTTATGACACAGCCAGATATCGCCGTTGCCCACCAGTCTGTCTTTGAGGCCCCAGGATGCGGCAATCATCTCTTTTCGGGGGAAAGGTCTGGTATCCGGGGAAATCGGGCAGGCTACCGAACAGGTTGCACACTGAAAGCACTTCTTCAGAGTATCACCACCAAGCCCCTGGAGTTCTTTGATAAATCCGACATCAGGCTCAATAAGGTATTTATCTGCCATATAAAACTCTCCTTATTATTGAAGCGTGAAACATGATGCGTAAAACATGATGAAGCGTGAAACATGATGCGTGAAACGTGATGCGTGAAAAAACAGACAATCAGCTTCACGTTTCACGTTTCACGTTTCACGTTTCACTCCTCACGTTTCACGTTTCACGTTTCACTTCTCATTTTTTCAATTATTAGAATCCCTTAAACGGATTCGGGCCGAGTGCTTCGACTTCTTCTACAAAACCATTGATGATTTCGGGAATTTTATCATAGTCATCAATGGATACTTGGAACTGTGCGACACGTTCTTCTTCCAAAGCAAGACTGGCCAGAGCGTCACCGATCTTCTTAACCCGGATTTCCGCAAGCTCGCTTCCCTTGACAAAATGGCACTGGTAATCATCACCGTGCTTGCAGCCCAGGAGGAAAACACCGTCCATTCCCTGGGAAAGGGCATCCTTGATCCAGATTACGTTTACGGAGCCGAGGCATCTTACCGGGATGAGACGAACATCAGCAGAGTAGCTGAGTTTGTTCAACCCCGCGATATCCAAAGCAGGATATGCATCGTTTTCACAGACAAGCCCCAGGATTCTGAACGGGGGTTCATCATAGTCATCTTCAGACGGTACGCCCACGGCCTTAACCATAGAACCGATACTATCAATATTGTAATCCGCAAACCCGATAATACGCTCCGGACACGCACCCATGCAGGTTCCGCAACGGCGACACCGTGCGGGATTCGGCTTGGGAGTTCCCTTTTCATCATCATCCAGCGCACCGAAGGGACATTCTTCCGTGCATCGCTTGCACTGGGTACATCGCTGGAAGAAAAAATCCGGGAACGTCATGTCACCGGATCTCGGGTGAACCGCGACCCCCCTGTTGACGGATTCCAGACATTGAATTGCTTTCAGTGCGGCACCGGCAGCATCCTCGACAGATTCCTCCATTGTCATGCTTCGCCGGACAGCACCGGCAGCATAAATACCGGTTCGCTGGGTTTCATAAGGAAAGCATATAAAATTTGAGTCGCAATAACCATCAAAAAGACCGATGTCACGGAAGCCAGGGCCCTGGCGATATGCCAGATTCACGACCGGATCACTTGCTGTAACCGGAACCATGCCTGTGGCCAGCACAACCATATCCGCCTTGACTTTGATCTTCTCACCCAGAAGGGTGTCATCGGCCTCAACCACCAGACCATCGCCGTTTTTCGACACACTGACTACATTGCCTTTGGTCAGAAAGATGCCCGGTTCCTGCTGGAGACTTTTATAAAAATTTTCCGAAAGTCCGGGGGTTCGCATGTGCTGATAAAAGATATACGCTTTGGCATCATCATAATCTTCGCACACATATTTGGCCTGTTTCAGGGATACCAGGCTCGTCACAGCGCCTGCATAACTGAAATCCTTGTCATCATCCCCCTTGTCAGGACTCTGGATGAAAGCAACCGAGTTCACAGCCTTGCCGTCCGAGGGCCTTGTTATTTTGCCCTTTGCGGCAATTTCTTCAAACTGGTCATTGGTTACCACGTCCGGGAACTCGCCGAATCCGAGGTGTGCAAATTCTCCATCTTCAGGCGCATAAGGCTGCCAGCCTGCTGCAAGAATGACTGCGCCGAATTTCTCTCCGTTGGGATCGAATTGCAGGATATCGAGCTTTCCTTCATTATACTGCATGTAAAGCTCGTGCTGCTTTTCCGTATCCAGTTCATCGCCTTTTTCATCCAGTTTCATCTCGTCGGGCAGGGGATAAGGCACATCAAATTCAATCTTTTCACCGGGCTTTTTGAGGGTTACGATGAAGTCACCCGGCTCTCCCGCTATACGGGCCACCACGGTTTCGGTTTTCACCGTGATATTAGAATATTTTTCCAGTTCGTCTATCTTCGCATGAATAACGGGCGGGATAAGGTCTTCGTAGGGATCTTCCATAGGAAGCTGCTTACGCACTTTCGCTGCATAGCCGCCGATATGGGATTCTTTCTCAACTATGGTGACTTCATATCCGGCCTTTGCCGCGTCAATCGCTGCGGATATACCCGTGATTCCCCCGCCGATTACCAGGATATTCCGGGTGAAATTATCAAGTTTATATGGCTCAGGCAGACTGACTTTTTCCACCCGTATCATCCCCATTTTCAGATAATCCTCGGCCATCATCTGAACCCTGTCGAAATTTTCCTCATCCTCTTTTTCTTCTTCTGTGAGTGCGGGAAATTCCGAACGGGGGTGGGACCATACAACCTGTTCTCTCAGATTGACCCTGTCTGCAATACATCCCTCAAAGCTGAAAACGTCAAAATTGACCCGGCGGGAGCAGGCAGCAATCACCAGCGAGTTGGTCCCCTCTCCGATATCTTTTTTTATCTCCTCCAACCCTTCCTTTCCGCAAAGAAAGGGATGGTCTTTCACGGGGTATCCCTCTTCATCGGCCACGTCGCACAACGCTTTTATATCTAGGGAATCCCCGATTCCGCAGCCTGTGCAGATATAAACACCGTATTTTTTGTCCATCTTTCCTCCTTTAGTCTCCTGTCCGTTGTCTGTTGCAACTGACAACGGACGACTGACTAACTCCGCAACGCCTGGATCGCCTTCAGCGCCATACCGGTTGCATTCTGGTTCGATGATATTACGTCAGCCGGTTTATTGGCACACCCCGCAGCGAACATACCGCCTTTTTCAAAATCATTGACAATGAAACCGTCAGCGTTGTACTTCAGATCCGCAGGAAGTTTCGTCATGGCCGCGGTAGGCTGCATTCCTGTGGCAAGGACAACCATTTCAACTGTCTGTTTCACCTTTTCACCGGTCACGGCATTTTCTGCTACCACTGTGACGTTACCGTTATCAGCTTCTTCAACATCCGCCACCTTGCCTTTGATCAGGAATATATTTTCATCCGCTTTGATGGTCTGATAAAATTTTTCATAGCGCTGACCCGGTGCTCTCAGATCAATATAGAAGATATAGATTTTTGCGTCAGGGTACCTCTCGCGGATGTATGTCGCCTGTTTCAGGGAAGCCATGCAGCAGATATAGGAGCAGTAGGGAAGATGGTTTTCATCTCTTGATCCCGCACACTGGACAAAGGCTACGCTTTCCGGTTCTTTATCATCAGAAGGCCGGAGAATTTTTCCTTTTGTGGGGCCGTTGGGAGAAGCGAGCCGCTCCGTCATCATATTGGTGATGATATTCGGATACTTGCCGAACCCTAGGTTGTCTATCTTAGAAGCATCATAAGGTTCCCATCCTGTAGCCCATACAACTGCCCCGACTTTCAGATTCATTGTCTTGGGCTGCATATCCAGGTCAACAGCGTCGTATTTACATGCTTCTTTGCAACGTTTTGCGTCCTCGGTTCCTATGATCTGGGGAGAAATAACATAGCGGGCCGGAAACGCCATTTCAAAAGGCAGGCAGGCTGCCTTGGTTTTATTCATTCTGAAATTGAATTCACTGGATATTTCCGTTTCACAGACGTCCTCGCACTCGCCGCAGCAGGTACAGTTTTCATTTACATATCTCGGACTGATTCTGATACTGACATCATAACTGCCGGGTTTTCCGTTAACATCTTCAACCTCGGCAAGGGTAATCACTTTGATTCTCGGGTTATCTTTTATCCGTCTGAAATTAATTTCAAGGCCGCAGGTGGGAGGGCAAAGTTTGGGGAAATACTGGTTGAGCTGCGCCACTCTTCCGCCGAGATAGGGATTTTTTTCAACGAGAAACACTTCGTACCCTGTTTCAGCAGCTTCAATGGCAGTGGTCAGACCACTGATCCCTCCTCCGACAACCAGGATGCTTCCACTGTTTTCTGTCATGCTGTCTCTCTCCTTTTGGTGTCAGTTGTCAGTGGTCAGTTGTAGCGGACAACTGACAACATGACACTGCACCCAATCTTAATAAAAACCTCCGGGCATCTGTACGACACCCGGAGGCCCGTATTAAACTAAACCACAACTCCGCTTCGATGATTAGGCATCAGGAAATATCTTGATGTAATCTTTCTTGAACACGTCCCATGTCTTTGCTTTGGGATCAAACTTGGAGTTAACGAAGCAGAACCAGTTCGCGTCATCCTGTCCCGGATAGTCGCTCTGATAATAGAAGCCCGGATAACGGGTTTCTTTACGGAACTGGATGTGACGCAGATGAGACTCAACAGTCCAGATACGATGCATGATTTCCCAAGCTCTCATGAGTTCATGAACATCAGCGGCCGCCAGTTTTTCACAGTCTTCGCGCATCCCTTCCAGCTTTTCCATCACGATCTCAAGACATGCGGTGGTGGTCTGGTAGAATGTAGCGGTTCCTGCGCCGTACTCATGGGTGGCTTTCATCATCCGGTACATCATGCCCTCGGGCTTAAGGTAGTTGGGGTTGATGTCAATGGCCGTGGTGTATTCACAGTTGTCGAGGAAGGTTCTTACCGGTTTGTAAACCAAGTCAACAAGTTCCTCTTTGGACTGGCTCAACGCTGGTGCAAAGTCAGCAAAATCTTTGGCGTAACGGACCATCTGTTTCGCGACCATACGTCCTTCAGCATGAGAACCGGAGGAGAATTTATGACCGGAGCAGCCCACGCCATCGCCTGAGGTAAAAAGGCCGTTCACGGTGGTCATACGGTTGTAAACTTTGCCGTTTTCAGCCTTGATTTTGTAGGAATCCGGTACCCAGTCATAGTCCGGGCCGGAAGTCCAGAGGCCGCAACAACCGGAGTGGGAACCCAGCAGGTAAGGCTCTGTAGGCATAACTTCGGAATTCTTCTTTTCAGGCTCGGTGTCTGTTGCACACCACAGGTTTGCCTGACCGCATGTCATGTCAAGGAAATCTTCCCAAGCTTCGGATTCGAGATGCTTGAGTTCTTTCTTGTCCATGGTTTTTCCGAGTTCTGCCAGAGCGCTAACAGTATCCATGATGATGGGTCCGCGACCTTCTTTCATCTCGAACAGCATCAGGTGGTTACGCAGACAGGTCGGGGTGATGGCGGCAGTTCCGTAGGGAGCATATTTTTCAAGCTCTGCCTTGGCTGCATCGCTACCTGCAAAAGCTTCGCCCAGACCATTGAGAGTTTTGGCTTTGAACAGGAGGAACCATGCGCCCACAGGACCATAACCGTCTTTGAAACGGGCAGGGGTGAAACGGTTTTCCATCATGGACAGTTCAGCGCCGACTCTCATACACATTGTGTAGGTGGAGCCTGAGTTCCATACCGGATACCATGCACGGCCTTTGCCCTCACCCATTGAACGGGGCTGATAGATGTTCACAGCGCCGCCGCAGGCAACCATCATTGTCTTACATTTGATGATATAAACTTTGTTTTCACGGACGGAAAAACCGACTGCGCCGGCAATCTGGTTGGGTTTGTTGGCATCAAGAAGAAGCTCAACAATAAAAACACGTTCCAGAATGTTTTCATCGCCAATGGCCAGTTTGGCGGCTTCGGCAACGATTCTCTTGTAGGACTCACCGTTGATCATGATCTGCCATTTACCAGTGCGGACAGGAGCTGCACCGGATTTCAGCGTTCCCACTTTCTGACCCTTTTTTCCGTCCAGGTTTTTGCCTTTGTCGTCTTTTTTCCAGACGGGCAGTCCCCATTCCTCGAACAGATGGACAGAATCATCCACATGGCAGCCCAGATCAAAGATCAGGTCTTCACGCACAATACCCATGAGGTCATTACGAACCATGCGGACATAGTCATCC
>JAUCGG010000139.1 GCA_030378015.1 Desulfococcaceae bacterium HSG8
AAATCAAGATTAATATCATTCTTTTTCAAATCATTTGTTTCTTACCATGAAATTCCCTTGATTTTACCTGATATTTTTCGTATTGTATGTGAAATAGGAAGTGAAATCCCCTCGGTCCCCCTTTAAAAAAGGGATGATAAGTCATCCCCCTTTTTTAAAGGACCGAGGGATTTCCTGAAGGCTTCGGAGGCTTGCAACCTTCCGAAGTCTTCTTATTATTATCCCTTGCCTGAAAATTTTTCAGATGAAATTTCCCTGTACCGGTGTAATACTGGCCGGAGGACTGAACACACGTTTTTCCGGCTTGAATAAAGCATTTATCCGTATCCGAGGGCAGTATATCCTTGACTATATATATGATGTATTTAAAGAACTGTTTCAAGAGATTATCCTGGTAACCAATGAACCGCTTCAATACCTGGACAGGGATTTTATGATTACGACCGATCTTTTTCCGATCAGGAGTTCCCTGACCGGAATTCATGCAGGCCTGTTTTGCGCAGCAAATCCTTATGCATTTTTTATTGCCTGCGATACGCCTTTTCTGAAAAAAGAACTGATTGAAATCCTTCTGGAAGCTATTGAACCGGGCACGGATATCATTATACCGGAAACATCGGCAGGGCTTGAACCTCTTTGCGCTGTATATTCAAAAAAGTGCCTTCTGCCTGCGGAACAGCAGCTTCGTAAGGATCTCAGGATCAGGGGATTTTTTAAAAAAATGCGCGTGAAAAAGATCCCGGAGCATGTCTTGCGCAAAGCGGACACTGACCTTATATCTTTTTTTAATATTAACACGCCTGAAGAATTGGCAAGAGCAGAAGAATTAATCCCGGAGCATATTCGGTAGATGGAAAGTGCTCCCCCGAATGCTCGCCTGGGATTGACAAATCCCAAGCATTTCAGGCGGATTTATCAATCCGCCCGGGCTTTTTCCATCTACTGATATTACCAAACACTAAACACCAAACACCAAATACTTTCATGAATCTTAATAATCTCATCAATACCATCAAAGCACACCCGGATTATGACAGGGTGGGAATGATTTTAGCCCATAACGGTGTTGTGCGCTGCACATCACGAGACGGTCGGAAGGTGTCCGGACTGAAAGTCTCCGTTGACCATGAAAAGCTTGAACAAGTGATACAAACCCACAAAAAACGCCCCGGAATTGTTGAAATACTCGTGGAAATTGCCGAAGACAGGGAACTGACTGTGGGAGAGGACGTTATGTTTATAGTTGTGGCCGGCGATATAAGGGATCATGTCATAGCGACATTGAATGACACCCTGAACGCTGTCAAATCTACTGTGACAAGAAAGACAGAATTTTTTGTGTAAGGTATTTCCCCAAAATTAATATACCCGGTATCTTGCTCTTGCTCTTACTCTTGTGCTCTCGCTCCTGCTCCTGCCTGATAAAGAGCAAGAGCAAAATAAAGCAAGATTAAAATTAAGGTCAGACGGGCAGATGGGTGCAATTAAAAGTGTCAGGTGCCCTCGTTCCCAAACTCCGTCTCACTGCCATTAAGTTAAGAGTCGGAGCGACCTGATAATGAGGCATAACTTACTGAAATAACATCTTCGTCAGCGGGCTGCGTTCCTTAACTTAATGGCAGTGAAACTCCGTCTGGGAACGCAATTGCACGCAAAACTCCGTTTTGCATGTATGGCAGACAGAGTTTGCCGGACAGGTGTGTTCCCAAACGGAGTTCGGGAACAAGGACTTCCTAACATTTTTAATTGCACCCTGGGCAGATTATTTATTGGGAAATCCCTAAGCGTTTTTTCAACAAGGAGTACAAAGCTTGCTTTGTGCGCATCCCGGACAGAAACAAAGCAAGCTGCACTCCGGAGTACTAAGAAATAAGAAAGGATAAATATTTATGACTCAGCCCCAGTCCGTAGAAATACCACGCACCACCTTCTTTGCCCCGCTGGCTATAATGAAAAAAGAAGGGGTTCCGATCAATTCAATTATAGATATCGGGTGCGCGGACGGAACTTTTGCCCTTCAATGTCTTGAAATATTCGGCAGAAACATGACCCTTTTCAACATTGACGCCCAACACGAGTATGAACCGAGCCTGAAGAAGATACAGGAAAAAGTGGGGGGATACTATAAAATCAGCGCTGTTTCTGTTTATAACGGGCAGATGCGGTTCGGTGTCGCTCCGCACCCTTACTGGGTTGCAGCAGGAGGCGGTGAAGAACACCAGTATATTGAGTGCAGGACACTGGATTCATTGTTAGGTGAGATTGAATTACCCGCGCCATATTTCATCAAAATGGATATCGAGCACGGGGAATTCAGTGCCCTGCAGGGTGCTACGATAACATTGGAACAAACTGCCGGGGTGCTTTTGGAAACCAATATCTTCGGAGGAAACCGTTCGGGAACTTTTCTCGATATCTATAATTTTCTCGGAGCCAGGAACTTTTCTCTTTTCGATATGACCAATTTCGGATATCGTCAGACCGATCAGGCCACTTATCAGATTTATACTACTTTTTTAAATAAAAACTACGAGTTCAGAAATAAACAAGGCATCACAGGTTCTCAGAAAGCCGCAGATGACCTGAAGGGCGCTATGGTCAGAAGAAGACAGGAACTGATTGCCAAGAATGAGCAGATTCTGAGCAGATTTTAATAGGAACTTTCGTTATGCCTGAATTTACCCATCTTGACAAAAATGGCCGGGTGCGGATGGTTGATGTATCGGACAAAGCCCCGAGTTTACGGGTTGCTGTTGCACAGGGCATTGTTTCCATGAACCCGGAAACATTCGAAAATATCCGCAATCAGACGGTAAAAAAAGGAAATGTCCTTGAAACTGCCCGGATTGCGGGGATTATGGCGGCAAAAAAAACATCGGAACTGATTCCAATGTGCCACCCCCTGAATATCACCCATGTTCAGGTTGACTTCTTTCCGGATGATGCGGCAAACGCGATCCGGATAGAATCCTCGGTCCGCATTATCGGTCAGACAGGTGTTGAAATGGAAGCCCTGACAGCCGTATCCGCGGCTGCCCTGACCATTTATGATATGTGCAAATCATACGACAGAGGAATGACCATTTCCGATATCTGCCTGGTTGAAAAATCAGGGGGAAAAAGCGGAAGGTTCAGGAGAGGTGAAAAGTAAAATTTATTTCAAAATGTAGTACAGCAAATTGTAAATTCCTCCCCCCTTTTTTAAAGGGGGGCCGGGGGGGATTTCTGCCGCAACACCCTTTTTTTGTAACATAAAATCCCACCGGCCCCTTTAAAAAGGGGGGGACGAACTTAAAAAGTGGTGTAGTAGGTGGAAAATCAGACCTGCGAGGGGGTGTAATTAAAAGTGTTAGGTAAAGTCCTCGTTCCCAAACTACGTTTGGGAACGTGATTGCCTGCAAAACTCCGGTTTTGCATGAAGGCGCGGATGCAAACAGAGTTTGCCTGCAGGTGTGTTCCCAAACGGAGTTTGGGAACAATGGTCCCGAGTACCTGACACTTTTAATTGCACCCCTGCGAGGCTTTCAAAACCTCGCAGGTCTTCGAATAGCGAATTTATCTGGGAATCGGAGGTATTCAATGAAAAGGTATGGACTTGTTATCATTACAATCTGTGTACTGTGTGCGATCATGGCGGGGTGTGCCGGAAAAAAGCCCTCCCCCTTTCCGCTGATAAAAATATCACCTTCAGAGTATCCTGAATTTGTTGATGACATGGCTTATGACGGCCTTCAGCATGGTATCTCCCAGAGCCTTGAATATCTGAACAGGGTGTCGGCCGACAAAAAGTTCGAATTCGGGGAGGATATTTTTGATGCGGCCCATATGATCCGATCTCTGGAATATTTTCTTGATTTTATAGAGACAAAGCCGTCTGGCCGCCATCTCAGCAGGTTTATCGAGGAGGATTACCTGATCTATAAATCTGTGGGAACCGGTGAAGATGAAAATGTTCTTTTTACCGGATATTATGAACCTTTATTATATGGAAGTCTCTACCAAAGCAGTGAATACAGATTCCCGGTTTATGCCCCTCCCCAAGACCTGATGACTATAGACCTTTCCCTTTTTTCCAAGGAATTCAAAGGTAAAAAGATTACCGGCAGGCTGAGTGATCAGACATTCATACCCTACCATGACCGTAAAGAAATAGAGGAGGCTCGGGCCATTGAAGGCAAAGCAGAAGTTCTTGCCTGGGTCAGGGACAGGGTTGATCTTTTTTTTCTTCAGATACAGGGTTCCGGGAAAATCAGTCTGGATGACGGGGAAATCATCAATGTGCATTATAACAGCCAGAACGGGAGACCTTACCGCAGCATTGGGAGACTCCTGATTGATAAAGGGAAGATTCCGAAAGAAAAAATGTCCATGCAGAAAATTCGCGAATATTTGCGCAATCATCCGGAAGAAGTTAAGGGGATTTTAAACTACAATCCCAGCTATGTATTTTTTTCCATAGAAGAAGAAGGTCCCTTCGGAGCCTTGAATGTAAAAGTGACACCGGGGCGATCCCTTGCTGTGGACAGGCGTATATTTCCCTTATCCGGCCTCACCTTTATCGAATCTCAGAAACCGGTGGTGGATGGTTCCGGGAAGATTTACAAGTGGACAGATTTCAGCCGTTTTGTTCTGAATCAGGATACAGGCGGGGCAATCCGGGGGCCCGGACGCGCGGATTTGTTCTGGGGAAACGGAACATATGCTGAAATTGCCGCGGGATATATGCAGCACAGGGGAAATCTGTATATGCTTGTTCTGAAACCGGATTAAAGCCGGGGATCGAGGTCCGCGGTCATATGTAACGTAATCTTTCAGATTGCGAAGAACGCAATCTGAAAGATTACGTTACGCCTAAGCCTGAAGGGGCTGTAATTTTAATTTACAATAAAATTTAAGGATATTTCACTATGTTTGGTATCGGAATGCCGGAACTGATTCTTATTCTGGCGGTGGCACTGATTGTTATCGGTCCCAGTAAACTTCCCGAACTTGCGAAGTCCCTGGGCCGTGCTATCGGGGAATTTAAGCAGGCAACAAGCGAATTTAAAGAATCGCTGGAAATTGATTATGAGTTAAAGGATGTCAAAAAAACTTTTGACGATATGAATGATGACCTCAGGGAAACAATTGAACCCAAAGACACCTCTGATAAAGAAAAGATATCCGATGACATCATCACATCCGGAACCCGGGTTCCTCCTTATGAGGAAACAGAGGATAAAGGATATCTCGATGAATATTCACAGGATACGGAGAATGATAAGCCTGTAAGTGATGAGAGCAGAACTTCTCCTGAAGAAAAAATATTGAAAAAAAAGAAGGAAAAATCAGAAGGAACTGATAAAGATGATGAAGGAAAATGATAAAATCCCTTTCACCTCCCATCTGGAAGAACTTCGGGAACGCCTGATTGTCTGCCTTGTTGCTGTGGGAATCGGTTTTTGTATTTCATACGGTTTTAAAGAAAAACTTTTTGAAATCCTTATGCAGCCACTGATCGCTGTGATGGGAAAAGGAGATAAGCTTATATTCACGGGGCTCCCGGAAGCTTTTTTCACATATCTTAAAGTCGCACTTTTATCCGGCGTCATGCTGGGTGCTCCTGTTATTTTATATGAATTCTGGATGTTCGTTGCCCCTGGTCTGTATACCAAAGAAAAACGCGCCCTTTTTCCCATTATCTTTCTTTCATCTGTTTTTTTCATCGGGGGATCGCTTTTCGGATATTTTATTGTTTTTCCGTTCGGCTTCGAATTTTTCCTGGGATTTGCCAATGAAAACATACAGGCACTTCCGTCCATGAGAGAGTACCTTGGCTTTTCCTCAAAGCTGCTGCTTGCATTCGGAATCGTTTTCGAACTTCCGCTTGTGATTACTTTTCTCGCCAGGCTGGGAATAGTTTCCGTTGATTTTCTAAAGAAAAACAGGAAATATGCCCTGCTCCTGTTCTTTATCGGCGCGGCCATCCTGACCCCGCCGGATGTTGTAACCCAGGTCATGATGGCGCTTCCCCTGATGCTCCTGTATGAAATCAGCATAATAGGTGCTCGGATTTTTTCAAAAAAGAAGGCTGAGGATATGGAAGTGGAAGAAACAGATGCCTGAATGTCAAAGTTGTACTTTCAGCAGATCGAAACCGACTGAAAATTCAGGTTCCGGAAAAAATCAGCTCAGAGTCGGAAGAGAAGGTAATTGTTTCTTGTCACGGGCTTTTGCATCCTTCATATCAGCCCATTTGTCAGCTTACACTTCACTGTAGAGCAATTTTTCAAATTGTTTTAAACAAGTTGAAAAATGCAACGGGAAACCAATGTCCGATACGATACGATTATCTCCGGGAGAAATTTGTAAGAAAATCGCCGAGAAATCCGTCGTTCCCCAAGGTGATTACCCTGACCCTTAAATATCTGCGAGGTTCTGATGTGTCTTATGTTCTTAGCTTCGCAGGCTTATTGCCGGGAAAGATTCTTGCGATTGCACATACCATACAGGTCAGCATCGCCAACCCTTTGAAAAGAAGTCCTTTAAAGTTTATTCCGGTAAACATAGCTGTTTCTCCTTTCTTTCGTACCTTTACCGTGCATCTGCAAGCCGGAGAAGCCGCGCTGCCTGAGCTTTCTCACCCCTGTCAGTCTCTTTGCAAGGATTGTTTTTCTAAGACGGATTCTTTGCCGTGCAGAAATCCTTTTCTTACACACAATCCTTGTAGATAAAGGGGCTTCCATGACTTGCAAGATGCGCCTTAATCTGGTTCTGAACCTGTTATATTTCCGGATGAATCCGTGGTATATGTTTTATTGCCATCCGGGTGATATATTATAAGAGTAAAATCTGATGGAAAGCAGCCTGTAATCTCTATTACAGTATCCTCGGATTTCTTGAAACCAGCCGAGAATGCCGCCTCCACAGTACAACACTCATCAGGCTGATCCGTAAAATAAGCCTGACAGCTTGTAAAAAAATTTTTAATGTCAGCATTTGCCTGGGCGTTATACCCTCTTTTCCGGTACTCTAGGAAGTTCGGGATAGCAATAGCCGCCAAAATGGCGATAATGGTAATTACGATCATCAGTTCGATCAAGGTAAAGCCTTTTTCATTTTTTCTTTTCATGAGACACCCATTGTTTAATTTAGATAGTCAGATGTTTACAGGATACGCTTAACTCTTCTTATCACCCCCCTTCTCTGATACTAAGATGTGAAAACTGTCTTTTCCAGACAGATTTTTTTTCCGCCCCTGAAAAACGGGAGCCGGTCAGATGCTTTCATCCATAGCTTTTTTCAAAACTCTCAGGGTTGCCAGCATTATTTCGTCGCACTTTGTGATACATCCTTCTGAAAGGATATCCTTCAGTTTCGGCCCCCTGCCTTTGTAATAGATGTGGCAGTCTTTTTTTAATTCGGGGAATAAATGACAGAAAAAATGATCAGAAAAGGATGCGTAGCTGTCCCTGTCTTTCTGCAAACCGAGAAAAACGATCAGTTTTTCACAATCCGGATTTTCCCGGAAAAATTCTTCCGTTTTTTTAAAAACGCTCGGAAACTCATATCTTCCGGTGTGACAGCCGCTTATTATTTTCATTGCGATATTCATTTTTTTCCCTCCTTCTTTCATAAAAATCGGGAGATTTGCCAAATTTTTGTTGACTCCCGCCTTCTGCGTTCATAAGATAAAAAATATTACTTTTTCAGGACAAAATCTTTTAAGATACTCCCTTTTTCCGTTCCAACACTCTGAATGAATAGGGGAAAACAATTCTTTACGACAATTTTTTAATATGTCAGGAAAAAAATATGAAAAATGACCTGATTGCACTGTTCTGCAAAGGCGAGGGGAAACGCTTCCGGGGGGAACGCTGTGAACATTATGAAATATTCACAGATGAATGCAGGCTGCTCAGAGACAGGAAAATGAAGGATGTTTTTGAAAAAGGCCGGTGTGAGCCTTGCGTGATGGTGGAACGTGCTGTCAAATGGAATTTTTACAGATACAAGGACAGAGTAAATCCTGAAGAATATACAGAGGTCTGGGAAATTTGCGAAGCCATCAAAAAGCACACTTTGCATATCCCGAAACTGCCCGTACTGATAGGATACATCAACAGAAGCGTTTACACCGAAGCCATCAGAATACTCATAGAGATCGGTATTTTGGTGAGAGGAATATGCGACAACTGTGTTCATCTGTCTTTGTCAAAAGTGTATGTCTGCACAAGGGCATATGTGTTGGTGGATGGGAAAGAAATCGAAAATCCTCTTTACGACAAAAAAAGGAATCCCTCGGACAAGGCATGTAAAGACGGTTTTGAGCCGTATGATTTCAAATCATTGGATACTGATGATATTGATCCTCCTGCGGTGACAGATCCAGGAGAGGAATTTCTGATCATTGAGAGCATGAAAAAACTGTTGGTTCTGAGAACAGACAGGGCAAAAGATGAAACAACAAAGAAAATATATGAACGCCAGTATGTCATATTTTGCAGATTTGTAAATCTGGTGCGGGAGGGGCATTCTGATAAAAAGGCTTTGAAGGCGATTGCAAAAAAACTGGGGGTAAGCGTAAAGACTGTTGAACGTGACATGGAAGAGGTCAGGAAATTTTTAAAAAAAGAGATGTCCTCCGACGCTTAATAATTGCATCTTATAAAGACAGAAGCTTCAGGTTTTAAGTTTTAAGTTTTAGGTTTTAGATTTTAGGTTATAGGTGAATTTATGAAAACATGGACATCAGATGAGGCCGGGACACGGCTTGATGAGATTTTGGATTTCTGCATTCAGGAACCGCAGCTCATATCCAAAAAAAACAGGCCCTCCGGAGTCATCATCAATATCGCATTCTTTGAGGAGCTGATGAGGTTCTGGCAGAAGCCCACGATTGCGGATCTCCTGGATGAACTGGGCGAAATTAAAATGCATGAGACCGATGACATTGAAATTCCAGAACGCACAGACAGATCAGTCTGATGAGAGGATAAAATGAAATTTCTCTGCGACACCAATATAATCAGTGAGGTGATGCGGCGTGCGCCAAATCCCCGTGTGCAGGAATGGCTGAGACAGCAGGACATCATTTGCATGAGCGTCATATCTGTCGAAGAGATTTATGTGGGGCTTGCCCATAAGAAAGCGAAAAAACAGCTCCGATGGTTTGAAAAATTCGTCCGGCTCAGGTGCAATATTCTGCCGGTCACGCTTCCTGTGGCAGTCCGCTGCGGAACTCTGCGTGGAAGATTTCGCAGCATGGGCATCACGAGAACCCAGGCGGATATGCTGATTGCCGCAACTGCGTATGAGCATGGCCTTGTTCCGGTTTCCCGCAATGTCCGGGATTTTGAGAACTGCGATATCCGAATTTTCAATCCTTTTGACGATTAAGGTGAGAATTATGAAAAAGCTGATGGAAATGATAAAGTTGTTAGCCACAAAAGAAAATAAAATCGGGTTAGACAAGGCTCTGGAGAATGACGGGGATTTTCTGGCGTTCCTGGGGCAGGAGGCCCGGTCAGAGGAATACGGCAAATTAAAGGAACATGCCGGGAAAAGCAAAGCGCATCCCACAGGAGAAATGCTGTATGATTATGCGCTTGGCTGTACCGATGAAAAAGATACCATGAGAATACGGAACCATATCTCATTCTGCGATGCGTGTTCGGATGAGGTTTTGGAAATCATGGGGATTGAGGGGGATTTGGAGGGAGAGGCTTTGAAATGGGCGGGGCCTCCGATTATATGGATATCCGAGCCATGGGAACCTCGATGGGCAGGGGAGCTTGTGACTGCTGCGGATATTGCTGAACAGGAGAATGCATTTGAATTGGATAGTGGGCAGATTATGCTTACATGCCATTGGAAATCCGCATATAGAGATACACCGGCTTACATTTGTATCTCATGGAAAGCTGACATTACAAAGTATGCAGAATTGTGGATTCGATTTTCAGATACTGAAACCCGGGAAATACGCTCAGAATTTTGTTTAGGAACAAATTTAGTCGGAGAAACATTTTTTGAAAGCGATGAAATTGGCTTTGATCCTTCAACTCAAAGATGGGCTGTATCCCTTGTGCTTTGCCAACCAGAGTCATGACTTACTTCGTTTATCCTAATGCAAATATAAAATCCAAACAATTTGAAGGTCTTGGCATATTTGAGGCCTCATCATTGGATAAAGAACCATCTACCGGCTATAAAATAGCCAATAACCTTCAGGGACGGACTGTTCGTTTTACAGAAACGAGGCATAGTGCCGTAATATTAGCCCCAGATTCTGCCGAGACAGGGCTAATAATATATGAAAAAAAAGAGGATAATTTTATAGGGGACTCGCTCGACCTTGCGTATCTGTTAGCACTTATAAGCCGATCAAGAAAACTCAGATTTAAAACAGATGGCATTTGGAGTACAGGTCAGATTGATATTAAAGGAACACGACCTTACCTAAAAGCGGTTGATTTTGAAGGTTTCGATATTAAATTAGATGGTTTTTTATCTGAAAAAACAAATGAAAAACTGTTTATCGTTCCAGAAGGAAATATTCAACATAAACGTCGTGAAGAACTGATAAAGACAAAAGATGTCAGAATCTTGACGCTGAATCAGTTCAAATACTCCGACCAGAAAAAAACAATTTTGGAGGTTCAGGGGGATCAGCTTGATTTACTGGTCAAAAAGATTTTCAAACCAAAGCTTTCCCTTCCATCCCTTCCCGACCCCAAAACAATATTATTGGTGATATTTGCCGTATCCCTCCTTTTTTGGACACAAGCGTTTGAGTTTATCTATCTGGATTCAAAGATTGAAAGACTCACCATCTCCCTCGGAGATGTGTTCATAGAAAAAAATTTCAGGAATGACATCGCCCTGATTGCCATTGAGGATGAAAACTTCGACATAAACTGGCGGGGAAGACACGCCATGCTGATAGCCAAGCTTTGCGAAGCCGGAGCCAGAATTATTGCCTTTGATATGTATTTTGAAGACACCAGCGATTTTGACGAGGATTTTGTCGGATCTGTCAAACAGGCAAAAAAACACGGAACAGATGTCATTATCGGCGTATCGCAATTTTTGGGAAAAAAACCGGAGGAGATCAAAAAACTGGAAGAAGCGGTCAGCGGATACGGGACTCTCTGCATTAGCGAAACATTGCTATACTCAATAAAGGCTCCGTTATTGGTCATAAAGGAAAATGGAGACCACCTTGATTCTCTGTCTCTCATAATTGCCAAAACTTTTTATTCTCAGGATATTGTCGAAGTAAAAGAAAAAGGGAGCATCCTGAAAATTCCTGATAAACCAATTATGGAAATATCACTTTCCGAGGTGGAGTTTTCCAGAGATTCCTGTCCTTCCATCCGGGAAGGGGATCAGGTTGCCAATATTTTTATTGATCTGTCTCCTGTCGGTGTTCTCAAATCCCCTGAACGGCGTTTTGTCTATAGTGAAATTATCTCATCATGGTCGGACAGCAGGCTGAGGCAGCAATTTGAAGGAAAAATCGTTCTGGTGGGTGTGCAGGTGCCCAAAAGAGACTGCCTGAGTGTTAGGAGAGGGCTTGAGAATGAGAAATGCGCCTTTGGCATGGAATTGCACGCAGACATCCTCAATACGATTTTGAGCGGCATCCATACCCATGTGCTTCTGAAATGGAAACAAATCGCTTTCATTTTCGTATTCACTGTGTCAGGTGCCTTTCTTGCATGCATCCGAAATATGACTTCCCGTTCTTTCCGGATCAGCCTGCTTTTGCTGAACCTGACATTCATTTTCGAAGCAAGTTTGTATTCTTACATTCAGTATCGGGTTTTACTGAACACGGCTTACTATGCTGCCGCGCTGATTTTTGCATACATTGGCGAAAGGTTGTCAAGTGACAAAAAAACGTAAGAGATTCTTCTGGCTTCGTCTGAGCCTGTTTCTGCTTTATCTGCTGACACCTGTAATCATTATTGTCTTACATCTTCCCTCAGTGATCCTTGAAAAAATAGTCATAACAAGTCAGAACACTGATATTCCGACAGCCCTCATCATCACCCGTGCCGGAAAGAGGCTTGATGTGGAAGAGGGCATGAAGCTGAAGCCCGGGGATAAAATAGAAAATTATGGCGAAACAAAAATAGAAATCAGCATAAGCGCCATTCAACTGACAATTCAAAGCAATATCATTCTCAAAGAAGTCCGGGTACTCCTTAATAAAAACACGAAAATTGAAATTCTGGACACTGCCTTTCAACTTTTAAAGCCAGAATCCTCTGTTATTTTGCAGGAAGGAGATATCTATGTCAAAACAAGGCGATATCCTTTCAGTGTGGAAACAAAATATGTAAGGGCCGGAACAAGGGGCACGGAATTTCTCGTAAAAGCGGAACCGAAAAAAAATAACAGGGTTACTATTATTGTCTCGGAAAAAATTATCCTGCTGAAATCCAAAACAGACGCTTGGGAACCGGTGGAACTGGTAGCACCTGTCAGAACCATTATTGTGGGCGAAGGTTCTCCCAGAAAAAGCAGCATCACCCCCGATCAGATAGAAGAAGAATTCAAATGGATCAGGGATATCCAGCGTATCGCCACATCAAAAGAACTTTTTTGGAATTATCCTTTTGCAGGATTATTCAGCGATTGGTATATCCGAATCAGAATGAACACTCTGATGAAAAAAGAAGATACTCACAGAGCATTTCACGATAAATACACGGATGACTTATCCGAACTGAATTTCGATCCCGGCCCCCTGTCAATTGAGTTTACGACTGTCAGCAATAATTTTTTCGAAGCGCAGGTCACGTATTCAGGAATTCCGGGATATATATGGATTATTGATTCTGAAGGCAATACGGGCTTTTTCAAAGATCCTGAGCAAAATTTCTCGGAAACAAAAATCAGCCTTCTCCGCATCATCCTTTTTGTGGTCTTTTTCTTTCTGATTGCGAAATTCATCAGATACAGGCTTAGGAAATAGGCGGAGAGGCAGCCGAAGGATAATCCAATCCCACGATTGAAAGCCAAAGTGCGCTGTTGCTGTATGCAGCTAGCTTCAGCCTGATTGGGCTTTCAGCCTCGGAATTGATTCCGAGGCTCCCGTTTTTTGCGCCTCAGAACCATCTCGGAAATCGCTTTCTTGGCCGCACGTCTGACGGCTTTGTTTCTGTCCGCCAGAGCCATGACCAGATGCGGAAGCGATGTTTTCGCCCCCCACCCGATTTCTCCCAAAACTTCGGCTGCCGCATGACGGGTGTACCACCGATCATTTTTCAGCCCTTGCACAAGGCAGGGTATTGCCTCGACAGCCCCCTGACTTTTGCGCCAATCCGGATGATTATCTTCCAGAAATTTGGCGGCATTCGTGGCAATATCATTATTTTCTTGTATTTGTGCCTCCACAAGATGGCGAACTGCCACATTTCCTATTTCCTTAATGGCCTCATGAGGGGCATTGCAACGGAACTTCGACATTGACACCTCCCATCACATTGATAAAGAACGGAATCAGATCATCAAGACATTCATGCCGACGCCATTGGGGATCAATCCTTCTAAGCGCCCGGGCAGCCTCATAGCGAAGTGTCTGATCCGCGTCTCCTAACAGCATCACCAGAAAAGGAATTGCTTTTTCCGCTCCCTCTCCGATTTCTCCCAATTCTCTGGACGCATTACACCGATCCGTCCCTTCGCCCTGGATCAGTTTTTTTATGAGATCGGAAATGGAAAATGGCGGAAGAACGATTTTGTTCAAGGCTTCTTTCGCGGCAGCTCGGACTTCCCCACTGTCATCACACAGAGCTTTCGCCAAAGCGGGAATGGCTTTTCGTGCAGGATGTCCGATTTCCCCCAAAGCTCTGGCTGCCGAGGCGCGGCGCAGACCTTCCTCGTGTCTCAGGGCTTTGATGAAATTGCCCACGGCTTCCGCCAGGCTTTCGTCCTCACGGATGGTGTTTTGGGAAGGAGCGATTTTTTTAAGCACATGAACGATTGATTTCCGAAGCAATTCTTCCGATCTCAGCAATTCCAGAAGACGAGGCATAATCGCCACAGGTCTTATTTTCCTGAAAGCGGTAATGACGAGATTCGGAAGAATTCCGCGTCTCAGCATTTCCGTCAGAGTGGAGACAGCGTCGGGCCCGATGTCTCTCAGAACATCACCTGCCAAGTCACGGGTATATTCATCATTGCTTTTCAGCAATCTTACAGAAGGAGGAACAACGACATTCGGATGCTCAGTTCCGATCCGGGCGAGTATCCGGGCGGCTTCCTCCCGAGCTTTTTTATCTTTGCCTGTGCTGTCCATCACCCTCACAAGGTCGGGAACGGCCGCCTGTCCGATTTCCATCAGTGAATGAGAAGCGGCATCACGGACATTTCTGTCTTCATTTTCACTGACGCAGACATCTGTAAGCACAGGGACAGCTTTTCGGGCATACTGTCCGAACTCTCCGATGGCTTCAGCCACAGCGATTCGGGTCAGAGTGTCCGCTCTCCTCAGTTTGTCCAGAAACCCGGGCAAAGCTTTCTGAGCAATGTCTCTAGCTGCCCATTTGGGACTGATTTCTTTCAGCGCGCCAGCGGCGGCCCTCCGAAGCTCTTTATGATGGTTTTCCAGCATTCTGATAAGTTCCGGAATCGCCAGTTCCGCAATCTCTCCGTAGGATTGCAGTTCCAAGATGGCATCCATGCGTTTTCTTGGCGGATAATGATATGAAGCGATAATCGTCTTCAATTCCTCAATTCTGTCCATTACAGCCTCTTCGAGAGCGGGCAAATAGAGGTAGCGATATCCGACTGAAACTAATCCTATCAGTACTCCCAGCCGAAAAAGTATTCCGGAAATCCGGGAATCCGTCTCAGTATTATGCCATCCGAAAATCTGAAAAATGTCTCCGAAATCCAGAACTCGGAGGATTTCATCTGAAATCCGTAAATGCAAACGGCCGATGTCCTGATTTATCCATCCCGCGATGAAAATCATCAGCAGTGACGTGATCAGCACTCCCGGGCATATCCGGTTTTTTATGACCTTGATTCTTTCAATTTTTGAAACATAGCGGATGCCTTTGAAAAAAATCCCGATACAGAGAATACCGGCCATGAAGGACATACTGAAACCTGCGATTGCCGCCAGCGCGTTTTGAAATCCAGATTTCTGGAAAACAATGGTATTTTCCATCATCACATCTGCCAAGTCGAAGCCGCTCAACACATGAAACGCTACGAACTCATAGTGGTCTTTCAGAGGAACAGAAGAAGAATGATCTTGTTGCGAAAAATTGCATATCTGTATTTGGAGCTGACAGAAAACTGCCAACTGAATCAGATTGAGCAGAATTATTTTGCAATTGAGTTTTCCTTTACAAAATAACGACGTCAATATTATTATATTGGCGGCAGTCAATGATGATGTAAGCCAGATAAGACCATTCTGATTGTGAAAAAATGATAATGATATCAGGGGATTTTCCGGAAGGAAAATCGCCACGACGCAGACACTTGAAATCGGGATGCTGAAAAACGCATAGCGATTCATAATCACCTCCTTTTTAATATTCAGTCAAGCAATAAATATGCCATGTTTCGGACATTATATTCTATTTATTTACAATATAACTCGTGAGTCGTAAGTTCTCATAAATAGCTGAAATAACTCACCGGGAAACTCCCCCCTTTTTTAAAGGGGGCCCGGGGGGGATTTCCCCCAACCTGCTGAAATCCCCCTGAATCCCCCTTTAAAAAAGGGGGACTCAGAACAGCGGCTTCAGAGAACTTATAACTGTCGAGAATATAACATAAACATATTTAATTTTATTAAAAAATAAAAATTTTCAGAAGGATTTTTGACAACCCATGAAAATCCATAAGTTTACAAAAATTGTAATCATATAAAAAATTGAATTTATAACAAATAAAAAATCCACCGATCAGATATTTGTTTTTTATCCATAAAATCACAATGTTAATCATTTACAATAATTTGTAATTGGTTTGCAAAATTTGAAAATTGGGGAAAATTGGCGCAATCTGAAAGAATACGCTACCTTTAACCAAAACT
>JAUCGG010000140.1 GCA_030378015.1 Desulfococcaceae bacterium HSG8
TAATTGAAATATTCCCGTAAAAAGGCGGCTCCGTTTNNNCCGGTTCTTTCAGAATTACTCTTTTTACTTATTCTGATCTTGAAAATATTATAAAATATAACTGTTCTTTTTTAAATCAGATTTTTGACAAACTAGTAATGAATCCGTCACAGATTTTGACTAGTACAAATAAGAGGGCGAAAACACAACAAGTCTGCATTTAACATACTGAATTAAAATCTATTTTACAGGATGCCCTATTTTGGTCACACTCAAATCGGAAAACATCCGTTTTCCGATTTTTATATGAAAGCACGAAATGTAGCACAATTTTTCAAATTGTGCCCGGCGCAATTTGAAAAATTGCGCTACATCTACGAAAGTATTTCGATGTTCGATCTGATAATTCGGAATTGAGAAAAAGGAGAACTCTCACGAAAAAAGTTATTTATGCAGCAGTCTTGCTTATAGCAGCTTTTAGTTTTGCTGACAGCTTACGGTTTTCAGCTTTCAGCCAGCAGTCAGCGACGGTTATCCGTTCTTCGGATAAACGGGTTATGACGGATAAATGGGCCCTTCGCCTGGAACCTGGCGAAAATCCGGATCAGTTGGCGGAAAATATGGGCGCGGAAAACCTGGGGCAAATCGGGTATCTGCCCGATACCTACCTTTTATTATTCCCGAATAGCCGGAAACGAAGCAGATCGCTGACAACCAAAGAGCAATTACAAACAGATAGTCGTATTAAATGGCATGAGCAGCAGGTGGCAAGATGGCGGTTTCCGAAGGAAATCCGAAATCTCCAAGATCCCCTTTTCCCGGATCAGTGGCATCTGGAAAATACAGGGCAGAAAAATGGAAAGCCCGGGGAAGATATGAATGTCAGGCCTGCATGGAATCAGGGGATTACCGGGCAGGGCGCGGTGATCGCTATTGTGGATGACGGCCTGCAATATGAACATCCTGATATTGAACCTAATTATCGGGCGGATCTGAGCTATGACTTCAATTACATGGATAATGATCCTGAGCCGGAAAGATATGATGCTCATGGTACGTCAGCCGCGGGCGTCGCAGCCGCAAGGGATGATAAGACCTGCGGGCTGGGAGCCGCGTATCGGGCAGGACTGGCTGGCCTGCGCCTGATTGCCCTGGAAAACTCAGATGCAGAAGAGGCAGAAGCCCTTTCCTATAAGCGGGACGCAATTCATATCTACAGTAACAGTTGGGGACCCGATGATGACGGACACCATCTGGAAGAACCAGGAATGCTGACCCTGCTTGCTTTGGAAGATAATATCAGGAACGGGCGGAACGGTCTGGGGAATATTTATGTATGGGCGGCCGGGAACGGTCTGGCATCAAATGACAATATCAACTACGACGGTTACGCCAATTCCCGGTTTACAATCGCAGTCGGAGGAATCGGCCCCCGGGGAAAGCAGGCTGATTACAGCGAACCGGGAGCGGCAATGCTCGTCACCGCATCGTCTGATACAGATAGGCATGGCACCTATGCCGGTATTACTACAACCGATCTTTTAGGCTCGGCAGGAAGATCATCCGGTGATTGCAGAAGTGATTTCGGCGGTACTTCCGCGGCCGCTCCTCTTATGGCCGGCATTGCAGCCCTGATACTGGATGCCAACCCGGAGCTTAACTGGCGTGATGTCCAGCATATCCTGGTCAGAAGCGCTGTGAAGAATGATCCTGAAGATGAGGACTGGATTCTCAACGGGGCAGGATTTCCTGTGAATCATAAATACGGATTCGGCAAGACTGATACAGCAAAAGCAGTTCTGCTGGCCCTGTCCTGGCAGAGTGTGCCCGAAGACGCTCCTTTGACTTACAAGTCGGAGCCAGGACAGGAGATTCCTGATGGCGACCAGGACGGCATTAATCCTGTGATTGTCGTTGACGAAGCATTGAAACTGGAACATGCGGAGGTAGTGCTTACCGCCACCCATCCCCGCAGCGGCGATCTCAGGATAACCCTGACATCCCCGTCAGGCACACAAAGCGTCCTGGCAGAGCCGCGGAGAGACACATATCAGGACTATGATGCGTGGAAATTCATGACTGTGCGAAACTGGGGCGAATCATCCCAGGGCGAATGGACCCTTACGGTTGCTGACACGGATCAATGGGATAAAGGCAAGCTTGATTCCTGGGAACTGATCCTGCACGGAACTTACTGCCCCCTGGCGATTAATGATACTGCTTTTACAGGGAAAGATATGCCTGTGACGATTTCAGTATTGAAAAATGACGGGAATCCGGACGGGAGCAGTCTGAAAGTGAGCAAAGTATCTGATCCGGCTCATGGAAGTGCTGATATAAATGCGGATAACACCGTTACTTACACGCCGGAAACCGCTTTTACCGGCATTGATACATTTACCTGTACCATCACTGATGCCATAAACCAAAGTGACACAGCGACTATCACTGTAACGACTTCATCGGATTTCGCTATGGAATTCGGGAAGGGGAACAGTTATACAGACTGCGGGAATGATGACCGCCTGAATCTTACGGGTCCCCTGACCATAGAGGCATGGATAAAGCCTTCATGGTGGGGAGAGTTTTTATACGGGGGATATGCCAGGGTGGTAGATAAGAAGGATTTTGTCCTCTATCTCAATTATGAGAACGAAAACTATAATGACCATAGCCTGATCTTCGGAACATCCCATGATGACGGAGCGTTTAGAACTTCCGGAACCCCCGCTGATTCAATCGGACTGAACAAGTGGCAGCATGTGGCAGTCACATATGACGGCGAAGGCACTGTGAAAATGTATATCAATGGTCGGGAACAGCCGATTTTGCAACCGGACGGCCCGCCCTCGGGACTCCTTGCGGATAATAAAGAAAATTCGCTTTTCATTGGGGAATCTGCAAACCTTGATCGGGCATTTGACGGCGCTGTTAATGAAATCCGTATCTGGAATGTAGTTCGTACAACCGCGGAGATTCAGGAAGGTTTGTACACCGGTCTGAACGGTGATGAGGAAGGATTGGCCGCTTATTGGCCCGTAACTTTATCTGACGATAAGATATTGAGGGATTACTCCGGGAACGGGCTTGACGGAACGATTTCCGGTGCGACACGGGTTCCGGGTCTGTCTCCCGAAGAACTGGCAAAGTCGCTTGGCAGCTCGATACTGGCCTTGAAAGTGCTTGTGGGAATAGATATAAACGGCATTGAAGGGATCGTCGAAGATATAAATGAGGATGGAAAAGTGGGCCTTGCAGATGCTATTTATATTCTGCAAAGGCGTTAAGGAGCAGACTGACAACAACAGACCTCCGAGGTTTTTTTAGCAACGTAAAATCCCCCCCGGCCCCCTTTAAAAAAGGGGGACGAACTTAAAAAGTGGTGTAGCAGATGGAAAATATCTGAAAATCAGGCATGGTTCGTAGTTCCGCCTTCAGGCGGTTTCTGTAAAAACGGAAAGTTCCGCTGACAGAGCAGGCCGCCTGAAGACGGGACTACGAACTTTTTCCATCTGCTTAAAATATAAAATAAGAAAGGATATGGCGAATATGACGAAAAAATCTGCAACAACCATAATCGCCTTAATTGTCACCTTTTTCATAATCCTCAGCAACACAGCCTGCTCTGAAGATGCCGCTATGGTTATGGATATTAAAAGGAGTACCGCGTATTATGAAATCGGAGATAAAAAAGGCCGGGAGATCATCATCTTGGATTTTCTGAAACCAGGGGACAGAATCAGATTAAAATCCGGTGCTGTCCTAGTTCTGAATTATTTTGCATCGGGTGTGTGGGAAGAAATTACCGGGTTCGGAAAAATCACAGTCGGAAATGGCCGCAGTAAAGGGGAAGGGCAGGTAAAGATCATCGCATCAGAGCCGGATTATCTCCCTCCGATCAGAGTCGGAGATGACCGCAGTAAAAAAGATGAAGATAGTCAGTCAGAGATAATCGCCTCGGAGCCGAATTATTTCCTCCCGAAAGCCGCTTTCAGCAGAGAGGATTTGCAACAGAGCGGGGTCACTGTTTTTCGCGGGCCGGGATCTGCCATCGTTTTGGAAGATATTGCCTTCCGCTCGCCCCGACCGATTTTCAGGTGGCCGCGGGTACAGGGAGCGGAAAATTATGTGGTACATATTTCCGGAACTGATTATAATTATAAAGGACAGGAAAACAGTTTCACTCATAACAGATCAGATATGACCCGGGGGAATTCATATGAACTGAAAATTTCTGCTATGGTAAAAGATGAGACACTGAAAGAAATGAAAAGGGAGTTTTACATCCTGGATCAGGAAAGCCTGGATAAACTTATACTGACCGAAAAAAAGATCAGGGCAGAATGTCCGGAAGGTTCCACGGGATTGCTGACAAGGCTGGCATTCGTATATCGGTATTATAAGCTGAATGACGAATCAGCAGATATGCTGAGAAAGCTGCATCATCGTAATCCCCGGAATGAGAATATCCGGAGGTGGCTGCAAAAAGTGGCTCCGGCTTATGCGGTGAAAAAACCGTGGAAATGATTCGGAGATACGGATTTCATCATAAAAAATGATCCGTGAGTATTTTTTTAACGCACAGGACGCGGAAGATCGCAGAGTCTCATCCGGATATCTGCGATCTCTGCCTTTTGTTAACCACAGCCTCCTTCAGGGTGCTTCAAGCTTTCATTCGTGGGATTGGTTCCTTGTCTAATCAGGGAATAACCGTTTTATGTCTTCCTCTGTTGCCTCGCAGATTCCTCTTTCCGTAATAAATCCTGTAACAAGCCTGGCAGGCGTTACATCAAATGCATAATTCGCGGCGGGGCTGTCATTCGGAGGAATCAGAACATTGTGCGTCATGACTCGCTCATCCCCCCGGATGTAACGTGTTTCCTCGGCTCCGACACTCTGCCCGTAAGCATCCAAAGATTCTGTTGTGTCAGATCCTCGGACATATCTTACTTCATCAGGATCACGCTCCTCTATGGGGATATCTTTCATGCCGTTTCGCAGTGTCCAGTCAAAAGTGCTGGAAGGCAGGGCTACATAAAAAGGGATGCCGTTATCCTTTGCTGCCAGAGCTTTAAGGTATGTTCCGATTTTGTTCGCAACATCGCCGGTATAAGTGGTCCGATCTGTCCCCACAATAACCATGTCCACCATATCATGCTGCATCAGGTGACCACCGGCATTATCCGTAATAACCGTATGTTTTATACCGTGTTTTCCTAATTCCCATGCTGTCAGTCTGGCTCCCTGGTTCAGCGGCCTTGTCTCATCCACCCACACATGAATATCAATACCATTGTCATAAGCAGCATACATGGGCGCTGTCGCGGTGCCGTATTCAATGCAGGCAAGCCATCCTGCATTGCAATGAGTCAGAAGGTTGACTGTTTTTCCTCCTTTTCTGCTGCTGATTTCTTCAACCAGAGACAGACCGTGTTCGCCGATCTTCCTGCAATTTTCAGCCTCCAACTCAGCGATTTCCGCTGCTTCTTTCAGTGCTGTATCAATGCTTTTTTGAGAGAGTTCGGAAGCCCCTGATTTCAGTATTTCGGATAAAACCCTGTCCGCCCCCCATGCAAGGTTCACGGCTGTGGGCCTTGCTGATTTCAGGCGATTGCATTCGGCAATCAGTTCCTCCTTTGTCTCGGAATGAAGTGCGGCAAGATAAACTCCGTATGCGCCTGTCACTCCTATCAGCGGAGCGCCTCTCACATACATCTCCTTTATAGCCATAATAGCATCATCCGTTGTTTTCAGATCCGTAATCACAAACTCATGGGGGAGAACCCGCTGATCTATTATTTTAACGGTTTTCGCATCCTCATCAAACCATATGGGACGGATATCTTTTCCATCAACTTTCATAATCTGAACCTTTAATATTCACCTAAATTGAGCGATTTTTTGATCTGAATACGATTCTCATTCCGCAATGTCAGGACTTCGGCGATTTTCGGCTTTTCACCTATCGGGTGAAAACCGCAAAACGGGCAAAGCTTTGAATGGCAGACACTCAGCCAGATTTACTGACAACAATCGCTCAATTTAGGATTCAGTTAAAATTTTTTGTTTAATAAAGACCTGCAAGGTTTTCGAAACCTCGCAGGTCTTAGACAACTCTTTAATATTCTATCGTTTCCAGCCGCCCATAAGGTGCAGGTGCAGGTGAAAAATAGCCTGCCCCCCGCCGCTTTCCACATTAAAAAGAAGCTTATACCCGGACTCAGAGACAGACATTTTCTTTGCCATCTCCTTTGCAATCATTATCATTTCGGAAATAATTCCCCGGTTTGCCTCTGTCAGATCGTTAATGCTCCTGATATGCTCTTTCGGAACGATGAGCAGGTGAATCGGGGCATGGGGTTTGATATCCTTGAAAACAACAAGTCTTTCATTTTCATATAAAAATTCGGTTGAAGCCTCTCCATGTGCAATCTTGCAAAACAGGCAGTCTTTTTCCATATCAGAATTGTCTCCTTATCAGAAAGTTTATTTTTCCGCCGGATTTGCCAATCCGGCGGGGAAAATTTCATCTGCTGAACATAGCAGAGGTTGGCAAATATTACAATAGGAAATACAGTCTGAACCGGGTGCTTATCAGCTATCAGGAAAAGATTTGCTTTGCCAAACAGTGCCGGTCAGATGCCTGGCGACGATATGATTTGATAGCAGCCTGATGACTTATATTATATTAATTCTGTCCGCTCTCCTCTTTATATAAGGAGGACAGGGGTTTTTATAAATTCAGCGGAGTGCAAAGCTTGCTTTGCCTGCCCGGGGATTCTCGCAAAGCAAGCCTTGCACTCCGCGTTCATAAGTCAGGTCAGATATCTGAACCAGCCCTTTTTCTATATTTATAACTATTTTATTTTATAGACAGAATCAGCCTGGATCAGCTTCAGGATTGCATCGTAATCGAAGCAATCCGCTGATTGTGACAAGCTGTCAGCCAGTTCGGGGTTATAATGGCGGATGTTTCCGATCATCGTGTTTACCTGCCTCATGTTCAGATTATTTATTGGGAAATCCCTAAGCACTTGACGTGTCTTCTCCCGCCATATTTTTTATCTATAGCAAAAAAATTGACGGATTAAAATGTTTTATTTCAACAAAGAGCGACAAAGGAGATCGAAAACTTTTGCAAGCAGTGGATTCCGGGTTAAAATCGGAAAACATCCGTTTTCCGATTTTCACCGGAATGACAATATGTTAAAGCTGTCATTCCGGGGAAAATTAAAAAACGGATGTTTTTTAATTTTAACCCGGAATCCACTGTTTACAGGCTTAACCGGAAAGTTCTGCGTGTAGCAAAAAGGAACAAAAGGGTGCTCGCGGGGGATTGACAAATCCCCCGCCCCGCAACGGGGTTCGGATTTGTCAATCCGAACCGAGCAACAAAGAGCAGCAAAGAGCGACAAAGGAGCGTCAGTAGATCGAAAACTTTTGCAAGCAGTGGATTCCGGGTTAAAATCGGAAAACATCCGTTTTCCGATTTTCCCCGGAATGACAATAGTTTAAAGCTGTCATTCCGGGGAAAATTAAAAAACGGATGTTTTTTAATTTTAACCCGGAATCCACTGTTTAACAGGCTTAACCGGAAAGTTCTGCGTGTAGCAAAAAGGAACAAAAGGGTGCTCGCGGCTCGCGGGGGATTGACAAATCCCCCCTTCAGCCCTTGTTCCCAAACTCCGTTTGGGAACACACTTGCAGGCAAACTTTGTTTGCAGCACGCAAAACCGGAGTTTTGCGGGCAGCCGCGTTCCCAAACGGAGTTTGGGAACGAGAACTAACACTTTTGTTGCTCGGTTCGGATTGACAAATCCGAACCACCGTTGCGGGGGGGATTTGTCAATCCCCCGCGAGCATCTTTTTGTTCCCCCGCGAGTACCTTTTTGCTGCGCTCCTTTGTGCTCTTTGCTGCTCGGTTCGGATTGACAAATCCGAACCATCGTTGCGGGGCGGGGGATTTGTCAATCCCCCGCGAGCATCTTTTTGTTGCACTCCTTTATTGCTCTTTGTTGCTCAGTTCGGATTGACAAATCCGAGCCCCGTTGCGGGCGGGGGATTTGTCAATCCCCCGCGAGCATCTTTTTGTTCCCCGCGAGTACCTTTTTCGTAAGCCCCTTCAGCCCTTGTTCCCAAACTCCGTTTGGGAACACACTTGCAGGCAAACTCTGTTTGCAGCACGCAAAACCGGAGTTTTGCGGGCAGCCGCGTTCCCAAACGGAGTTTGGGAACGAGAACTAACACTTTTGTTGCTCAGTTCGGATTGACAAATCCGAACCCCAGTTGCGGGCGGGGGATTTGTCAATCCCCCGCGAGCACCTTTTTTCTACACGCAGAACTTTCCGGTTAAGCCTCTAAACAGTGGATTCCGGGTTAAAATTAAAAAACATCCGTTTTTTAATTTTCCCCGGAATGACACTCTGCTGCCCGAAACAAGTATCCGTCATTCCGGGGAAAATCGGAAAACGGATGGGCCATGTGCAACTTTTTTTAACCGAGATAAAACACAGGCAGATAATGCCGCAAAAGCACGGAGACACAAAGAAACACAAAGAATCTTCGTGAGACTTCGCGCCTTTGTGCCTTCGTGGCATTATAAGTTGCACATCGCTTGAATTATTATCTATCCCTTTCCGTTCCAACCCACCCTGCATTTCCGGGAATCTCTAACCATCATACCGGAACTGCCGCCACCCCGAAATCCTCCATCTGATAAATAAAAAGCCCGTCAACCTTCAGATAGCCGTCTGCAAATATAGCGGGAACAGGTGATTCCTGAATTCCGGTAATCACCGCTTCAACCTCGACCTTTTTGTTTTTCTGAATAACCTGGCCCCGGTATATCCAGCGGTGCTGTTTTCCTGTGATGAATTCGAACCTGTGGGTATCAGCCAGATGCTTCCAGCGTTCAATGGCCGCAAACCTGAGAAGTTGCAGAAAAGACTCGATTCCCAAAGACCCCGGGCACACAGGGTCCTGATAAAAATGGGCTTTGAAAAACCATTCCCCGGGATCAACCTTCTTGATCCCGCGGATAAATCCGAGACCAGCGGGGCCCCCGTCCGGTATATACACCTCAATCTCATCAATCATGCGGATCGCTTTTCCAGGCATTGCCAGAGCAGGAGACGGGTCAGTATTCGGATCATCCGGAGACAAAGGTGCTTCATCTTCAAACCCTCGGGAATAACCCCTCGCCATCTCATCCGGGGACGGGATATAAGCCTGTTTTTCAGCCCCCCGGATGCCTATCTGCTGGGCAAGGGCATCTTTGGTAAAGAAGCCGAAATAGGTATCGCCTTCATAAACAATTTCTCCTGCCTGAAGGATCTGCATATCAAAATTCTCGATGATCATGTCCCCGGCTTCGGATACTTTTGTCATGCGGGAACGCATGGTCAGGGTTCCCGCGTCCGGCAGGATGTTCCGGTGCAGGAGGGCATTTCCGCCCAAGTTCCTGAATTTCAGATTATTCTTGCTTTTCAGGGCAGAGCCTGCATATGCTGCAAGCCATCCGCACAGTTGAAGCGCGATCTCAAGGATGACGCAGAAGGGCATGGAAGCGGTGCGGTCTGCCCTGAAATACCAGGCATCCGGCGGAACATCATATTCTCCATCCACCCACCCGCCCGGGTTCAGAACCCACGGCTCCGGCTCTATATAAATGATTCTGTCTATAAAAGCATACGGGGGTCCCGGAAGTCTGGCAATGGTTCTCTCATTATCAAAAACCTTGTATGGTTCCCCAAAAGCCTCGGAGGGCTTTCCAATGGCAAATGCCAGTATATGATTCCGATTAAAAAGGGGTTTTTTGTCAGTTGTCAGTTGCCCGTTATCCGTTGCAATGAGTTGCTGTTCTTTGCCTGTTGACCAGATAGATTCAATTTCGCCGCGGGTAACATTGGTCATTTTCATGGACATGTCGTTGAATTTGACTATCCGATGGCCGTCACCGTACATATGGGCATCCGCGATGACGTAAGGCTCGGGCGAATATCCGATTTCACTGATTTCCACCTCGTAAATGACGTGCTTTGTACTTTGCGTAACGGGGCCCCTGCATTTGAGAATACTCGGAATTCCGATAACGGGTTCATAGCAGACACCCGGCTTATCTGTCACCCATCCGATACGCTGGAGAAATACCCTGAGCGTGTGCGCACAGCATTCATACATCAGGGTTCCCGGCATGACCATGTCATCCATGAAATGACAGGTGAGGAACCAGTCATCCGGGTGAATATCTGCCTGGGCACGGATCAGTCCCAGCCCGTATCGCCCGCCCTCGGGATCAAAAAGAAGAACCCGGTCAATCAGGCGCATCCGTCCGCCCGGAAGTCTGAGGGATTCGGCAAGCTGAACTCCGCTGAAAGGCGCGCCGAAACACCTGGAAAGGTCTCCGACTCTGAGGGCATCCAGCGCGTCATCGTCATAGGTTTCAGCACGGAGGGGGACGAGCTGGGCGAAGTCTTTTTTCCCCGGCAGAGGTTCGGTCTCTTCTTCGGTTAAGATGATTCCTCCTGAATTCCGGATTTCTTCTTCAGTAAAAAAACCAGCGCATCCCTCCCTCATGGTGATGAGATGTTCATCCCTGATAAATCCGTCAAATTTGAAAAAGAACATCCAGGTTTCCCCCTGGCGGATGAATTTCTCGATTTCGATTTCATATCGGATGGTATCCCCGGGCCGCGGCAGTCCTCGATGAAAGCGTACTGTGGCATCTAAGAGCCTGTAAGTTCTTTTTCCTTTTACAGCAAGGTCTGTTCCCAGGTATGAACACAGGAAAAGGTCAGCCTGCCCTGCTTCCACGGATATGCAGACAGGGGCGCGATCCCCGTCCAGATACCAGGCTTCTGGGAATACATCGTGTTCAGTTACCACACGGCCTGAAGTCAGGGAGCCTTTTTCTCCTTCCACGGAGATGATCCTGTCAACGAGCATAAGGGGTTCGTCAGGGAGTCTCACCCTTACATTGTAGGTATCCACAATCGCGAACTCCGGGCCGAGTACCTTTCCGAGAGAACCTATTGCGAATTCCATGCACATTTCACGGTCAAAAGCTACGGGGGTGTCAGTTGTCAGTTGTCCGTTGTCCGTTGCCTGTTGCTCCTTATCAGTTTCAGGGACGGAGCCTGTGGTGAGCGAGGTTTCAAGCAGCTCGGCCTGTAGGGAAAATGTTTTGCCAAAATTCCTGGTGAGTTCGCTTGAGAAATCAAGGAATGCATTGTGCGCGTCTGCTGTGGCTTCTATATTTTTTGTCATGGGTCCCATGAGTTCTGAAAAAATCGCAATTCCCTCGTTCCCAGGCTCTGCCTGGGAATGCGGGATGGGAGGCTCTGCCTCATTTTTGTCAGGAGGCAGAGCCTCCTTGTATGCGTTCCCAGGCAGAGCCTGGGAAGGAGGCGGGTTGTATTTGTTCTCTGCCGGGTTGTGTTTGCTTTCTGCCAGCGGGCGTGATGATGCGGGCATGACCGGAGACGGGGGCTTTCCGCCGATCATTACGGTGATCTTCCTGCCGGATGCCTCCTTTTTGGGTTCAATGATTCCCGGGGCATAAGATGCGTCTCCATACAGTTTATCCAGATCAACCCCGATGCGCTCCGCTGTCAGTGTGCCCAGGAATTTGAGCATTGTGAGATAGTCATCCTCTCCCCGGACATCCGCAGAGATGGCAAGGTGCGGCTTATCTTTCAGAATCCTGTCAATCATTCTTGTGCAGGAAGCGTGGGGGCCCATTTCAAGAAAAATCCTAACCCCGTCTTCATAAGCCTGGCCGATTACAGCGGTAAAATCAAAGCCGGAAAGGGCCTGTTGGAGAATTGACGCAGCCGCGCTGTCGCTGGTAAGTTCGTAGGAATGCCCCATCGCACAACTGTAGAACCGGATATCCCGGGGCGGGGTAACGGGAAAGAGATGCAGTTCCCTGTATGCATCTGCAACAGGAACCGCAGCATCACAGTGGACCGTGATAATGCCCTGGAGAAAGACAGCCTCGCATCCGAGTGCCTTGATGACAGCCCTGACTTGTTCCTCTTTCCCGCCGATGACGCATTCATCCGGTGTGTTAATGATGAGAAGACGGGCAAAGGGCCATTCATCAACAGCGGGCTGCACAATTTCAGGCCCGCGGTTTACCATCGCTACACACCAGTCAAAGGATTCATCCCCGGGTATATTCCAGGCTTTACGGGCAGCATGACAGGGTCCCGCGAGTTCTGTGCTGAAGAGTTCTGTACTGAGCATTTTTTTCAGCATTTCTTCGTGCGCTGACCATGCCCCTGTGGCAAAAAGCCCTGCGGATTCCCCGATACTGTACCCGATGACTGCCGAAGGCTTTATGCCGAAGCTCTTTACCAGGTTGGCGGCAATTTCCCCGTAAATCACCTGGCCGAATATGACATTCAAAGGCTCGGATGCGATTTTGTCCTGGGCCTCTTTTTCCCAGCCCGGATTCCATGAATTCCTCCAGGGCATGTAACACTCAGGAACCATCAGTGTTTGTAATCGCGGTATCCTTGCATCCATATCGCGAAGAATTTCGGGCCAGTAAAGACCCATGCCCCTGCCCATCCCTACATAATGGCTCCCGGAACCGGGGAAAACATAGGCTGTTTCTCCTGAATCTCCCAGGGGATTCGGAGAATAGCAAATGCCATCCGGGCCGCTGATTCTTCTCGGGGTGCCGGATGAAACAGCAGCTTCAGCATCTTTTATCCATTTTCCAAGCTGCGAAATGTCGCTGGCAACAATTGATACAGCATGTTTTTTGCGGATATCAGATCTGTTTTCAAGATACCAGGCACGGGCAGCGAGTTCGAAACCGGAAGCCGGGAAATCGGAAACCCGCTGCTGAAGAGACCTGAGTCCCTCCATGAGTTCATTTTTCGTATCGCCTTCCACAATGAAAAGCCCGTGGGATTTTGCACCGGCAGGCCGTTTCCGCTCTTTCCTGACAATTCCCGGTAACTGTCCGGCATCTCCGTAATCAAATTCCTCAAGGATGACATGGGAAAAGTTGCCATCCGTGGTCATTGCAACTGCACAGGCCCGGCGGGGGCCTTCCTTCCGATTCCTCAGCCAGAACTGAGGGTATGCAGGAAGATGAAAGGGCGCACGGATATCCGAAACCGCAGATGAGACGTCTTCATTTTCACTTCTGCGTCTTCCGGCCTTGAGCTTTGAGTTCCTGAGCGGAGGAATGATTTCATGATACAGGCATAATCCCACCTTAGCGACAGATGCGAGGCCCGCGGCAGCCCCGGTGTGTCCCACATTCGGCTTTACAGATCCGATGGCACACGGGGCTTCCCGATGAGCAAAATATTCATGCAGCGATGCGGACTCGATCCCGTCTTCCAAAGGATTGCCGCTGCCGTGGGTTTCAATATAACTGATTGTGTCAGGAGAGATATCCGCCTCGCTGATTGCCCGTTTCAGCGAAAGCATATATTGGTCAGTTGTCAGTTGTCCGTTGTCCGTTGCAGTTGATAACGGACTACGGACACCTCCCGCGTTTCCCATGCCTCTGATCACAGCATATATCCTGTCCCCATCCTTTTTCGCTTGATCGAGGGGTTTGAGTACGAGCGCGACAGCACCTTCCCCGGGCAGTGTTCCGTGCGCTGACGGGTCAAAGGGACGGATTTCATCAGTTTTTGCAAAGGGCAGGATGGCGTCGCTTGTGATGATCTTGCGGACATCGCCGGCAAGGTCAATCGCACCCACCAAAACAGCGTCAGTCTCATTCTGCTGTAATGATCTGACCCCGATTTCAAGTGCCTTGAGACCGGATGCCTCTTCGCCGGAGACAATGAAACTTGGGCCCCCGAAACGGAACTCCCTGGCGATCCGGCTTGCAACAATTCCGCCCAGCGCGCCTAATGTCCGAGCAGATGTCAGAGGGGGATTCCACGCGTCTCTCAGGGATTCAAGCCAGTTCAAAGTTTCGGAATCATCAAGATCAGTTCTCTTTTTCCATTCTGAAATTTTATTGTAAAGATGCCATCTCAGGTGAAAATTCGTGGCCTCAAAATCAAAATCCGTGCCAATTATGACTCCCATGCGGGGTCGCTCCTCTCGGAGGGGAAGTCTTGCATCTGTCATAGCTTTTGCAGCAACTTTGAGCATAAGGAGCTGCTGGGGAAGGATATCCGGAATCTCATTTGGCGGGATGTGAAATTCTCCGATATGCAGGGAAAGGTCATCCATGTAACCGCCATAAGCCCCCCGTCCGTCAAGATATTTATCGGCAACCATATCGGAACCTTTCCAGCGGTATTCCGGCCTTTTCCTGATGACAGAATCACCGTTGAAAACAGCTTTCTGGAATGCTCCCAGGGATGTGAGCGATCCGAAGACTGTTTCCATGCCGACTATGGCGACGGGGGCGCAGGGCGGGTGACAGGGTACAGGTGACAGGGCGCAGGGAGCCGGGTGCGGGGTGCGGGGTTCAAATGTCTCGAAGAGGAGATGCGCGTTGATTCCGCCAAATCCGAACGCGCTGACTGCCGCTCGGCGGGGCCTGTCGGGGTTTCTTTTTTTCCATTCTTCCGGATCGGTTTGTACGCGGAAGGGGCTGTTGTTCAACGGACTCCCGGGTGATGGCTGCTTAAAATTGAGCGATGGCGGCAGGGTTTTGTGTTTCAATGCCAGGAGGGTTTTGATCATTCCCGCGGCGCCCGCGCCTGTCAGGAGATGGCCGATCATGGATTTGACGGAACCGATGGCACACTGGGCCGGAGACCATCCGGATTCTCCCCAGAGAGTCCGAAGGCTGCGAAGCTCTGTGGCATCTCCTACGGGTGTCCCCGCGCCGTGACATTCAATGAGATCAGCTTCATGGGGAGACCAGCTCGCGGCTTCATACGCGCTGCGCATGGCGCGAACCTGTCCTTCTGTATCGGGCGCGAGGAGATTGCCTCTCATATCATTGGAAAGCCCGATACCGCAGATCAGACCATGAATTGTATCCCTGTCCCACAGCGCGTCATCAAGACGCTTCAGGACAAGGATGCCCGCGCCTTCCCCTACCACAAGACCATCCGCGCTTTCGTCAAAGGGCGCGCATCTCCCTGAACGCGACAGGGCGCGCAATTGGCTGAATCCGACCTGGGTATAAAGACATTCGGGACGGGAAACCCCGCCGGCCAGCATGGCATCGGCCCGGCCCGCGTGAAGTTCGTCGCAGGCAAGCTTTACAGCATAAAGGGATGAGGCACATGCTGCGTCAAGGGTAAAACTTCCGAGACCAAGGCCGAGGGAACTGGCGAGAATCGAACCGGGGAGACTTGTCACCCTGGCCGAGAGATATTGCTCTTTGGTAATCCGGATGCCAGAATCCCGTACCCCGGATTTAGAAAAAAGCCTGTCCTCAAAAGTTCTGCCAAATATTTCCCGCGTGATTGCAGATGAGGAATCTGTTGGAAGAGCGATAGCGGCGAGCGCGACGCCGATGCGGTTTTTATCCAGGGATTCCGTATTGCAGCTTAAGAATGCCTGATTTCCCACATGGAGGACGATATGATGAAGGGGATCAAGCTGTTGTAAAAGTTCTTCATCAATCCCGAATCCGCGGGGATCAAATTGAAAATCATGTATCAGACAGGCACGTTTTGAGTATGCTTTATCCGGTGTATGCTCGGAAGCATACATGGCATCCGGCTCGACAATCCATCTTTCTCGCGGTACTTCGCAGGTTGAATCAACCTTATTGACAATATTATTCCAGAATATATCCAGGTCAGAAGCCCCGGGAAACAATCCGGCCATTCCGACCACGGCAATGGGTGTTTTTTTTTTCATCAGTCCTTCTCTTTATGTTCGTATCAGCTTCGCTTTATATGAAAGTGTTTGGTGTTTGGTGTCTGATCATTTACCCCGGTTTTCATGTTCAGTCATATCATATGTTTCCCAGATAACTAGTGCCTGAACGAAAACTATATAATGGCTTGATTTTATAAATCTATAATAGCGTTTTTTAAAACGAAGATTTTTAAAATTCTCCACTTTGTATGCGAACTAGTAATTTGATTCTGGAAAAAATTTC
>JAUCGG010000141.1 GCA_030378015.1 Desulfococcaceae bacterium HSG8
AGACCGGTATGAAAAAAAATCCCGGACCGGAAAAAATCAGTTCCGAGCCGGAAGAAAGAGTAACTGTTTCTTGTCATAGCTATTTTTTTTCTTTGTCTTTTTATTAATTTTGTTTCTGAATCACTGTATATTGCACCTTTATTTTTATTCTGATATTAATTCACGCGATGTGCAACTTATAATGCCGCTTATAATGCCACGAAGACACAAAGGCACGAAGTCTCACGAAGTCTCTCTGAGTTTCTTGTATCTTTGTTGCTTATAATACCACGAAGACACAAACAGTAGATCGAAAACTTTCCGGTTAACCTTGTAACCAGCAGATTCCGGGTTAAAATCGGAAAACATCCGTTTTCCGATTTTCCCCGGAATGACGGGTGCCTGCCCTGATAACATGCTGTCATTCTGGGGAAAATTAAAAAACGGATGTTTTTTAATTTTAACCCGGAATCCGCTGGTTGCAAAAGTTTTCGATCTACAAACAAAGGCACGAAGTTTCACGAAGGTTCTCTGAGTTTCTTTGTGTCTTTGTGGCATTATCTGCTTTTCTCTTCGGTTAAAAAAAAGTTGCACATGGCGTTAATTCACAATTTAGTGGTTCATTTAAATCAGATTACGGAAAGAAAGGAGGTTCAGGATGGCTGTTAAGATTCTTATCAAAAGACAGGTGCCGGAAGGTAAGGAAAAAGAACTGGCAGTTCTGCTTACCCGACTCAGAACCCTCACAATGTCCCGATCCGGTTATATTTCCGGTGAAACATTGAAGCGTTTTGACAAGCCCGGTGAGACCCTGGTTATCAGCACATGGCGGTCCGTTGATGAATGGCGGGAGTGGGTGCTGAACAAGGAAAGAACCGATATCCAGGATCAGATTGACGAACTGCTCGGGCAGAAGACAGATTACGAAATTTATGTTTATTAGGGGTGCAATTAAAAGTGTTAGGGTGAGCCAGGCCATCCTCGTTCCCAAACTCCGTTTGGGAACGCAATTGCATGCAAAACTCCGTTTTGCATGGCAAACAGAGTTTGCCGGGCAGATGTGTTCCCAAACGGAGTTTGGGAACAAGGACACATACTGAACCTAACTAACACTTTTAATTACACCCTTTATTAGGTATCTCGTGAGTTGCCCCGGCAGCCTGAAGGCAGCTTTTACTTTCAGATAAACTTATGAAATTCATATAGATACCCTTAAAAGCGGCTTCAGGGAACTTATGACTGTCGAGAGGCCGGGATTTGGTGCCTTCAGGCTGCTTTCGCTTTCAGCCGGGGATTGATCCCCGGCATAAATGCCGAGATTGCAAATCCGGCGACTCCGTTTCCGCATACTGATTGAGCGTTCAGTCACTATTTTTACATCAAAAATTTTTCCTCAGTAATTACAGACAGATTTAGTTTATATCACATATAAAATTTACATGTTTGAAAAAAATCCTTGACAAAAGAAAACGGACATACTAGAAGAGATTTATTTACCGTCCGGTCGGTAAATTCAGAAGCAGGATTTATAGCCCGCAGGAAGGCTGAAATGATGTCACTCCGGGTAATTTATAAATGCATACGTAAGCTTCGCTCGCTTACGCACTGCCAAAATTTCATTTCTGCACTCCGTTGCTACGAAAATATTTACGAGATGTCCGAAACCAAGCAAAGAATCAAATCTGTCGCCATTGATCTTTTTTATAAGAAAGGCTATTTCGCGTCGAGCGTCAGTGAGATTGCCAAGGGCAGCGGTATTCAGAAAGCCGGGATCTATTATCATTATTCCAGCAAGGAAGAACTTTTATATGACATCATGAAAGCTACCATGGACGACCTCATGATTCGTCTTTCCAAGATCATAGAAGATACCGGGGATGTTGAAAGCCGTATTCGTTCAGCCGTTCATAAACATGTTGAATTTCATCTTAAACGCCAGAGAGAAACATTTATCGCCAACAGCGAATTACGGGGCCTCAGCCCTGAGCATTACCAGGGAATTGTCCGGCAGCGTGATAAATATGAGTATATATTTCAATCTCTTATCAGATGCGGCATGGATAAGGGAATATTTCCCAAGGGCGATGTAAAGATTCTTTCTTATGCAATCCTGACATTATGCAATGCCGGGGCATTCTGGTTCAACGCCTCGGGCCGTCTCTCTGTGAATGAAATCGCATATATTTATGAAGATTTTGTCCTTAACGGACTTAAACATAGGAAATTGATGCGTGAAACGTGATGCGTGAAACGCGATGCGTGATAATTGATATCAGACCGATGAATAATCAGTTGCTTATAAAATTTATTTGTATCTGGCTCATAATGTGGCTTGTGTGTTCGCTTATATATATCTTTTCTTCTGTCAGTAAAGCCAGGAAGTCGGGCACAGGCTGGTCCCTTAAAAAAGAACTGCAACATGTCTCTGCTTTGCTGATTTTGTGGCCTTTTTCCGTTATTATCTATATTTATTTATATCTGAGCGGAATGAAGCGAAAATAAAAGCGGATGACTAAACACAAGACACTAAATACAAAACACAAAAACACTGATCAGAAGTGCGGAAATCATTTTTCGCAGATTCCGAAAAAGGATTTTCGGACTCCTGATTTTATGAATATGAAAAACTTTGATTAATCCGTGAATCTGATTAATCCGTGAAAAGGAGGCACCGTTGGATTTCGATTTAACAAAAGAACAGCAGATGATCCGCAAGGAGGTACGAAGGTTTGCCGAGAGCGAAATCGCTCCTGTCGCGCTTGAACTGGATGAAAAAGAGGAATTTTCCGCAGAACTCACCAAAAAAATGGGCGAGATCGGCCTGTTTGGCATGTTTGTATCTGAAAAATACGAAGGCCAGGGCATGGACTATATTTCCTATATTATTGCTGTGGAAGAAATTGCAAGGGTAGATGGCTCCCAGGCCGCAACTGTTGCAGCAGGCAATTCATTGGGAATCGGTCCGCTCTATTATTTCGGTACAGAAGAACAGAAGATGAAGTATCTGCCGAAACTTTGCAGTGGTGAGGCCCTCTGGGGATTCGGTCTCACAGAGCCGACAGCCGGTTCCGATGCCGGGGGAAGCAAAACCACTGCGGTACAGGACGGAAACGAATGGGTGATAAACGGATCGAAAATTTTCATCACCAATGCAGCGTGCGACCTTTCCCTGGGTGTGACGGTTCAGGCCATTACCGGTACGCTGCCCAATGGAAAGCCGGAATACACCTGCTTTATTGTAGAGCATGGAACCAAAGGCTTCAAAACTATCCCGATGCACAAAAAGATGATGTGGAGATCTTCAAATACCGCTGAACTCTATTTTGATGATGTCAGGGTTCCGAATGAAAACGTCCTGGGAAAGCCGGGAGACGGCTTTCATCAGATGCTCAAGACCCTTGACGGCGGCAGGCTTTCCATCGGGGCCATGGGTCTGGGGGGAGCGCAGGGAGCATATGAGATGGCCCTGAAATATGCCAAACAGAGGGAACAGTTCGGACAGCCCATCAGTAAATTCCAGGCTGTCGCGTTCAAACTCACAGATTGTGCAATGGAAATCGAATGCGCGAGAAATCTCATGTACAAAGCCTGCTGGCTGCGAGATAATAAGCGACCATTTGAAAAAGAAGCTGCCATGGCAAAACTTTACTGCTCCGAACTCATGGGAAGAGTGGCGAATCATGCCGTACAGATTCACGGCGGGTACGGTCTTATGAAGGAATATAATGTAGAAAGATTTTACAGGGATCAGAAGCTCCTGGATATCGGGGAAGGAACCTCCGAAGTCCAGCGTATCGTAATTTCAAGGTATATCGGATGCTAACGGAAATCATTTTTCATTGTGCATTGGTGAATTGAAGATTGGCAAATGACAAATGGCAAATGACAAATTGAAGGAGGAAGATTATGCGGGAAATACCCCAGTTTGAAGTCGGCAAAGTCACCATGGGACAGCTTGTTGATCTGGTTGCGGATCAGTTCGGAGACAGCAGGGCAGTTACATATCCTAACGAGGGAATTGATATCAGCTACGGTGAATTCAAAAACCTGTGCAATGATGTTGCAAAAGGATTCATGGCTCTTGGCATAGATAAGGGCGAGAACATTGCCATATGGGCCAACAACGTGCCGGAATGGTTATACACCCAGTTCAGCACAGGAAAGATGGGCGCTGTGATGGTTACAGTGAACACGAGTTACCGGAGTTTTGAACTGGAATACCTGATGAAGCAGTCCGATTCCAGCACCCTGCTCCTCATCGGCGGGGTCCGGGAACCTGACGAATATCTCAAGGTGATCTATGACGTATGCCCGGAACTGAAAGACAGCGAACCCGGGAAACTCAAATCCGCCAAACTGCCCATGCTGAAGAACGTCGTTTTTCTCGGGAAAGAAAAACACCCCGGCATGTTTAACTGGGATGATATCCTGGAAATGGGGAAAAAGATTTCCGATCAGGACTTGAAGGCCCGTCAGGATGCAACTGATCCGGACGAGGTCATCAATATGCAGTACACATCCGGTACCACGGGATTTCCCAAGGGCGTCATGCTCACGCATACCAATATTATCGGAAATGCTGTCAGCATTGCCGAATGTATGGATCTCTCCTCAAAAGACACCCTCTGCATCCCTGTCCCGTTCTTCCATTGTTTCGGCTGCGTGCTGGGAACCCTGACCTGCGTGGTTTCAGCCGCTGGAATGGCCCCGGTGGTCGCGTTCAAACCGGATGATGTGCTTGAGACCGTCCAGAAAGCCAAATGTACGGCACTTCACGGCGTCCCCACCATGTTCATTGCGGAACTGGAGGAGATGGCCAAAAAATCGTATGACGCATCCACACTGCGTACAGGCATCATGGCAGGCTCCCCCTGCCCCATTGAAGTGATGAAGCAGGTGGTGGATAAAGAGAAAATGGGCGCGGATCAGATGACCATTGCCTACGGACAGACCGAGGCTTCCCCGGTGATCACCCAGACCCGGCCCACGGACACCCTTGAACTGAGAGTCAGCACCGTTGGCTGCGCGCTGCCCAATGTTGAGGTTAAAATCGTTGACCCGGTCACCAATGAAGAAGTTCCGGTAAATGTCCAGGGAGAGCTCTGTACCCGCGGATATCACGTCATGAAGGGCTATTACAAGATGCCTGAAGCCACGGAAAAGGCTGTTGACAAAGATAAATGGCTCCATACCGGGGACCTGGCAATCATGGACGAAAACGGGTATTGCAAGATTACCGGAAGAATAAAGGACATGATCATCCGCGGCGGTGAGAACATCTATCCCAGGGAAATCGAGGAATTCCTTTACACCCATCCCCAGGTCAAGGATGTTCAGGTTGTCGGTATTCCCAGCGAGAAGTATGGTGAGGAAGTCGGGGCTTATGTCCAGATGAAAGAAGGGGAAACCTCAACCGAAGATGAAATGAAAGACTTCTGCAAGGATAAGATCGCCTTCCATAAGGTTCCGGCTTTTTTTATTTTTGTTGATGAATATCCCACCACTGCCAGCGGAAAGATTCAGAAATACAAGCTCCGCGAAGATGCAACCAAACGTCTGGGCAGGGAAGAAGACGCAAAAATTGAGACTGCATAGCAAACCGATTTCTCCCCCTTTTGCAGGGAGATAACTTAGAAAAGTACAACTAATAAAATACCCGATTCACGGAAATGTAGGGTGGTTGAAGCGAAGCGCAACCCACCGTTTGCTGTTACCTGCTATTCGGTGGGTTACGCTTCGCTTCACCCACCCTACATTTCCGGGTATTTTATTTTATGAAGAGGCTTAAAGAGGAGTATAATGAACGATAACATTCTTCTGGTAGAGGAAGAGGACAGTATTGTAACGCTTACACTGAATCGCCCGGAGGTGATGAACTGCCTGAATTTCGCGCTGCTTCACGCGCTGAGAGATCAGATCGAATCGCTCCGTTTCAGAACCGATGTCCGGGTGATTATTATTACGGCTGCCGGCGAAAAAGCTTTTTGTGCAGGCGCGGATCTCAAAGAACGGAGAGAGTTAAGCCCGGTACAGGTCAAAGAGTATATTTTTACCATACGCAACCTTTTCACCTCCATTGAGCAACTGAACAAACCCGTGATTGCAGCGGTAAACGGTGCAGCCTTCGGAGGCGGGACAGAACTCGCGCTCGCAAGCGATATCCGCATTGCCTCCAAGAATGCCTCGATGGGACTTACAGAGACCCGGCTGGCGATTATTCCCGGGGCAGGAGGAACCCAGCGGCTCCCGAGACTTGTCGGCAGAGGAAAAGCCAAGGAACTGATGTTCACAGGCCGCCGAGTAGATGCGGAAGAAGCCCTGCGGATTAATCTTGTCAACCAGGTATGCGAGTTGAAAGACCTGCTTGACGAATGTAAAAAAATGGCCGCTATGATCTGTGAAACGGGCCCCGTAGCGATTGAGCAGGTCAAATATGCAATCAATTACGGACTTGAAACCGATATTAATACAGGACTTGCTATTGAGTCAAATGCATACTGGGTTACAATTCCGACCGAAGATCGTCTGGAAGGGCTTGCCGCGTTTCGTGAGAAGAGGAAACCCGTTTACAAAGGGAAATAAATTACAAATTACAATATCCAAATTACAAATAAATTCTAAATCTCAATATTCAAATATCCCAAACGTCGCCTCAATATTTGAGTAGTTGGGGGAATTTGGGATTTGAAATTTATTTGTAATTTGGAATTTGGAATTTGGGATTTATCATTTTTGATTTATTTGAAATTCAAAATTTGGAATTTATATATAGAGGAGGACTATTATGACTGAATATGATTACTGGAAAATTTTCCCTAGGATGCCCAGGAAAGTAACCATAGGGGACATCACCGTGAGAGACGGTTTTCAGCATGAAGAAAAATTTGTCTCTACCGAAGCCAAGAAATTTTATCTTGAAGAACTGATCTTCGCGGGTTGCCGCGATATAGAAGTCACCAACCTCGGAAATCCTTATTTAATGCCCCAGTTCAAAGATGCGGAGGAACTTCTGGCGCATCTGAGAAGCGACCGTTTCAAAAAACGCTGCGAGAGAAAAGGCATCAATTATGATGACATCTGCCTGACATGCATCACAATTCGTGAGGGCGCAGTTGACCGTGCCATTCGGCTGAAGGAGCAGGGAATCGGGCCAGACCGCCTTCTGATGATGGTTTCCACTGAAGAAGAACATCATTTTGCCAATTCAGGAACAACTCTCCCTGACTACTGGAAGGAATGCGAGCGATCCATAAAAAAATGCAATGACGCTGGCATGATAATGTGCGGAACGGTAAGCACAATATGGGGAAGCCCCATCGGAGGCGCCACGGAACTGAAGGATGCTGTGGAATTCTCAAAGCGGTGGCTGGAAATCGGCGCTCATGATATTGAGCATGCAGACCATGACGGAAGCGCATCAGCCCCGGATGTGTATCGTTATTTTTCCATGATCCTGGATGAGATGCCGGACACCAGTCTTCATATTGCCCATTTTCATGAAACAAAACGTGTGGCATCAGCCTCTGTCTTGGCTACCCTGCAGGCAGGCATCACCAATTTTGAAGCCACCCTCGGCGGCCTCGGGGGCCAGCCTGCCAACTTCCTGGATGACTGCCCCACAAGGGGAACCGGGGATTATTACTACACAGATCCCCGTTATGTGGGACTTGTCACCCTTGAGGATACGCTGGTTCAGATTGACGAAATGGGCATTGAGCATGGCTATGACGTGGATCGGATTCTCAAGTTAGGCAAATTTATGGAAAAAACCATTGGCCGGAGACTCCGTTCCGAGGCGATTCTCAATGGCCGGACCCTGAAAGAAGGCCATATGCAGTTTGCCCGCCCCGGACTCAAGGGAAGAAAAGAAAAACTGGGTGAGGAACCCGGCCAGAAGCTGCCCAGCGACTGGGGAGCACAGGCAGTTCTGCCTGAAAAATAAAAGCCAAGTTTGAAGGGTGAAGTTTGAAGGGTGAAGTTTGAAGATACTTCAAACTTCAAACTTCAAAACTTCATATAGGAGTGAAGAATGGAAAACAAAGACCAAACCCCTCATATCAATGTTGATTTTTTTGAAGACCTTACAGGAGATGTTTCAAAATCCGCGCCCGAAAGTGTGGAAGCCATCGGGAACCGGATCAGGACGCTGAGGGAAGAAAAGGGCCTGTCCCTTGAAGAACTCTCAAACATGACAGGATTTGATGTCGAACTTCTGTCCCAGATCGAGAACAGTGAGGTACAGCCCCAGCTCGGTACGGTGATGAAGCTCTCAAAGGCTCTTGACAGCGCGTTCGGGCGACTGGTTTCAGGAGTCGGTGAGAAACTCTATTCCATCACCCGGAAAGATGAGCAGAAGATCATATCCAGATCAACCTCCCATAAAGGCCAGAAAAAGCTCTACACATACAAAACCCTTGCACCTGAGGTAAAGGGCCGCCACATGGAGACCCTGGTCGTTCAGTTGGAGGAAAATCCGGATGAAGAGATATCCGTGCATGACGGAGAAGAATTCATTTATGTGCTGAACGGCACAGTTATGCTGAAAATCGGGGAAGACAGATTCGAGCTTGAGCCCGGTGACAGCGCGTACTATCTTTCAACCACGCCTCATGTACTTGGCTCCAAAAGCGGAAGCTCAACCATACTGGCTGTGCTTTACGAAGGATAGATATCCGAAAATGTAGGGTGGGGCTTGCCCCACCGATGTTCACTGATGTTCACATCGGATATAACCGAAATGGCGAGACAGCGATAATGGTGGGGCAAGCCCCACCCTACAAAAAAAAACGATGTGTCCGCCGCATCATACTGCCTGCTTTTTGAAATGGTTTTTATGTCCGGGTGACATGAGTTTGAATATCTGTTCCACGTTGATTTTCACGCTGTCATCTTTGAAGCCCGCATCTCCTTAATTTTAATTCATAAACTGCTCAGAGATAGCCTTGGTCCTTTAAACGCTTTGCTGCATATTCGCCGGCCTTGTTTTGGCTAATCGCTGTGGACTTTCGATAAAAACCGCCGATAACAGGCATGGCTTCTCTCAATGCAAAAAATATTCTCACACCGTCCTGATATGATCTTAACTCACGGATATTCCCATATTTTGATTTAAACAGTTTAACTAAATCGTTATCAATTTCATAGCCATAATCCCGCGCTTGTTTTAATGCTTTTATCATGTTTTCTTCTTCATGCCGAGAGGGGAAGCATGTATTTGATGCGCCTTTGCAAAAAAGAATATTGAAATTGTTTTCCAGCAAAAATTTGAAAGAGAGGTTACGCTGGGACCATTGTTCTATCCAATTTCGTAATGGTGAACAATCATCCTGGCCATGAATATTGGGCAACTCGTGTGGTTGTTCAACAAAGTAATAAAAATCGGATTTCCAATCGGCATCATCTGAAATTGTGACAGCCATGCCATCCTGTCGTAATGCAAATTCAAGAACTGGTGCGGAAACCTCAAAATCTCGGAGTATCCAGTCTTCGCAAATGGAAAGATGGTCATCTGTTACTCGTGAACCCTTGTCAAACAATCGGAGAAACCACATGACCAACGCCCTGTCACGGCCTGAATAATCTCTTAAAAGGCTTGAAGGTGTGTGCCATGCGCCTCTTCTGTCTTTGCACACAATGAAGAATTTGACGGAGTCATTTCCGCTATGTTCATAAGCTTTTAATGACATTACATCAGCTATTTCCTTGCATGTTCTGGCAGTCGAAAGAAGACACTTTTTACCTGATTCATACTCTGCTGACCTGCCTGGATACGGGTTGAAGAAAATGTTCAACATAATTATAAAAGCCTTTCGAGATTCTTTTCAGTTTCATCAAAAAAGCCGTCAGGCCATTCATCGAAATATCCCTCATCATCAATTACAGGCTGTCTGATGACGGACTTTTCCTCATTGAAATCGTAATCAAAAAAATAATAGGCAGTCTTTTTTGCATCAAGAAATTTATTTTTCACAGCCAGTCTTATCCCGTTAAGAAGGTGATCCGAGTGAGTTTCAATTATAACCTGAACGCCACAGGAGGCTGCTTTGGCAAGAAACCCGCCGAGCTGCGTATGTCCCGCAGGATGCAAATGAGCTTCCGGGTTCTCCAACATAATGAGTGCCGAGCTTTCATCACCCCTGGCCACAAGCGCGGCATACCCCAATACGTTGGCGATAATTGGTAATGTGTAAGATATGCCGAATCCCACATTGCCCGGGCGGTGCCCGCTGTATTCCGCACGCAGTAAGTCAGCTTTGGGAATACTCTCCCATTCAAACCTGATACCCGGAGAAATTATACTCAGCCAGGCCGAGACATTATTACGAACCGCAGAGCTTCTTGCTTCCGGTCGTCTGAGAATTTCAGGCAGACCTGCCAGTTCACTATGATGCTCCAAAAAATCAATAACGTATTCACCTTTCACTCCGACATCCCGGCCCCTTTCTTTGTTTCCGCATAAGGGAAGATACAACTCCGGGCCCAGTCTGGCAGCAGAAATATACGACATCAGACCGGGCTGAACATGTTCATGCTCACACTTCTCTGATTCCGGGTATTCAAAAACGTAATCTCTGACTCCCGAAGTCATCACTATTTTGAAGCTGCTGTGCAGCGAAGACACCAACTCAGAAAACGGGCCAAGCCCGGCTAAAGCGTTGTCTCGTCTATATACCAGCCTTATCGCCTGCAAAAGCGTACTCTTACCCGAGCTGTTTAAGCCTGCCAGAAGAGTAAGGGGGGCGAGAGTAAACTCTTCGTTGTCAAAGCATTTAAAGCCCTGAATATGTAATTTTTTAATCATGAGAATCCTCCATGCCACCAAGAACATCCTGTAAACTGTCGCTGTTTAATATCTTATGAAGAGTATTGTCAAGACTGGGGGCTGTTTTTATTCTTGTAACAGCATCGTCCAGATCGTAGTCATCTGTTATTGCAATTGCAGTGATATATTTAAGTATTCTGTATCTCTTTGTCACCCCCTGATATTTGTGGCTGTCGCGTGAAATAAATCTGGCCAGATCATCATTTCCGGCCTTTGAGCAGCAGACCTCCGGTGTTAAGGCGTTTGAAAATAATTCTTTGTACTTTTTGCGGTGTGGAAGGATTAATAATGGCAAACTGAAATTCTGTTTTCAGAATACGGTTCTGGTATTTTTGGGGCAGATCATCAAATTTGCATCCTTCCAATTCACGCAAAAATTCAAGGCTGCTTAATACAAACTCCTGTTCCAACACATAGCGACGGATTGCGGTTACGCGCTGAAGACCGTCAACAACCTTCCAGTTAATATCCTCATCCTCGGCAACATAAAAAAGCGGAACGGGTATTCTCAGCATTAACGACTCAATAAGTCGGCTCTGCTGCTGATCATCCCATATCCCGGCACCGCGCTGAATCGGCGGGGCGCTGATGGTTCTCTGTTTCAACCTGCGGATAAGTGTTTCAAGCGGAACTCTTTTATCGGAAATGGATATCTTTTCTGCATCAAAGGGAAACGGGATATATTCGTCCGATTCAACCCCGGCCTCTCTTCCGTCTGCTGCCAACTCCTGAGGAGTGTGGTCGTTCGTTGAGATTTCAGTCATTGTTCCTCCACCGGATACTGTTAATGTAAATAGTCAGGTGATCCTGCATTTTTTTCCATTCGGATCAGGCTTTCATTTCTTTTAAAGCCGTCTTTTTGGCCGTAAAAAGGGGCTTTTAAGTCCGAAAACAGCCGTTTTTCAGAGATGTTTTCTTTATATGTCAGTGTATTAGTTTGGTTCGGCCCTAAACTAACGACAGCCTCCTCAAATGGTTTTTATGTCCGTGTGCGGTGACATGAGTTTGAATATCTGTTCCACATTGATTTTCACGCTGTCATCTTTGAAGCCCGCATCTCGGAACACCACCCGCATTGGTTCACGTTTGGTCAGTTCTTTCACGAAATCTTCTGTGATTTCGCCATTTTTGACAAAGCAGGCAGCAAGGGCATTGTCATCTACGAAGAAAACCTCTCTTTTGGCAATGGGCAGGGACAGGTCAACGCCCCAGTCGAGAAGCACTTGGAAGAGCAGATCTTCCGCGTTGCGGTCTGCTTTGATATTATCGGTCAACAAGGAGAGTTGTTTCTGTTCCAGCGTCAGGGTATAGCAATTATTGGTTAAAGGTTTATATTTTTGGCATAATGACCGATATGGAGCATCGGATTCGGATTATTCTATCAATCTGAAATTATAGCATGTAGGTTGGGGTTCGTTCCTGCTTTGTATTCTGCCACAGCACATCAAAAATAAATTCCTGGTAACGCCTTTTGAAATCCTCATCATCCATGAATTTTTTGTATATGCCTGTATGAGTAAATATTAAGGTCTGCATCAGATCCAGAACTTTGTCGTCTGATGTTATTTTCGCATTGTCCTTATCCGAATTTTTTATGGATTGCAGGGTCTCCTCGCTGGCCTTCATTTTATCCGGTATCTGCTCTGTCAGAATCTGCTCCGCTTCTTCGGCGTCAACACCTTCTCCCCAGTCAATATTGCCAAATCTTTTATTGAATTCCGTAATGATACTTTCAAGCGTATCATATTCGGACTCCCACTTGCCGCCTCCGCTGCTGACAGGTATGGGATCAATGACATTGTCATCTTCATCCGGGGAGATGTCAGTCGTGCCAATTCTGTTGATCCTGTAACTTCCCATGTCCACTGCTTCCAGGATGTTTTCGTCCGGTTCGTCACCTTCAACTTTCAGTTTCGGAATAAGATGCTTTAAAAACAGCCAGAGCTTTTCCCAATACGGTTTGTCAAAATCAAGGAGTTTGGAAAGATAGCTGTATGTGCGGACAAAAGATTTTGCATTTGATTTGAACTTTATCTGTCCATCCTGATCAAGTTCCTGTTCAAAGCACTTTACGGCTATGTCTGTAATCGGGTCCAGCCTGCTTCTTTTCGCTTTGGAATAATACAGCTTGAAGAAGCGGTCAACATCATCATGCGAGTATATCTGTTCACTGTCCAGATCATCCTGCAGGTCATTGAGCTTGTTGGCATCTGTTTCCCGGCTGAGAACAGTTGTCGTGTAAAACGGTGCAAAGGCTTTCTGTATATCGTCAACATTGTTGAAAAAGTCTAAGACAAAGGTGTCGGTTTTATGGGGCTTGTAAGCCCTGTTTAACCTGGAAAGGGCCTGTACGGCCTGTACATCCGATAATTCTTTGTCAACATACATGGTATGCAGCAGGGGCTGGTCAAATCCGGTCTGGAATTTGTTCGCCACAATCAGAAAGCGGTACGGCTCTGTTTTAAACTGTTTGGGAATGTCGTTATTTCCATCGGAAAAACTGTTCATGCCTGCCTCAGTCAGCTCTTCTCCGGTTTTGTAATGCGCCTTTTTGCCGGAAAACGCGACAATGGCTTTGCAAGGCGAGCGGATTTCTTTGAGGTAATCGTCAAACGCGTCTTTGTATTTCATCGCTGCTTCGATGGATTTCGTGACAACCATCGCCCTTGCTCTGCCGTCTATGAGCCTGCATACATTTTTGTTGAAATGGTCAATCATGATGCGTGATTTCTCAGCAATTGCCAGTTCATTGCCTTCGACATAGTTTCTCAGTTTTTTATATGCTTTCTGGGTCTCATATATGCCATTGTCCCTGATTCTGCCGATTTCAATAAGTTTGTCCTGTTTGCGGATTTTGTAATAGGATTTATAGCTTGTATAATTTTTCAGAACATCAAGAATAAATTCTTCCTGGATGGCCTGCTTCATGGAATAGGTGTGAAAGGCTTTGAATGTGCCGTCTGCCTGTCTGGTGCCGAATGTCTCGAGGGTTTTGTTTTTCGGGGTTGCCGTAAACGCTAAATAGGAAGCGGTTTTTAGCATTTTGTGGCTTTTCATGAGGTAATTGAGTAAATCTTCTGTATTGATATTACCATCCTGATCTTTCGGAAGTTCAGGCATGTTACGGTCTGAAAAGAGTGCGTTCATACTTACCGCTGCATCACCGCTCTGACTGCTATGTGCTTCGTCAATGACAAACCCTATATGCTTGCTCGGCATTTCCTGTATGGCGTCAAGAACAAAAGGAAAGGTCTGAACCGTGCAGATGATCACCTTTTTATTATTCTCAAGGGCCAGCCGCATGTGGGTGGTCTTGGAGAAAGAGGTTTCTGCCGGGTCCAGTGATTTTATATCCGAGGCATTTCCGGTTATGGCTTCAACCATCTTTTTGACCTGTGCAAAGGCTTTTATGTTTTCCCTGATCTGTGCGTCCAGAACGGTGCGGTCCGTGACAACAACGATGCTGTCAAACAGCGGGCTGACATTGCTTTGGTCATACAGTCCCACCAGTTGATGGGCAAGCCAGGTGATTGAATTTGATTTTCCCGAACCCGCGGAATGCTGGATCAGATAACGATGTCCCACGCCGTTTGCTTTGGCATGGGCAAGCATTTTGCGGACAACGGTTAGCTGATGATAGCGGGGAAAAATCAGTTTCTTTTTGCTTTTGTTTGTATCCGGGTCTTTTTCTGTCAGAACCCGGGCATATTTCTCAATAATGTTGGCAAGGCTTTCTTTGGTGAGAATATCTTCCCAGAGATACTCGGTTTTTAAGCCATCCGGGTTGAGCGGGTTGCCCGCGCCGAAGGGTGCAAAGGATGCGCCGTCATTCAGGCCTTTGTTGAAGGGCATGAAGAATGTGTTTTTCCCGTTCAGATGGGTTGTCATAAAAGCAAGGTCAGTATCGGCCGCAAAATGCACCAGGCAACGGGCAAAATTAAATATCTTGTCTTTGGGACTGCGGTCATATTTGTATTGCCGGATGGCGTTTCTGACGGCCTGACGGGTATAGGCGTTTTTCAGTTCAAGGGTGATGATGGGCAGGCCGTTCAGGAAGATGACCAGATCAAGGCGGTTTTTGTTGTTGTCGGTGTAAACCAGTTCCTGAGTTACGGAAAAAATATTGGCTTCATAGCGTTTCCGATCTTTTATGTTGTGGAGCGAGTTGGGTTCGGGGTAAAAAAGGAAGATGGTTTTATCAAGGTGTTTTACTCCTTTTCGCAAAACTTTTATGATGCCCTGTTTTCTGATTTTATTGTCAAGACGGCTGAGAAACGGGCGTTCGCCTTTCTTTTGGATAAAGTCATAGGTGTCGGGCTGGCTGTTTTGAATGAATTCGGAAAGGGTGGCTCTGTTGAGGCAGAACTCACGGTCAAAGTCATCGGATTTTGTTTCGATGTAGCCCTGGTTTTGGGTCAGTTGTGTGACGATGAGTTTTTGAAAGCCTCTTTCTGTGGTGTCGGATGTTTTCATGGTTCACTCCGATAAGTGTTTTGCTAACGGATGTAGTAAAGCCCCGTAGGGCGGCATATTTGTAGTCCGCTGACCAATCGTACTTTCCTTCCCTTCTCATTTTTCACTGCCGTTCAGTTCCGTCTCAATTTCTTCGATGCTTGGCAGGGAAGATTTGAATTCATCCGGCAGATTTTTTGTGATCATATACTCGCTCACTCCGATGGGCTTGCGAATATCCTTGAGAGCATATTCCACCACTATGTCATTTGGTAATGATGACAATATTATGCCCCCAGGGATTTGTGTCAATTGGGCAACAGCCTGTTGCCCAATTGCATTGTTTCTGTTGTAAAACAGAAACCACTGGCGGACATATTTTATATTTCTCTCTGAAAATCCTTTCATATCAGGGAATTCTGAGGACATATCCATACTGAGCTGCTTCAGAAAACCAGATCCCCATCTGGCATTTTTCTGTTTTTCCACAATATCCTGACCCAGATTCCAATAAAACTGTAGCAGTTCAGAATTGACTTTGACGGCCGCTTTGATCTGAACCTGCCGTACCCTGTCCTTCAGTTCTTTCAGCCAGGCAGAGTAGGCTTTGTCTTTTTTCAAGGGCTTGTTCATGGTTCTCATAAGTACATGGACAAAAATTTATGTATAGTATTCTGAAGTGATGAGAAGCACGGACGAATTATTGTGACCCGCCTTCAGGAAAAGTTGATTACATATTCGGAACCGATCTCTTTCAGAATTTTTT
>JAUCGG010000142.1 GCA_030378015.1 Desulfococcaceae bacterium HSG8
GTAAATTCCTCCCCCCTTTTTTAAAGGGGGGCCGGGGGGGATTTCTGCCGCAACACCCTTTTTTTGTAACATAAAATCCCCCCGGCCCCCTTTAAAAAAGGGGGGGACGAACTTAAAAAGTGGTGTATTAGGTATTTCCCCCCAAATTAATATACCCGGTATCTTGCTCTTGTGCTCTTGCTCCTGCCTGATAAAGAGCAAGATTAAGAGCAAGATTAAAATTAAGGTCAGACGGGCAGCGTGGGCAGATTATTTCTGACTGCAGAGCAATTTTTCAAATTGTTTAAAACGATTTGAAAAATCGTTCTACTACACCACTTTTTAAGTTCGTCCCCCTTTTTTAAAGGGGGCAGGGGATTTTACGTTGCTAAAAAAAGGTGTTACGGCAGAAATCCTCCCGGCCCCCCTTTAAAAAAGGGGGGGAATTTACGAATCGGTGTACTACATTAAAGTGTAAACTGACAAATACATAATGAAGGACGCCTGAATTTTGTTAGGGATTTACGATAAATAAAATACCCGCCTGTTGCTCGCGGGGGATTGACAAATCCCCGCAGGTTCGGATTTGTCAATCCGAACCGAGCAAGAAAGCAAGAGAGTTTCCCCTACATCGGGTATTTTACATTCTCAAAGCATGATTTTTAGTTGAAAAAATTATGAAACTGTGAGATGTGTCTGCTGTCTGGTATTTGGCTTTTGTTATTTATTTGTTATTATGATTTGATTTGGCTTTTGTGATTTTCAGATTTCAGATTATGGACGCAAACACAATAATAATGTCCCTGGTTATCTTCGGGGTTCTGGTGCTGACCCTGGGTTCGGGAATATGGATCGGGTTCAGCCTTTTCATCGTGGGATTTACGGGGATGCTCCTGTATTCCCCCCTGCCTGCCGGCAGTAATATGGCTTCCTCTGTATGGGCTACGATTAACAAATGGGAACTGGTGGCCCTGCCCCTGTTTATCCTGATGGGTGAAATCCTGTTCCATTCCGGGATTTCTGAAAAGCTGTTCAGGGGTCTGGTTCCCTGGTTATATCGCCTGCCGGGCGGTCTCCTGCTGATGAATATCGTATCCTGCACCTTGTTTGCCGCTGTTTCAGGTTCAAGCGCGGCCACCACCGCGACTGTGGGGCGTATCACCCTCGCTGAGTTTGACAAACTCGGATATGACAGGAAGCTGGCAATGGGATCACTGGCCGGGGCCGGTACACTCGGTTTTCTCATCCCGCCCAGCCTGATCATGATTGTTTATGCCGTCCTGGCGGAGGTATCCATCGGTAAAATGTTCATCGCGGGGGTGATCCCCGGGATGCTGCTGGCCGGGATTTATACCCTTTATATTATATACAGGGGCATCCGTGACCCTTCTGTTGCCCCTCGGACACAGGAAACCTACAGTTGGAAGGAGCGGCTGATTGCTCTCAGGGACCTGGGGCCCGTCATACTGCTGATCCTGATGGTACTCGGCAGTATCTATGCAGGCATTGCTACGCCGACCGAAGCAGCGGCCCTCGGGGTACTGGGGGCAGCCCTGTTCGCTTTCATCAACCGGCAGCTTAATATAAAAGGTCTGTTTGAATGCCTGAAGTCCGCGGTGAAGACCACCAGTATGATCTGCCTGATTGTCATGGGAGCCAGCTATCTTTCACGGGTTATGGGATTCCTGGGGATTCCTGCTGCAATTACCCATGCCATTGTCGGACTGAACCTTTCCCCATACACCCTTATGTTAATGCTGGGACTGGTATATATCGTCTTAGGCTGCATCCTTGACGGTTTTTCCATCGTTGTTATGACCCTCCCCATTGCTCTGCCAATGGTAACCGCGGCCGGTTTTGACCCTTTGTGGTTCGGTATTTACCTGATACTGATGGTTGAGTTAAGCCAGATTACCCCGCCAGTCGGTTTTAATCTGTTTGTTATCCAAGGGCTTACCGGGGAATCCATCGGGGCTATTGCCAGATTCGCGCTGCCCTTTTTTCTACTGATGATCCTGACAACGGCAATTATTACTGTGTTCCCGGAAATTGCCCTGTTTCTGCCGAGGATAATGACAGGGAAGTAGTACACCGATTCGTAAATTCCTCCCCCCTTTTTTAAAGGGGGGATTTCTGCCGTAACACCTTTTTTTAGCAACGTAAAATCCCCCCGGCCCCCTTTAAAAAAGGGGGGGACGAACTTAAAAAGTGGTGTAGTAGTAGTACAACAACTTGGAAATTCTCGCCCCCTTTATCTATTATCAGTAGATCGAAAACTTTTACAAACAATGGATTCCGGGTTAAAATCGGAAAACATCCGTTTTCCGATTTTTCCCGGAATGACAGTAAGTTAAGCTGTCATTCCGGGGAAAATTAAAAAACGGATGTTTTTTAATTTTAACCCGGAATCCACTGTTTGCAGGCTTAAATGAAAAGTTTTCGATCTACTGATAGGCCGGGGGGAATTTTATGTTACAAAAAAAGGGTGTTGCGGCAGAAATCCCCCCTGCACCCCTTTAAAAAAGGGGGGAGGAATTTACAAGTTGATGTACTACCTCGTGAGTCGTAAGTTCTCATAAATAGCTGAAATGACTCACCGGGAAACTCCCCCCTTTTTTAAAGGGGGCCGGGGGGGATTTCTGCCGCAACCTCCTTTTTTGTAACATAAAATCCCCCCTGCCCCCCTTTAAAAAAGGGGACTCAGAACAGCGGCTTCAGAGAACTTATGACTGTCGAGTACTACTGATAATATAAAAATCGGAAGATCCGATTTTAACTCGGGATCCAAAAGTTTTCGATCTACTGAAAATTACACAAATTACAAACTCAGATATCGCACTCCTTTCCCCTACTCAGAACTCCCGGCGCGGACATCCGTACTCATCTTAGCCAAATGCTTCTGCTGATCGCTTGAAAGATAAGCCGCTTTGCCAAAATTGAATTAAAATTGACACCGAACCATTATTCTGCTATTCGGATTGTGAAACATGATGCGTGAAACGTGAAACATGATAGGTTCGGGAACCAAATTTTATAACTTCCTATATAATAATACAATAAAAAAGGAGGCTGTATGAAAGAAGATGTTATTGAGAGATACGGATTCGGGGTGATGGCAGACAAAGATGAGATGCCCGATATATTTTCACACTCAGACCGAATTCTGGTAATAGATATGAAAAACCGGAAAGAAATTATCCATGAGGAATATCGCCTCAATCCCCACGCCGAGACATGCAGGACAAAATACACCATACCGACCAGCCCCGGGGAGGGGATCACAGATGAGGAACTGGAAATATACAAAGATATAGCGGAACTTGTCAAGGACTGCAAATATACAATAGGCTATAATCTTGGATACTTTCCGAAACTGGCTATGGAAAAGACAGACACTTTATATGTGTTGCAGTCGGTGAAACACCTTCCCCGTGATCATATCAAAGAACTGATCAAAGAGCGTGTCTATGCCGGTTTCCGGGATTAGATGATTTAGGCGATTTCCAATAAAAAACATACCGGATTGAAGTTTGTAGTACACCGATTCGTAAATTCCTCCCCCCTTTTTTAAAGGGGGCCGGGGGGGATTTCTGCCGTAACACCTTTTTTTAGCAACGTAAAATCCCCCCGGCCCCCTTTAAAAAAGGGGGGGACGAACTTTCAAAGTGGTGTAGTAGTTCCGCCTTTAGGCGGTGTCATGCCGCCTGAAGGCGGGACTACAAACTTGGTATATTCCGGCTGTAGAACAATTTTTCAAATTGTTTTAAATTAAACAATTTTTCTACAGTAAATAGCAAATGTAAAGTGGCAAATGAAGGGTGCCATTTACGTAAGGGAACTCCAAATAATATACCCGGTTCGGCCCCCTTTGCTGCTCGGTTCGGATTGACAAATCCGAACCAGCGGGGATTTGTCAATCCCCGCGAGCATCAACGGGTATTTTATTTTTTGGGAAATCCCTAAATATAATTGAATTCAAGATTATCCAGCATCCGGTATGTCCCGGAAGAATGAAAAGGGAAATCATGATCTTTAACATTAACCCCTATGTTGTGGGAAATCCGGTGGGGGGAACCGGAGCATTTGTGGGACGAGGAGATGTTCTGCGGGAGGTGTTTCGTATTCTCAGAAGCCCTGACCGGAACGCAATGGTTCTTTATGGAAAGAAACAGATCGGAAAAACATCCATGCTCGAGGAACTGGAATCATACCTGCCCCAGAAAGGGGAGTATGCTCCGATCTATTTTGATTTCAAAGAAAAAGCAGCATTGTCCCCGGAACAGATATTGCGGGATCTGACGGACCGTATTCTGGAGAGGCTTGACATTTATCCTCCTGACAGTGTCCGGGACGATTTCCTGGCGGAGTTCAAAGAAGATTTTCTTCCCCAGGTCCTTTTCCAGCTTCCGGGGAAAGCATCTCTTATCTTCCTCTTTGATGAATTTGACGTGCTGGATATCCTCAGCAATGAACAGGCTGTCACCGTATTTTTTCCCTATCTGAAAGAACTTATGCAGACAGATAAGAATCTGGTAAAATTTATCTTTGTGATCAGCCGGCGTCCCAGTGATCTTTCAAAAGACTGCCTTCCTCTTTTCGACGGGGCGGGATTCTGCCGTCTTTCTCTTTTATCCCGGGAAGATACCACGACATTGGTAAATCTGTCCCAAAAAAACGCTTCCCTGAGATGGCCCGATGAGATGATAGAGGAGGTTCAGAATCTGACAGGGGGCCATCCCTACCTGGTTCAGCGACTCTGCCAGATTATATGGGAAAAGATATATGACAGGAACCCGGAAGAAATACCTGTGGTAGCAGGGGATGATATCAGTGAATCGGTTCCCGAAGCCCTGGAAAGTTCTGAAAATGCTCTGGAACATTTATGGGACGGTCTGGGCCTGGCAGAACGGCTGGTGGCATCTGCTTTGGCCGAAGCAGGCTATCAGCTTATCGGACGGGAAGAGTTTGAGAGATATTTACAGGAAAGCGGTGCTCATATTCTGATCGGGGATCTGCAAAATGTTCCCCGCGTACTTGAGGAATGGGATCTGATTCAGTCCGGAAAGGATGGATACCGGATACGAATTGAAATGTGGCGTCGCTGGCTTGTTCAGCATAAACCCCTGGCCCGGGTCCAGGAAGAAATTGACCGGATTCTGAATGCTGCCAGGCATCTTTTTAAAGCAGCCTATGAATTTTATAAGGAAGGTGAGCTTGATGACGCGTCCCCTTTACTCCAGCAGGTTGTCCAGCTTGACCCCAACCGAAGGAAAGCTATTCAATTACTTACCGAAATTTTCCTGGCCCGGGGGAACATCGGCGAGGCTCTGGAACTGCTTGAATCCCTTTACAAGTATAATCCCTGGGCAGCCCGTCCCCGTCTGGTTCAGGCTCTTGTTACCCAGGCAGAGGAAAAATCTCAGGATAATGAAAAACTGTTGCTTTATGAAAAGGTCCTGGAACTTGATCCTGATCAGCCCGAAGCCCTTGCCGAATATCAGCGGCTCTGTGAAAGGCAGGGAGATATTGCATATAAAAACGATGAATTCGATAAAGCACTGGAATCTTATAAAAAAGTCAATGCAACAGAAAAAATCGGAAAGGTGAACCGGAGATTTCACTTGGAAGATTTATATCAGCGGGCACTGGATGCGCTGAAGAAGAACAAAAGGGAAAAGGCCCAGCGATTACTGGCTGAAGTATTATCCATAGAACCTTCATTCCGTGAGGCAACCCGCTATATGCATCTGGCCGTGACCGGTTCGGATACTGACAGCCTGTTTACAAAATTAAAACATGAAGTCACATCAGGCTTAAAAGGGTCAATTCTTAGTCTGATCCGGAAGAAAGAGAACTAACTGATGCGTGATGCGTGATGCGTGAAACATGATGCCGTAGTAATCCTTTCTTAACCCATAATCCGTGCATCCGGGGGATTTATCCCTCGGTCGCGTCGTTGCTAACCCGTTCGATAATCATCTGCTTCAGAACCTTTAATATTCGAAAAATATCAAAAATATCTTCCCGTGTTGCCAGATGCCCTTGGCTGACGGCATACTCCTTTCCCCGGAGGGCCATAAAAAACCACAGCCGTCCGCGTACATAGCAACCGTAAACAGGAAACCGGTGTTCATTGATTTCCTGGGCAACCAGCATCGCAGCGAGTACCTGGGCCTGGGGATCACCTTCGGGATCTTTCTCCTTTTTATATTCCTGGAAACAGAAGTACGGTTTTTGGGGCCGACGATATCCTGTGGCAATCAGACCGTCGGGCCTGCCGCCCATCTCAGTTCCCTCAACCGCACCGTTCAGGGGGCGCTGGGCAAAAAGGGAGAATCTGCGCTCATAGTCAAATTTCACCAACGCAAACATCGGGCCGATAAAGTGCATGGAGAGTTCCTGCTCATTCCAGTCTTCCGCATGCTCCTGCAAGTATTCCCGGAGAAGTGACACATATCCCCGTTCCTGTTCTGAAATTTCATTCTTCCCGTTTAACCATGCCTGTAAAACGGGCATCTGCTTCAAGGGTAACGGTTTCAGGCCGAACATCTCGTCCAACTGATCCAATGTACAGTCCTTAAATGGCAGCATAGTTTTATCTCCTTTTTAACTGTTGGAAAGCAAAGCCGAAATCCTTAAAATCCTTTAATCAGGATGTCTCGCTTCATCAGGACAATTTTTTGTCAATCCAATAAGGGAGCCTCTCCTAAATCCGTTATAATCAGGAAAAAACTTTCACCCGGTAACAGAATTTTATCTACCTGTTTCTGGCTCGGAGTGAGAGGGACGGATAACTCGTAATCTATCGTCCAGGGAGCCTGTTTATCTGCCCTGGGTGTAAGGCGTACATGAACTTCCCTTCCGAGTTGTCCGCCTTTATGCCAGAGCGTCAGGCGAAGGCGGGCTGAAGGGAGAAAGGAGTGCCCCAAGGGGCTGAGGTTGAGTGGCCTGCCCGCGGCCCGTGAGATATCCCGGATACTGCTGAATGGTTTATCTTCGCGCGCTGCGATGATCCGTTCGGCAATCTCGTCATCAATCCCGGTAATGGTTTTAAGTATTGTTTTCGGTGCGGTGTTCAGATTCGGCATTCCGCCGCTTGCAACAGTTGTGAGGCGCGGAAGGGGATTTCCTTTCCACAGTCCCGGATAATTTTCCCATCCCATCACGTTTCTCACTTCCCAACTGGTCAGCAGGGGACGATTCGGGGGCAGCGGCAAACCCTGTCTTTCATAATCCCCTGCCTCAGCCCCGTTGAGCCGGTGCAGATCATCCTTATCCGTATAATCCATGAGTTTGTCTGTCAAGGGAGCCCGTTGCGGGGCAGGTACGCCATAAAGCCCCAGCAGTTTTTCAAGCTGGGGAGAGAAAAAATAATTCAGCCCCGTAAGTCCGCCTTCGTCCTGTAGTGAGAAGCAGGCACTGCCTGTTCCCTGGTAAACCCGGTCATCCAGTGCTATTTCCCTTCCGGCAGGCATTACAGAGATTCCCAAGGGGTTTATATTTTTTTTCTCCTGCCTGTCCTGGGCTTCAGCCTGCGGAATTGTAAGTCCGGCCAGTGTCATGCGCTGGGTGGCCAGGAGATAAAGCAGCGCAGATCGGGTGCTGCTCAGATCAATTTCGCCCTGTACATCTTCCTGCTCCCGGAGGACAACTTCTGTAGCGTGGTGTGTCCAGAGCGCGAAAAGACCTGTTGCAAGGACAATGGCGGTAAGTATCCAGAGGGTGGCGGCCAGTATAAATCCGTTTTCTGAGTGTAGGAAATTCATGTAATGTTAGAACGCGAAGCTTAAGTACCTAACCAAATATTTTGTTAACCATGCAAAAATAGAGCGAAGCGGTTTTTTTGCACTTTGTAGCGGCGCAAAAACCGCTTCGTTCTATTTTTGCACTCCTCGGTGCTTGATCCGGACATTTATTTCTGAAACGGAGTACTAAGTGCTCTGTTTCATAAATAATGTCCGGGTTAAAACGGAGGAGTGCAAAGCTTGCTTTGCGCCACTGCGGGATTCCCGCAAAGCAAGCTTTGCACTCCGCTGAATTCATAACCCGGACATTATTTATGGAACTGAGCACTAAGGCTTTCCTGGAAACGGCGGGGCTTCTTCTTCCATCAGTCGTTGTGTTGTCCTGTTCTGAGCGTCATCAACCGGAGAAGTCACAGGTTTCAATTCATAAAGTTCTTCGGACTTTTCCACCCGCTGGCTTCCGGAATCCTCATCGGAAAAATTCGCAGCCTCTGTCCATCGGGCATCATTGTATATGCCCATGCTGCCCGGATTGGAAATCAGTGCCTCTTCCGCCATATCGAATTCCGGATCAGAATTCAACGCACCCTCAAAGGCTTCACCGGCCTCGGCAAACATTCCCCTATCCTGATAATCAAGCCCCAGGGAATAGCTTAACAGGGCTTCAAAACTCCTGGTATGGATTTTTTCAATGGCCTTCTTTATCTCAGGGATTATATCCTCTTCCTTTATACCCAGCACTTCCAATATGCCGTAAACTACTTTTTTTTCTATTCTGAACAGGGAGTTGCGGGGGCCGTCAACCTGGATATTCCCAAGGTCTCTTGCTTCAAGGGTTTCAGTAACCACAGAATATATCTCGAAGCGAGTTTCTGAATCGCTAATTTCTCCACGGACAATATGCCTGGCCAGAAGCAGTTTCCCTGCTCTTACAGCAGTCTCTTCATTGATAATCCCTGTCTGTCCGAGACGTATCTCCTCCAGAAGTGCCTGCATTTTTACCCGCTCGACAACGTGAATCTGCGGGATATTTGCCAGATCCGTGATGATCATGGCTGTAATCCCCTTGGACAGAACATTGTACGCGGGAGGACCCGAATAATTAAAGTTCAGCACGGCAAGCGTGTGTTTCCTGATCTGATCCTCTGAAATCTGAGATTCGCCATTTACTGCTTCACGCGCGTACTCCTTTGCCTGATTGATCCTGAACACAGTGAGCTGCTCCCGGACAGTAGCAGATTTGCTGTCATCGGGAGCTATTTTAAGATAGCTTTCCCACTCCGCCATTGCTTTATCCGGGTTCCCTTGCTTTAAATACATCAGACCAAGATAGTAGAAAACAGCGTAGTTGTCTGGCCGGAGTTTCTTTGCTTCCCGAAGAAGATGCTCTGATTCCGTGCCTGTAAGATGAGGCTGACCCTGTGCAGTTGCAACAGACATGACGAAAAACAGGAAGCAGAATAATACGCCATGTACAATTTTAACCGCAGAGGCCGCGGAGAATGCACAGATGCAACTGAGAAATTGCTGCGCAAAGCTCTGCGCCCTCTGTGAATCCTCTGTGTTATCTGCGGTCAAAAAAAAGTTGCACATGGCGTTAATAATATAAGAAATATAAGATAGAAGAACACCCGGCGGGCGGTATGGTTATTTTCACGTCAGACCTCAATCTGAGCTTTTCACATCACGAACCTGCCTTTCATAGACAGGATCAATTGAAATGGCCTTATCAAATAATCGCGATGCTTCTGTCATATTGCCCCGATCCATCGCCTCCAGACCTTTGGAAAAAAAAATAGCTGCCTTAATATCACTTTCGGGCGCAGTCGGTCCTGGATGAAAACTGATATTCATAGAATCCGCTATCTTTCGGGCCAGCATTGTTACGAGTTCCATAAAGGCGTCGCTTTTACCTGTTACAAATTCGGCCATAATGACTTCCCCCGTCTCCACATAGACAATCCTCGTGTCAATGCGTACCCGATTCCCTAAAACCATAAATGAGCCAAAAGCGATTGCCTGTGCCCCGAGTATTCTGCCTCCCCTGACCAATGCGGACTCATCAGCAGTTCCGCTTTGGCTGAGCCTTATTTCGGCCATCAGATCTCGGATTCTCTCGCGTTCGATCAGTCTGGGCTTTGCTCCGCTGTGTTTCAGTTCTGTTATCAGCATGGCTGAAAGCCCTTTTTCCAAAGCATTGAAGCGTTTCTGATCCGTTACGGAATAGTTGTCAAAATGCAGGATCGCCAGGGTTTTCGGGCGAACAACCGATTCTGTTTTCTGTCCTGCTTCCCCGATTTCCTGGGGAATACATCCGAATATAGGTATGAGAGCCACTGCTATCCACGCGACAGCAAAAAGCTTTAATATTTTCATAAGAATAAAACGAGAACGTGATAACGACTCGGATTTTACAATTATCAGTAGATCGAAAACTTATGCGGACAGTGGATTCCGGGTTAAAATCGGAAAACATCCGTTTTTCGATTTTACCCGGAATGACAATAGGTTAAAGCTGTCATTTGTCATTCCAGGGAAAATTAAAAAACGGATGTTTTTTAATTTTAACCCGGAATCCACTGTTTAAAAGGGTTTACCGGAAACTTTTCGATCTACTGATTATAATTTCATATAATCAGCGGACTTTCCATCTACTGATAATAGCTATATCTCACCGCAACCAACAATAATAATTTCCACCCGGCGGTCAAGCGCATCTCTCTCATCATCCGTTCCGATCCCTACTATGTTTTCGCTGAATCCTTTACCGATTGTCCGGGACCGTTGCATCACCTCAGAGAAGCTTTCTTGCAGACGTTTTCGGATGAATTCCGCACGATCCAGGGAAAGCCTGTTATTCCATGTTTCCGGGCCCGTATTGCTGCAATGGCCTACAATTTTAAGGCAGTGATGCGTTCCTTGAAAATATTTACCGATCTGGCGAAGCCAGACATCATATCTTCCCTCATCGCCCCACAAGCTGACAGAGTTCACATCAAATACAAATTTAAAGGTCAGCATGTTGTATTTTTCCACGCTGATTGATACAATTTTCGCAAGTGCCTTCTCTGTCTCGTCCCAGTTCCCCAGTTTCTGATGGGTCAGATACAATCCGATATATGTTCTCAATACCTGCCCGTCCCTGTTTATTGATGCTTTCTCAAATAGTGAAAGGGCGGTCTGGTAATCTCTTTCTTCGTAAGCGGTTTCTGCTTCTATCCAAGTTGCCTTGATTTCCAGGGAATCAAAGTATTCCTCGTCTGTCCGGTTGTTGTTGTGATTTTTTTCGATATTCGTTAAGTTCTTTAGTCTCTTGTCTTTTATATATAAAGGACTGTCCCGGTGTATCCCGGCAGGCCTGTAGTTCAGATCCAGGTCGGATATCCATGCGTCTGACTTTCCGATAATCCTGATTTTCTCAAGATTTCTGACAATAGCAGAAACATGGAAATGTCTTTCGGGATCAGACGGGTCAACAGTTTTAAGAGAATCCAGTCCGACAACGCCGTCTATGATATAATCCGCAACGCTCAGGTTTTTGGATGTCAGCCTTTCCAGACGGACATCTTTTAAATACTGCCGGCCCTTTTCAATGATAATTTTTTCGATATTTCTGCTGACCTCCGGAACTTCCCCGCTGTACCTGTCCATAAAAGGAACGAGCATGATACGGATTTGGCCCTGCCTGCCAGATGAATCCCAGTCCTCTTTCACCTGATTCAGCAAATCAGTTGTCAGCAGTGAAATTGCCCGTTTAAGAGCAGCAGGATGCTGGGTCATGAATTTTGAAAATATTCCTGCACAGGAAGCCAGCATAAAGATGAACAATATCAGACTCATCCGCCCGGCCATCTGTTTGATTCTGTCCATACTGATTTTCCCCTTTTTTGATGATACAGTTTATTTTTGTGCTGCTGATCAGTTTTTATTTATCTCTTTTTTACTCGTGAGTCGTAAGTTCTCATAAATAGCTGAAATAACTCACCGGAAACTCCCCCCTTTTTTAAAGGGGGGCCCGGGGGGGATTTCCCCCGACCTGCTGAAATCCCCCTGAATCCCCCTTTAAAAAAGGGGGACTCAGAACAGCGGCTTCAGAGAACTTATGACTGTAGAGTTTTTTATTATTCATGAAATAAAGGAAAAGTCAATGGGATGGAACGATTATTTTTACAAACAAATCTCAACTATCTGATTTATTAATTGATAAATCCGATAGTTATAGTTCAGCTTTGACAACTTAGGTGATCTCTGGAAAAGAATATACCCGGGGCCCGTTTGTAGTTCCGCCTTTAGGCGGTGTTATGCCGCCTAAAGGCGGAACTACAAACGGGCCCCGGGTATATTCTTTTCCGGAAATCACCTAAGAAGGGGAAATGAGCACTTTTTCCTTTTCTTATCCGTTTTCCTTGTAGTTCTTTGCCCACCGCAAGTATCAGATTCTCAGTTAACATGTTTCTGTGCATCACAGCTCCGTTCGGGACGAGGAGTGCAAAGCTTGCTTTGCAGATCGAAGTTTGTAGTTCCGCCTTTAGGCGGTGTTATGCCGCCTAAAGGCGGAACTACAAACGGGCCCCGGGTATATTCTTTTCCGGAAATCACCTAAGAAGGGGAAATGAGCACTTTTTCCTTTTCTTATCCGTTTTCCTTGTAGTTCTTTGCCCACCGCAAGTATCAGATTCTCAGGGGCGTATCCGCTACCTGGGAGCATATTGACTCGAACAAATCTGCATCGGTTATAAAACCGTTGAAACGGTTACAGCTATGCGGAGTTTGCTCCGATATCCCTCTGATAAATCAGAGGGTTAATGAAAATATACCCTGAAATTTCATTAACACCCCGTTTTAACGGGGTGACAGCCATGCATAGAACCTTTTTAACCGTTTTAACGGTTTTCCTCAGCCGGAAAATGAGTAATCCCCCAAGTGCCGGATACGCCCGATTCTCAGTTAACATGTTTCTGTGCATCACAGCTCCGTTCGGGAAGAGGAGTGCAAAGCTTGCTTTGCGATAGTTCCGGTTTCGGCATGAATTCAGCCGAACGACAGACAAGCTTTGTTCAGCATGTCCGAACTCCGCGGTCGTATGTAACGTAATCTTTCAGATTGCGCCCGGATAAATAAAGCGGAGAACGCAATCTGAAAGATTACGTTACATTGCGCCCGTGCAACCCGGACATTATTTCTGAAACGGAGCACTTAGTTTAACATGCTGAATTTCTATACAATTATTTTTTTATAATAATTTAAAATAGGTATAAAATATACGAAAAAATTTTTCCCACGCAAGCGTGGAAACAGCAAAAAACCCGGACAGGAATTCGCATCCCATCGGGACTCCTCAGCCGACTACGGGGCTGCTCCGCGACGCCCCTCCGTGCGGCTGATCCGTCCCGATGGGGTGCGAATTCCTCTTGCCTGCCTGCTAGTTCTGCTGACCTGGGGAGAGCACGAGCCGGAGCCCGTAGAAACTGTACCGGTAGCCGGGCGAGATCCCGTAGCGATGCGCCGACCGGCAGCCCGCCGCGGAGTCGCCCCAACTCCCGCCCCGTAAGACGCGGGGCGAGCCTGAGTTGGGGCCCTTGGGATTTCTCACTGAACCTGAGGGATAATTCCCGTACCAATCCCGGCACCATTCCCACACGTTGCCGCTCATATCATAAATCCCCAGACCGTTGGGAGCCTTCCTTCCGACCGAATGGGTTTCACTTCCGCTGTTTCCGCCATACCACGCCAGTTTGTCAATATTGCTCCCGCCACAGTATTTCTCAGACTTCCCCCCGCTGCGGCAGGCGTACTCCCATTCGGCCTCGGTGGGCAGCCGGTATTTCCCGTCCGACTGCTCATTCAGTTTCCGGATAAATTCCTGCACATCGTTCCAGCTTACATTTTCTACCGGGTAGCTGTCTCCCTTATTAGACCGGGAAGGATTACTCCCCATGATTTTTTTCCACTGTCCCTGGGTGACTTCGTATTTACCCATATAAAAATCATCCACATAAACCTCATGCACCGGCTTCTCACCAGAATAACAACTCCCCGCCCAACTGCCGCACCCCATACGGAATTTTCCCCCGGGAACCCTTACAAATTCCATGCTGTTAACTGTCCGTACTCCGTTGTCAGCACTAGTCCGTTGTCTGATTGGCTTCGGTTTGGGAGGCTCCGGCTTTGCCAGATACGCGGGCACATCCAGGGATTCCCCTTTCCCGATTTCAACACTGGTTTCGTATGGCAGATATCCGTCTCTTGTCACTTTTATGCGGTAATCCCCTGGGGAAAGCGGGGCAAAGCGCAGGGAGCCTGTTCCCATTTTTTTGCCGTTTATCCACACCGCGGCATCTGATACATTCGGGCGGACCGTCAGCGAGGTCTCTTTTTCCGGCGTCCTTATGACCGCTCCGCTGCTGTCGGCAAAGTAAAAATCTCCCATCAGGCAGGATGATTCCCAGGGAACCTGGGGCTTCTTTTTATGTGAAGTTTCATCCACCACGGACATCCGAACCTTTTTAAACATATCTTCGATCTTCAGCCCGGGTACCTTCATAGCATTCACAAGATGCTTTGTGTAAATACTTTCGCTTCCCTTTCCTGTCCAGGCAACAGTTCCCGGCGCTGTCGCATAAGCGATGAACGTTCCTTGGGGGGCAGTCATCGGGGCCAGCCCCTGATTTATTATGCTTTTGGCTTTTGACGGGGCATTACGGCAGGCGTCCAGGATGACAATGTTCACCCGACTGCCGGAGGTTTCCATTTTTGCCAGCACAATATCCGCGGGAACCGACTTGAAGCGTATCTCATCCGGGGATTCGATTCCTGCTTTTACAGGAATCAGGTAATTGATGCCGTCCACCTGGGAACCGTGTCCGCTGAAATAGAACAGGGCTGTATCATCTGTTCCCAGGCGGCTTCCGAATTCCCGGATGGCCTTTTCCATCTCATAGTGGCTCGCATCGGTCTTTTTTACCACTGAAAACCCGAGCTTGCCGAGGGTTGACGCTATTGCATCCGCATCATTGACCGGTGTACCCAGGGGAAATGTTTTATATGAGCCGTTCCCGATAACCAGGGCGTGTTTTTCAGCAAAAGCGGCCGGGGTGAGAATAGCGGTAAAGCAGATAATCATAGCGATAAATCTTATTTTCATGATGAAAAGCTCCTTTCGGGATTTTATTGCCTGAACTCGGATTTTCGGGATTAACATATCGTCACTCCCAGTAGATCAAAAAGTTTCTGCAAACAGTGGATTCCGGGTTAAAACCGGAAAACATCCGTTTTCCGATTTTTATATGAAAGTCCCGATAAAAAAATCCCCCCGGCCCCCTTTAAAAAAGGGGGAGCCGTGCCGGGGTTTCATCATTCGTTGTGACCGTCAGGTCATGGGAGTTCCCCGGAATAACAGCATGTTAAATTGTCATTCCGGGGAAAATTAAAAAACGGATGTTTTTTAATTTTAACCCGGAATCCACTGTTCGCAAGGTTTGCCGGAAATTTTCCGATCTACTACACCACTTTGAAAGTTGGTGACCCCTCCGGCTCTTAATAAATTTAAAGGGTTAACTCCGGTACAGGGGGTGACGGATTTACGAAGTGGTGTACTACTGACTCCTGTTAATCCGGGTTCAGACAGATGATGGCCCAAGTATCAAGCAGATTCTGTTATAATCCTCCTTTTTCAAAAGAAAATTATACATACTGGGAAAAGAATATACAAGGGGAAAATTATTGTAAACTCAGCAGGTCATAATCTTTGCGTCTGAGAAGTTCAAGTTGTAGGGTGGGGCTTGCCCCACCAATTTTGATTATTGCTAATTATTTGAAATTATTGAAATCGGTGGGGCAAGCCCCACCTACAACTTCGCAAAGCAAGCTTTGCACTCCTGTGCTTTAAGCTACGTCACCGTGCCCTCCGGGGCGTTGCGGTTCCGTAGGGTGGGCTTGCCCCACCAATTTTGATTGTTGTTAATTATTTGAAATTATTGAAATCGGTGGGGCAAGCCCCACCCTACGTTACCATATTGCCCGGTTCGGATTGGCAAATCCGAACCCCGCACATGCGGGGGATTTGTCAATCCCCGCGAGCAATTGTAGGGTGGGTGAAGCGAAGCGTAACCCACCATCATTACAGATGCTATAATGGTGGGTTACGCTTCGCTCCACCCACCCTACAACTGGCGGGGCAGGTTCAATTGATAATGGATAATTTATAATGGACATACAATACCCCGAAGGGGTTAGATATTCTAGCCCAGGGTAAGCGAAGCGCCACCCTGGGAACGAGAAACAAA
>JAUCGG010000143.1 GCA_030378015.1 Desulfococcaceae bacterium HSG8
TGAAGAAGAACTGACACAGGAGGAAATGGCGGAAGTCGCAGGAATAGTGGCAAAGTTCCTGCCGCCTGAGGAACTTATGTCAATGTTCAGGCCCGAAGAACGGCTGGCCGGCCTTGATCCCCGGGAAGTACTGTCAATGTTCAGGCCCGAAGAACGTCTGGCGGGGCTTGATCCGGCAGAGCGTCTGGCAGGGCTTGATCCGGCAGAACGTCTGGCAGGGCTTGATCCCGAAGAAATCAAGGATTTTCTGCAAAAGCTCAGTAAAAAACACGGAAGCATGGCTGACTAAGAAGTCTGAACTCTCTTCTACCTGAATAGTCCTCTCTTCGAGCTAAAAAAGGAGAGACTGGCTGTGCGCTGAAGGACTGGGTAAGTCCCATTTTTCAGGCTTGTCAGGATTCTTTTCAGCAAGGGAGGTGAGATCATGGACGAAATACAGACTGAGTCATTATTATATGAAGGAGGAGAACTGACTCCTGAGGAAATAGCGGAAGCCGTGGGATTTGTGGCAAAGTTTCTGCCGCCTGAGGAGATTCTGTCAATGTTCGGCCCCGAAGAACGTCTGGCAGGGCTTGATCCCGAAGATATCGAAGCTTATCTGCAAAAGCTCAGTAAAAAACACGGAAGTCGTGCTGACTAAGAGTAGCACGATTTTTCAAATCGTGCATGAACGAATTGCGAATTCGTTCCACATCAGTAAAACAAAATAATTCTGCCCGGACATTATTTATGGGATCATGCACTGAGAAGGATGAAATTTGAAATTACTCAGAAGCGGAGGGTTATTACGATGCAACACAGTTCTGAAAATATGAAAACAGATGTTTCTGTTTCGCTCCCGATTTTCAAAGCTGCGGATCATCTGGCAAAAAAACTCGGCGTGAGCATGGCAGAGCTTTACACACTTGCTCTGACTTCTTACATGGCAAAATATCAGGAAAATATAACTGAGACACTTGATCGTGTATATGAACATGAATCATCTGCCATCGAACCGGTTTTGGCAAATGCACAGACAGTCTCTCTCGGTGAGGAGTCTTGGTGATCCGACGGGAAAGCAGATGAAGAGCAGATAAAAAAAGAAGCTCTTGCATTAATAACGGATGGTAAGGGATTTACCCAAAAATAAAATACCCGAAAAAGTAGGGTGGGTGGAGCGAAGCGTAACCCACCGGCGATCAGTAGATCGAAAACTTTTCGCAACCGGTGGATTCCGGGTTAAAATCGGAAGATATTCATCTTCCCGGAATGACAGTCTGGCGGCCCGGATAACATCCTGTCATTCCGGGGAAAATTAAAAAACGGATGTTTTTTAATTTTAACCCGGAATCCACTGTTTAAAAGGTTTAACGGAAACTTTTCGATCTACTGATTCTTGCTGTTGCTGTACGACTTGGCAAACAGGCCCGCAACATCTCTGGCCCTTTTCCAGCAGTAGCATGAAAGAAACCGGATAGGAGGCAAAATGGAAGAACTGTTTGAACTGAGAACCTGTATTGAAGAAGGGCGTTATACTGACGCGCTGTTTCTGGTGGGAGAAATGGAGGATATGAGCAAAGATGATAAAATTAATAAAATCGAGAGTTTTATGGAAGTCTTACTTCTGCACCTGATTAAGCAGCATGCGGAAAAACGCTCTACCCGATCATGGGAAGTTTCCATTTTCAATTCAGTACACCAGATCAATAAAACCAACAAAAGAAGAAAAGCAGGCGGGTATTATTTAAAACAGGATGAACTGAAAGATGCGATAGAAGAAAGCTACCCGATTGCCCTGAAACGTGCATCCCTCGAGGCATTTGAAGGCAGCCTGGATGAAACAGAGCTTGCCCGGAAGGCAGATGAGGAGCAGATAAAAAAAGAAGCTCTTGCATTAATATCGGATGGTAAAAATATTCATTAGTCAGTAGTAAATGGCTTGGGGAATTTATGGAAAAATCTCAGGATATTTGCGAAAGGGGGACGAATTTATAAATTGCTGCATGAGGAACTTACGAGTTGCTTTATTAGCTCTATCATACTGAAATAATGAAGATAAAGAATACAGACCGCTCCCGGCAACTGGAAGCCTGCCGCACCGACTTTTGGAAATCGTATAAAGCTGGCCGCATCAGGGATGCTTTTGAAAAAATACGCTCAATCCCCATGTTCTACAGTGAACCCGAAGGATTCGGCGACCTCATTGATAACCCCGCTGACGACATCCGGCCTGCCTTCCGGGCAGAGCATGACGGATGCGAACTTCTGCGTACCTTTACAAATATGATCGGTTCGGATTCGGATGCTGATACCGTGCCGGCAAGACTCCGATTTCTCCGGGAACTGATCCGGGAATTTCCTGACTGGCGATTCGCAATCAATCTCCTGGCCCTGATGTTATTTGAAAACGGTGAGTACCGGGAAGCATTCGCCGCGGCCAAAACTTCTTATGACTTAAAAGAAAACTGCCCTTTCGGAGAGCATATCCTCCGAAAGATATTAAGAAAATTATCTGCTGACACCCTGCCCGGTATGGTTCTGAACCGTCTGGAACAATCCCTCCTTCTTGACCTCAGGGGTTTCATCTGCACAAAACCGTTTACAAATTTTGAAGTCTGGCGTACCGGCGAGGTGTTTGTCTGCTGCGGGGCGTGGGTTCCTGTAAGTATCGGCAATGTATTTGAACAATCCGCGGATGAGATATGGAATTCCCCGGAAGCCAGGGAATTACGGCGATCTGTACTTGACGGAGATTTCAGATACTGTTCCCGGTCATGTGCATTGATCAGCAGCGGGCTGCTGATGAAGAAATCCGATCTTATCGAGGAAAACCTGGAAAAATACGACAAATTATGGGGAATCCTCGTGTATAAAAAGGCCCGGGAGATTGCAAAGTCCCTGACGCCGTATTTTGTGAAAAACGAAACCCGGATGGCCGAAGGGCCTCATTTTGTAAATCTTGCTCATGATTATACCTGTAATCTTTACTGCCCTTCATGCCGGAGCGAGATAAGAGCCGCGGACCGTGAACGGAGAAATAAGCTCAATATTGTCCGTGACCGGGTCATACTTCCCCTCCTGCCGAATATCCGCGAATTATTGCTTGCCGGGGACGGCGATCCCTTTGCCAGCCAGCATTACCGGAGCATACTGAAGGCATTGGATAAGGACAGGTTTCCTGATCTCCGTCTCTCTGTTCTGACAAACGGGATGTTTGTTTACGGAAAACCAATGGGAACGACATAAAAACATCCACGGTCTTCTGCACAGCGTTTCCGTATCCGTGGACGCGGGAACCCCGACACTTACCATTTGCTCCGCCGCGGGGGAACTGGAAAAAATTAATGCAGAACCTGGAATTCCTGTCGGCCCGTCATCAGGAAGGCGATATCCCTTATTTTGACCTGAATTTTGTCATACAGAATAAGAACTTCAGGGAGATGAAAGCTTTTGCGGAACTGGGGCAGCAGCTTCATGCAGACAAGGTTCGTTTTGTTCCGTTGCATAATGATTTCCAGAGCTTTTTACCAGCCGAATTCATGGCTGAAAATGTCTGTGATCCCAGGCATCCGGACTATCCGGAGCTTTGCGGGATATTAAGTGATCCGATCTTTCAGAGTTCTATGGTTATTTGTCCGAAATTTGAAAATCAGCAGATCCTTAAACCGGATTGACAAATCCGCCTGAAATGCCTGGGATTTGTCAATCGTTCGACTGAGCTCACGCCCAAGCGAGCATTTCAGGACACTTTCCATCTGGTGATGGATTTCCCGATAAATAAAATAACGCGATGTGCAACTTATAATGCCACAAAGGCACAAAGGCGCGAAGTTTCACGAAGGTTCTTTGTGTGTCTTCGTGTCTTTGTGGCATTATATGTCCGTGTTTTCTTCGGTTAAAAAAAAGTTGCACATGGCGTTAAAATACCCGCCTGCTACTCGCGGGGGATTGACAAATCCCCGCCGGGGTTCGGATTTGTCAATCCCCCGCGAGCAGGAGAGGGGCATGTTTACTTCAAATTTAAAGTTTTACTCGTTCCCAGGCTCCGCTTCACTGCCATTAAGTTAAGAGTCGGATCGGCCTGATAAGGAGGCGTAAGTGCCTGAAATAACATTTTCCTCGGCAGGCTGTGTTCCTTAACTTAATGGCAGTGAGGCTCCGCTTGGGAACGCATTCTGCAAGGCTCTGCCTTGAACATTTCTGATCTGACTCATTGATCTTATCATAAAACACGAGGCAGAGCCTCCTGAAATGCGGAGCCTAGGCGGAGCCTGGGAACGAGATTTTCCTACTTTTTGGGAATGCGCCCTGAGCATTTAGGCGATTTCCGGAAAAGAATATACGAGCAGGCAGTTTGTAGTTCCGCCTTCAGGCGGCGTGATACCGCCTGAAGGCGGAACTACAAACTGGTATGTTTATTATTGGAAATCGCCTTAATCAGATGAATCAGCAACAGTTTTATCACATTAAAAGGGGGGATTCTGATGGCAACTGAATATCAGCTTCGGGATTACGGCTATGAAGAATTTTCACATCGCCTTGATCTGACGTCGGATGTTTTTAATCTTCTAAGACAGGGAAGCAGACTCTATCTGATAAATCTTCCGCTTGCTTTATACGAATTTCACAGGGCTTGCAAAATGTCACGCGGGTTAATTAAAAATATCCGTTCGGTTGCAGCTTTCGAGGAACCCGATCACCTTAAAGAGCGCTGCGAATTTTTTAAAGGGATCAGAGACAGATATTTCCGTATATCAGACCAGATTTCGGATTCAGGGTTGTTATCCTTTTTCTTTAAAAACGGAACCGAAGAGATGTCGGACGAATGGGATGAACTTGTCGAGGATTGCTGTATCGGTTCTGATAAGGAAATCAGGGAACTGATTAAACAGATAGCGGAGAATGCCTGATGCCCCTTGTCGAACTTACGCGTTCGTTTCAGAGACAATTAAAAAAAATTTTCAGAAAATTTCCTAAATCGGAAAAGAGAATCACAAAAGAAATCGCTGAACTGGAAAACGACCCCGAGAAGGGCGAACTTTATCCGGTGATCGTGTCCTCGGAATTCCCCGGAATTAGGAAGTTATGACCATCGGCATATAGTAAGGCCATTAATGATGCAAGATTCTGCAATTTATGCCAGAAACCTGGGAAAATGTTACCAGGTGTACGCGAATCCCCTGGATCGTCTGAAGCAATCCCTCTGGCGGGGGAAAAAAAAATTTTATAGGGAATTCTGGGCAATTCAGAATGCCTCCTTTGAAATCAGAAAAGGAGAAACTGTCGGGATCATCGGGTCGAACGGCTCTGGAAAATCCACCCTGCTGCAGTTGGTCTGCGGGATACTGCCCCCTACGTCTGGGGAACTGGAAGTCAATGGCCGTATTGCCGCACTGCTGGAACTAGGAGCGGGGTTCAACCCGGAATTCACGGGACGTGAAAATGTCTTCCTGAACGCGGCCATCATGGGGATAAGCAGAGCCGAGATAAATGACCGCTATGATGAAATTGTCAGGTTTGCCGATATCGGCCATTTCATTGACCAGCCTGTAAAGACCTACTCCAGCGGTATGTATGTGCGTCTTGCATTTGCCACGGCAATCAATGTATCGCCGGATATCCTCCTGATAGATGAAGCCCTGGCCGTGGGCGATGCCCGTTTCCGACAGAAGTGCATGGCGAAGATCAGGGCATTCTGCCGGGAAGGCACAGCGATTTTTGTGTCCCATGATACGACTGCGGTGACGGAATTATGTTCCCGGGTGATCTGGGTGGAATCCGGGGAAATAAGAATGGACGGCCTTCCCAAATTTGTGGTGGAAAAATATCTTCAGTATATGTACGAAGGAAACCCTGCTGATAAAACTGCTTCCGGGGCATCCCCGGAGCCGACAGGAGACAGCGATCTGGATGAATTTTCAGTTATTGATAACAAAATAAGCCAGTTCGGTAATTTGGATATCACCATCGAAGCCGTGCGTATCCGCTCGCGCGGCAGCATTAACGGTGTTGTTTACACGGGGCAGCCATGTGAAATCTGCATGATTCTTCACGCACACAGAAATATTGCCAATCCGATTGCCGGCTATCTTGTGAAAGACCGCCTCGGGAGGGAGATTATGGGGGATAATACAGAACTGATACGGCATAATCTTCCCGGGCTGTCAGAAGGGCAGCGATATATGGTGACATTCGGAATTGATGAATGGCCCAATATCAGCGAAGAGGAATATGCCTTGTGTGTGGCAATTGCAGACGGCTCATCAGCCAAGCACGAGCAATGCCATTATCTGCATGATGCCCTGATTTTTAAAAGCATTCCCATCAGGGCGCCTGCAGGTATATTTTCCGTTCCCAATACGAGTGTCAAGTTTCTTTCTATGAGTTAGACGATTTAAGGTGATTTCCGGAAAAGAATATACCAAGTGCGGTTTGTAGTTCCGCCTTCAGGCGGTGTCATGCCGCCTGAAGGCGGAACTACAAATTTTGATCCGGTATGTTTTTTATTGGAAATCACCTAAGATTTACGATCGGATAGAAATGACAGAAATCGTAAATCAGGCCATAGGTGCAATTAAAAGTGTTAGGTAAAGTCCTCGTTCCCAAACTCCGTTTGGGAACGCAATTGCACGCAAAACTCCGGTTTTGCATGTCTGCAAACAGAGTTTGCCTGGCAAGTGTGTTCCCAAACGGAGTTTGGAACAAGACCGAGCACCTGACACTTTTAATTACACCCAGGCCATAGGTGCAATTAAAAGTGTCAGGTGCCCTCGTTCCCAAACTCCGTTTGGGAACGCAATTGCACGCAAAACTCCGTTTTGCATGTATGGCAAACAGAGTTTGCCTGGCAGGTGTGTTTCCAAACGGAGTTTGGGAACAAGGACTTCCTAACATTTTTAATTAAACCCAGGCCATATGCAATTTTTTTGTAACTTCTCAATAAGTCCGGGCATTATTATGCACCTTTAGGCATAATAATAACACCGATTATGAATTTTTTTAATACGCAATAATTTGAGCAAAGTTCAGCGTTGCATTTCTATTGCGGATTTTTTATTTTTTGAATGTAGGAAAAAGAGAATTATGGGATTGATTCACTTGCCCTCTGTCGTATTAAATCGGAAAGAGAAGGAATTTCGCCTTTGCCCGTTATCCGGTCTTTCAGAAAATTCCAGAACGAAATTCCCAGTTTACGACATGTCTTTTTCAGACTTGCAAATGTGTCCCGACAGCGCCTTCCCTCTTCACTTCTTGTAGAACCGCTTATTTTACGTTTTTTGACATACTCACGAATGTCACTTTCGCTCAGGTTGTTATGAAGAGGTATGTCAGGACGGTCAGGAACCAGGAGAAGTTCGGATTTGTTATTGTGAATTCTCTTCAGTGTCTGATTCAGACTCGCAAAACAGGTGTCTCCCTTGAAGATTTCATCAAAACGTCTTTCCAGTTCCTCTTTCTTTTCCTCACCGGGAGACTTTTTGTACTCATTCAGATCAGCATAAAAATCCCATATTTCAGATCGTTTGTTTTCAAGAGCCTGCCGCTGTTCCTCGCTGAAACCGACCAGCTTGTTAATACTTCGTTCTGTATGTACCCAGCAGAGAGAATGAAGTAAAATATTGAACTGGCCTGCATCATCACTGACAATAACCAGGTTCGGATCCAGTCCGTTTTCAATTACATTTGCAAGCAATGCTCCCTCTGTGGCAATGCGGACATGTCTTTCGCCGGTTATTCCCAAAGCATCAAGGCAGAATTTCCATTTTTCCTCACTGTCGAAGCATGTGCCGGCCAGTTCTGAAAGTTTTCCGATCTGAAACCGGGCAAGTCCCTTAACTGCCATATAGTCAAGTGCATCTGTGTTAATGATGTAACTGATGCTGCCCGCGCAAAGCAATTTAAGAAAATTGATACGGCTCTTGCTTTCAGTGCTTTCAAACCACGCAAAAAAGTCATTCCCGATATGTGTGCAATACCCGTTTCTGCCATTGTGTCCCGCCTTAGTATCATCCACATTAATGTGTCCTGAAACTCCGAGTCCTGTCAGAAGAATTTCCTTTTTCTCTGCGTGGAACGGTTCCTTTTCCTCAGTTATTATCCGGTTAAGCTGTCCCGAAGATATGTCGATTCCGAACTCTCTCAATGCCTCAGGTATAAGAGGCTGAGTAACATGGGCATGATGATACTGATAAAGGATGTAACTTATAAGCGTCGGAGCGAAGTGACCTGAAATTTCATCCGGCAGCTTTCCGATCACATAGCTTCCGTCAGGTGTCTGCCATCGCTCAAGACGATACCGGGTGTTATGTGTTCGGATGACGATATCCTGCACCACATAATCCTGATAGTCTTTAAACTGGCTGCCTTCAGGAATATTGTCGGGGCTGATTATTTCAGTTTCATGAATTTCGAGTTCTTCTGTCTTCTTCCTTTTGGCTGATCCGGGGCGTTTCCCGGGTTCGGGATTCTTTTTCTCTCCTTCGGATGCAGGTTTTTCAAGGCCGGAAGGTTTTATAACCGGTTTGCCTTTCTGGCCTTTAAGTCTGGCGATCTCGTCTTTAAGCTGCTGAATCACTTCCTGTTGAAGATGAATTATCTCTGCCAGTTCCGCGATAAGGGGAGTCATCTGATCTTCAGAAATATTCGGTATTTTCGGAATCCTTGCCATTTGAAATATAATATGCTATAATGCCGTTTAAAATGCAAATTAAATTTTTGTAATTTCTGCATGGATTTAATTGTTTATACCCGGACTTATTGAGAAGTTACATTTTTTTTACCGGAGAGAACATATACAGCTCGACAGTCATAAGTTCTCTGAAGCCGCTGTTCTGAGTCCCCCTTTTTTAAAGGGGGATTCAGGGGGATTTCAGCAGGTTGGAGGAAATTCCCCCCCTTTAAAAAAGGGGGAGTTTCCTGGTAAGTCATTTCAGCTATTTATGAGAACTTACGACTCACGAGATATACAGATAATGCCGCAAAAGCACTGAGCCACAAAGAAACAGAAACCTTCGTGAAACTTCGCGCCTTTGTGCCTTCGTGGCATTATAATTATAAGTTGCACATAGCGTTAAACCGTAAATCTGAAATCGTAAATCAAATTTATGGTTTCTAAAAACAGAATTTTGTGCTACAATTCCTCTTTTAACCTGATCCCTTTCAATTTCATTAATAAAAAAGGAACATCAAATGTCTGAAAAAACATTAAATTTCAAGGAATTCCCAAGCAGCATGAAAAACGGGATTCTTTTTCTGATTATTGGCTGGGTCTGGCACTATTTCTTTCTTTACAGATTTTCCAAGTTCCCATCAGTTGATATTCAGCCAAAGATGGTCCTCAGCCACCTGGTCCTGGGCCTGGGGATATGCTATTGTGTTATCAAGGTAAAAAAATGGGCAAGGCCATTGTGCATTACGGGAAACAGTATAATTATCATATATCACCTTTTTTTTATGTCTCTCTTTGTGCTTGGAAACAAAATGAATTTATCCGTCCTTTCAGGAATCATTGTGATTTTTTTTTCCATTTCAACTTACTATCTGGCAATAAAGAAAACTTCAAAGTTTTTCAAAGAATATAATAAGAAAGACGGTGAGGATGAAAATAAAAAGCCTTCAACAAATAAAGCCTGATACTGAAAAGCACTCCCGAAAGCTCGCTTGGGCTTCGGCGTGAGACTTCGGCGTGAGATCAGTCGAACGCTCGGTCGAACGGATTGACAAATCCCAAGCATTTCAGGCGTGAAGTATCAAATAATCCGGAGTATTCAGGGATATTCTATCTGATGAATGCAACGGGCACTCAGCAAAAAATCAACCAGCAGGGAGGAATTATGAAACCGGAACCCAAAGAAATCCGATGCGAGTGTGGTAATACACTTACAATCGAACGTGATTCAGACTGGTGTCTCAAGTGCGGCAGTCAGATTTTCTACGACCAAAAAGCCAGACGTGCGCACAAGATAAATAACTACTATATGTACACCGTCATCATACTTGTTATGTTTTTTCTCGCCTATGTTTTCGTTGAATTAATCGCTATCCCGGCGATGAATCTCTGAAGCTTCATATCTGTATCACCTCGGTCTTAATGAAGAAACTTCTGATCATTCACCAGGGAGCACTTGGCGATGTCGTGGCAATATTTCCCGCCATTATGCGGCTGAAAAAAAATTTTAGCCAGACGGATATTCTATGTCAGAGCAAAATCGGGAAACTTGCTCATCATCTTAACATTATTGATAAATATTTTCCGACAGAGGGATCTGTCTGGGCATCCCTTTATTCGGAGTCTCCCGCTGCCCGGGTACAGCAGATTCTGTGCGATTACCATGAAATCGTCCTCTTTTCTTATTCCGAACAATTGGAAGAGACGATAGGGAGAATAACAGGTAAAAAAATTCACCGCATCCCGCCCCGGGCAGATGTTTCTCAGCCGGTCCATGTTGCGGAACATGTTTCATCTCACCTTGTAAAATGCGGATTATTTCCTCTCCCTGAAGAAGTCCCCCGGGAATCGCGTCGGGATGAGCGGGCATATGATCCGACGAAGATACTGCTTCATCCCGGTTCCGGAAGTAAAAGAAAATGCTGGCCCCTCTCAAACTTTATGGCGGTTGAAGCCATCCTGGAAAAAGAGGGTATGATCCCGGAATTTATCCTGGGCCCTGCTGAGTATTTTATGGAAGAACTGCTTCGGGACAGATATGATCGCGTTATTGCGGTTTCCGATTTGCCAGAACTGGCTGCACTGCTTGAAAGCGCTGGAGGTTTTATCGGAAATGATTCCGGTGCGACCCATCTTGCGGCCTTCCTGGGAGTGCCGACCGTTGCAGTGTTCGGCCCTTCTGATCCCGAAAGGTGGAGACCCTTGGGATCATCTACAGGTGTCCTCAGACCGGATGACCTGGATTGCAGACCATGTTTTGAAACAAATTCTCAAAACTGTGATAAAACAGAATGTTTTGAAAAAACATCGCCGGAGGCAGTTATCAAGGCATTCTGGATAATGCACTAAAATTGGATATCCCTGAAATCTGTATTATATTTCTACAATTGTTATTATTAAAGAGTAAAACCAGTCATTTTTCAGGAGAATGTTCATATGGCACTGATCCGCATTCCTTGTCCGCATTGCGGGAGTGAGAAGGTCGTAAAACGAGGAAAAACAGATGACGGAAAACAGCGTTACCTATGTAGGAACGAAGCGAAATTTTTTCTCCCTGACTATACATATTTATCCGTTTCTGACTTTGCATACTTTTTGCCTGTAGCGAAATTTTCACATCGTAACATACTGAAATGATTAATGCTTGGACTTATTGAGAAGTTACAGACATTTCGCTTAACCAGCCGGTTTTAAGGCGAAACACGAGGCAGAGCCTGGGAACGAGAACGGGCGCATTTACAGCTTGGGGGAGTCCCGGAGGGACGACTGAAAATAGCCCGGCAATTTATTGCCGGGCGGATATCCCCCGTTTTTTTCAGTCCCGGAGGGACTGAATGATCCGGAATACTCACCCGGCAATGAATTGCCGGGCTGTTTTCAGCCGCCTGAAGGCGGAACTACAAACTTCGATCTGGTATGTTTTTTTCCGGAAATCACCTTAGGTGAGCCGTTAGGGAACGCAATTGCACGCAAAACTCCGTTTTGCATATATGGCAAACAGAGTTTGCCGGGCAGGTGTTCCCAAACGGAGTTTGGGAACAAGTGCCGCCTAACACTTTTAATTACACCCTGTATCTGCAAGGCAGCCATGTTATTTATTGTATTTCCGCTTAATATATTGAATTTTAAATATATAAAATCTGAGTCTCATTTTATAAAGATCCGGAATCAGGCGGCTTACTTCCTTATTGACCTTAATCCCGTTTGTTAATATAATGATATTATAATCACGCTATGTGCAACTTATAATGCCACAAAGGCGCGAAGTCTCACGAGGGTTCTTTGTGTTTCTTTGTTTCTTCGTGTCTTTGTGGCATTATTTAAAATAAGTTGCACATTGCGTTATAATCTGGCAGACAAACGGTGGTCTTGAAGGATAAATCAGGAGGGAAAAAACAATGGAAGACAGAAATTCTTCGGATTTCAAATTCAGTGTTGATGATAGTGAACGTCCGGACTCGCTTTTTCAGGCAAAAAGAGAGAATATATGGCGGGAAAACAGGCGCCTTGAAAAATTAAGCAGAAGAGTGACTATTATTTTTATCATCACACTCTTTCTGGTCGGCGGCATGGCATTTTTCATTTACCTTGAAATTGATAAAAGATTCATAGAAATGCACAGCACCGGATCTACGGAAGTGCAGAACCTTTCACGGGAACTGGAAGAAAAGATTACAGCGATATCTTCCAAGTATGCAGAGATCGAAGGCTCTTTGGGAAAAAAGATAGCCGCGACAGAAGAAAATGCTTCAAAACTCGAAAAGAGCGGCACAGCCTTGGAAGACCTTGTGAAAGGCATTGAAAAAAAACTTACAGCAAAGCTGGGAAAGGTTGAAAAAAGCGTAAAAGAGTTAAGAGTATCCGATGCAGACAAAGCCGGCGCTATTGAAAAGAGTCTGGCCCCTGTCCGCAAGGAGTTGGAACGTCTGAAATCGCTTGATCCTGAGTCTGTTGCCAGTTCTATTGAGAAAAAAATGACAGCAGAACTGGAAAAAATTGCAGGAACTATCAAAAACCCCGAAGAAGATATTACCAATCTGAAAGCAGAACTGGATCACATTATCCAGACAATGAACGCATCGGGGGAACGACTGAATAGGCTGGAGGAAGATGTCTCCGGGCTGCCATCGGATATGATAGGCAAAGAAAAGCTTGATGTCGCGCTTGAAGAGTATAAAGATGCTTTTTATCTTTCCCTTGAAAGCCAGAAAGAAAATTACCAGGAAAAGATTAATAAGATAAACAAGTCCCTTAAAGATAAGGAAAATACAATCAGGGTCATCAGGAACAAGCTGAAAGAAGTTGAGGCAGCTTTAAGCTCAGGACGGCGTTATAAATCCGGCCGCTCCAAAAAGCCGAAAAATGAGACCCTGAAGCCCGGCAAAATTATTGAAAAAGATATTGAATAATGGGGAGTGCAAAGCTTGCTTTGTCCCTGATTTCGCAATCAGAGCAAACCAATGAACACTTACAAAGCAAGCTTTGTACTCCTTTTAGGGATTTCCCAAGAAATAAAATACCGTTGCTCGCGGGGACTGACAAATCCCCCGCTGGGTTCGGATTTGTCAATCCGAACCGAGCAGGAGCGGGGCCGTTCGCTCCTCTTAGGATTTCCCAAAGAAATAAAATACCGTTGCTGCTCGCGGGGGATTGACAAATCCCCCGCGAGTTCGGATTTGTCAATCCGAACCGAGCAGGAGCGGGCCGTTCGCTCCTCTTAGGATTTCCCAAAGAAATAATAAAATACCGTTGCTGCTCGCGGAGGATTGACAAATCCCCCGCGGGTTCGGATTTGTCAATCCGAACCGAGCAGGAGCGGGCCGTTCGCTCCTCTTAGGATTTCCCCAAGAAATAAGACACCCGTTGCTGCTCGAGGAGGATTGACAAATCCCCGCGGGTTCGGATTTGTCAATCCGAACCGAGCAGGGTATATTATTTATTCGGAGTTCCCTCAGTCCTTCTTTTGTTCCATCACAGATGTCAGATGCTCCAGTTGAAGACTTAAAGAATCAATTTTGGAGTAAAGAGCCTTTATATCATCGCCTATTTTTTCTCGCTGATCCTTTGCTTCCGCATCTTCGATTTCTGACATGACCTGATCGTAGTTGTTGACAACCGCACCTACAACCAAGTTAATCAGCAGAAAGGCAGCCAGACCGATCCAGGATACATGGTAAGTCGTGACTATGAAGTCGGAAATTCCTGTAAGCTGACTACCTAAAAGATTATATCGGAGGTCTGTCCAGTCTTCGCCTGTCATGATTCTTAATAAAGTAAAAAATGCTTCCGTTATTGACCCATATGGATCAGGGCTCTGAGGGCCGGCAGCAACAGAGCCGCCTTTAAACAGAATTACACCCATGACTGCATACATATACATGAAAATAACAAGCAACATGAATGTGTAACCGAGCGATTTTATAGATTTTAAAAGTACATCTACGATAATTTTGAGTTCTGGTAACATTTTTACCAGTCTTAATATTCGGAAAACCCTCATGACCCTGAAAACGCTCAGTGCAGCACTGTTTTCCACTAGTGACTCGGGGATATAGCATACGCCTACAATAACAATATCAAAAATATTCCACCAGTCCGTAAAATACTCTCTTGAGGATTCTCTGCCAATGTATCGGAGGGCAATTTCCAATGTGAATATGAATAATGCCTGGGTTTGTAATGCTGAGATAATTGGAGAGGTATAAAATGTTTCCACTCCGATGAGAGTTGCATTAATCAGAATGACAAGATTGATTCCGATTGCGAATTGATTAGAATTTACCAGAGAATGAATTTTCTGTTGCATTTTATTTTCCTAAAGTGTGAGTTATGAATTAATGGCATTCTTCATAAAGTAGTTTACAATTTGCAAAAATTGTTCGACGGCAAAGTGTAAGCTGACAAATTAAGGATGCCGAATTAATTACCGTGTTTCATCATTTGATAAAACGTAACTATACTCAGCCCTTGCTCCCGAACTCCGTTTGGGAACACACTTTTTGCAAAAGGCAAACAGGAGTTCGGGGATTTTTGCACTCCTCTGTCGTTTTTTCCGGCTTCGGATGAGGCCGGTTTTCCGGGCAGAAAGGGAGCATTTCCAAAAAGTAGGTTAAATGTACAGATCATAAAATTCAATATTTACTCGTTCCCAGGTCTGCCCGGGAATGCATTCCGCAAGGCTTCGGCGTGAACTCAGCCGAACGGCTCTGCCTTGCAAGATATTTCGCTTAACCCGCCGGTTTTAAGGTGAAACACGAGGCAGAGCCTGGGAACGAGAAGTTCCTACTTTTTGAGAATGCGCCCGGCAGAAACGGATTTCTGCACTCCTGCAAGAAATGTAACGATTTTATCAATATTATCAATGATAATATTCTCATTTACTTCAATGACAGAAATTCGTTACATCAGAGTCAGAAACATTAAGATAATTTCCAGAAAAAAAATATACCAAGTGCAGTTTGTAGTTCCGCCTTCAGGCGGCTTAACACCGGAACTACAAACTTCGATCTGGTATGTTTTTTATTGGAAATCACCTAAGAAGGTGTTTGAAAAATAAATAAAGATATCCGTAAAAACGGACTGACTGCTTTTTTTAACCACGAAATACACGAACTACACGAAAAGAATACGAAAAATATGGAAACTGTTTCGTGTATTTTTCGTGGTTAAAGTGTGTGTTCATCATATCCGCTACTCTGTATTTTCAAACACGCTCTAAGCATCAGGAGTGCAAACCCGTTTTTGCTTCGGTGCAAAAACGAGTTTTTGCACTCCTCTGACCCTGTGCTTTCAGGACTGTTTTTACACCAATACAATAATAATTAATATACTATATGTAATAAGGGGATAAGTGTCAAGCTGAAAATTTACACGGATTCTGGTTAAGCAAGGATTTCAGCCCGCCCCTGTGTAGATGAACAGTTCCGGTGCGAATACTCCCGATCTCCGAACTTGGCCTGGCTCACTGCTGACCTGAGGGTAGCGTAATCTTTCAGATTGCGCCGGAAGGAACAGACGCAATCTGAAAGATTACGCTACAGGCTGAAAAAGTGTGTAGTACAACAACTTGTGACTTGCTGTACTAGGGACAATGCGACCCCAGAGCCTGGCTTGACCTGCCTCCTGACCTCATAGCACCAAGAACCCGCCCCGAATCACCCGATCCGAGCCAACAGAAGGATTTACAGAATGTTAATCCTGGCAATCCGTTAATCCTGCAAATCCGAGTTCAGATTGCCAGTTCAGTAGGGCGGGCTTGCCACCAATATTATTTAAAATGATATAATATATTAATATATTAATATAA
>JAUCGG010000144.1:0-7375 GCA_030378015.1 Desulfococcaceae bacterium HSG8
ATCTGATATTCAGATTCAGAATGCTATTCATAACGGTTCAAACAAGCAGAAACTGCTTTCCCGGGTCTTGTTCTGATGAAAAGAAAAAAAATAAATAAAAAAAGAAGGATAAAGATAACACCATCAAGTATAGTCGGGGTACTCCTGGGCTTACTGCTTATGGGCGGAGGCATTTATATCGGTTTTTTCAATGGCGAGTACTTCGGATATTTCAGCATTGCCCTTGGCTTATTTCTGATAATATTGGTCATCATTGTGTCACGGGCCCGGACAAGATGAAAATTCAAACATTTAAATACGGACTGTTTCATGAATAATTCAGATATCTCTCCGATTCTGATCGTGGATGATAATCCTTTTAACAGGGAACTGCTGCGGGGGCTTCTTGAAACGGAAGGCTTCTCTGTGGAGGAAGCTCAGAATGGCAAAGAAGCGATTGAATACTTGGAGAAATTAGTTTTTCGGATGATTTTTATGGACCTGCTCATGCCCGGTATGGATGGATTTGAGACCATCCGAAGAATCCGCCTTATGAAAGTAAAGACGCCGATTGTCATTGTATCCTCAATGGATTCCAAACAGGATCGCCGCCGCTGCCTGGAAGCAGGCGGGGATGATTTTTTACCAAAGCCCATTGACATAGAAAAGATAAAGACTTTAACCGACAAATATGAAGCAGAAAGTCCCCTGACTGCCGAAGACCGGAAGACATCACCGGAAGACGAGCGATTGCCAAGCTTGACGAGTTTGAAATTTTCAGACTACCATGTCCTGCTGGTTGAGGAAAACGACGGCCTGGCAGATCGCTATCATCTTTTCCTGAAAAAACTCGGTTTTGAAGTCACCCATGTTTCCAATGGCAATAAAGCATGGGATCTGTTTATGGAGCATCCCCATAAATTTCATATTATTATCAGTAATATATTCACTTCGGGAATTGACGGCCTCGGAATTCTGGCTAAAATCAAACGGGATTATCTCCATGTTCTGGTATTTATTTATGCCGTAACCTATGATGCGGATACGTTTCAACTTGCAATTCAGTTGGGTGCTGACGGTGTGATTACCGAGGCTGAATTTGAAACTTCCTTTATTGACTTAATCGAATCCGCAATTTACAGGGCAAATCAGAAAGGCTCCCACACCCAGGTCGCGTCAACAGCCAGCCAGGTTCGCAAAGCCCAGGAGCAACTGATCAAGTACGGATGCTCCGAACCCTGCAATACCATTGATATTGCATATTCTTCCCTGAGCGACGCGGGCGGAGATCTGGCCTGTTGCCGTCGTTTTAACCTGGCAGGGCGGTGCGGGATCATGCTGGGAGATGTAGCGGGCCATAATGTGATAAGTTCTTATATCAGCGCTATTTCCCTTGGTATCCTGACAACAACATGGGATAAAAACCAGAATCCGTTAAAACTGTTGAAAATCATCAATGCCGAACTGAACAAGGCAGATTATTCCGAGTACCACCTCTGCGCCACCGCACTCCTTTGGGACAGATACCGCGAAAAAATAAAAATGACCACCGCAGGCAACCCGGGCGGGCTTCTTGTAAAAAAAATGCCAGACGGTGCTATGAATTTTCGGGAACTTGATGGCGGGGGGTTGTGTCTGGGTCTGGTAAAAGAAGACCATCTCTTTCTGACCGATGGTATAGACTTGGGTGAGAACACTTATTTTTTTCTTTTCTCTGACGGAATTACCAAGGAGCACATCATTGAGGTGCTGCACTCGGGATCTGTTGACTTGAAAAGAGAAAGCATCCGGGGCATGAGCCAGGAAATTTTAGACGGGATTTTAGAGAAACACGGGCAGGCGGATGATATGATACTCATTACCCTTAACTCGGCAGATATGAGGGAAAAAGATAAACACATCAGCGACGGATCTGACCATACGTTTTTCAAACATTACGGATTTATGAGCAGCTATGAGGCTGCTGATGAAGCTTGCAGGTGGGCTGCTGATCAGTGTATTCCGGATAAAATTCCCAGGGGAAGGGATTCCTGTTTCATATTTTTAGCGTTGCGCGAAGCCCTGATCAACGCGGTGAAGCATGGAAACAAATTCAACCCGGATGCTTATGTAGATATGTCGCTGTTCTTCGACTCCGGGGAACTGAGAATAGAAGTGTCTGACGAGGGACCCGGGTTCGAACTTTCGGATAAGATAAAAAAGATAGAAGATGTAAATGTGCTTCAATCAGGGGGCCGCGGCTTATCTGTCATGCGTTCGGTTGTTGATGATTTAGAGACCAGCGGCGGAACAGTTACCCTTATATTTCGGAGAAAAGATGTCTGACTATCAGTTATCGGAAACTTTCCGTTTACGATTCTGTCCAATCGTAAATCATCTCTGGCTCGGAAGTTTTATCCTGTTTTACTGCAGCAGTTCATAAACCACCTCTTTTACAACAGGATGGAATAACTTATAAATCTCTAAATTCTCTTTACTCCTTAAAAATATTCAATCGCTTAAAATATATAACTTTTGGAGAAAAAAACAAATGAAAGTCAGAAAGGAAAATGAAATACTCTTCCTGATTCCGGAAACCGATCTTATTGCCAACCGCATTGAGGAACTGAGAGATTACTTTGCGGAACAGTTAAATGCTCACCCTGATGTTTCCAGGATTTTACTGGATGTAAGCGGCATCGGTTCTGTAGATTCGCTGGGAGTCAATCTTATAGTGGGACTTTACCGACAGGTAACATCTGAATCTAAAACAATTGAAATTATCGGGGCCGGAGAAAATTTCATGAAGGTCGCCGGCTTCTTCCGGTTAACATCTCTTTTCCCCGTAAAGGAGAAGGAGTCCTGAAATGGGGAGAAATCCTCCTTTACACCTGCTTTTTTTCATAAAGGAACCGATGGATTTTACAACAGAAGTTTCCATCTATTGATTAATCGGGGAGGCTGAAAATGTCAGATTATGATGAACTTTTGCCGGTTTTTGTAGAAGAATCACAACAGCATCTGCAGAATATCGAACCGGATATCCTGGCTCTTGAGCAAAGCGGCGGACTGATTGACAGTGCAACGGTTAACAGAATTTTTCGAGGTGTTCACAGCATCAAGGGAGCATCGGGCTTTTTCGGACTCCAGAATATTGCAACACTCAGCCATGTTATAGAAAATTCGCTGACGCTGCTTCGCGATGGGAGAATCGCACCCACCTCAGACCTCATAGATGCTTTGCTCAGAGGAGTTGATGCCCTTAAAATAATGGTGGATAATGTCGGGTCAGACAAACCGTTTGAAGCTGATGCTGAAATCACTCAACTGCAAAAGATGCTGGATAATAACGCTGCGATTCGAAAAACCGTCACTGTCTCAGAGAAAAAAACAGGGTTGGATGCACCGGAAGAAGCCCCTGATGAGCCTGATAAATTCCATGTAAGCGAGAGTGACATCGGACATTTTGTATCAAAAGGGCTGAATCTTTACGCTATAAAAATTTTTTTAGATAAAGATTTACGCATGAAAGACAGGTCCCCTTATGATTTCATCAATACCATGGAATCTTTAGGCCAGTATGTTGATTCGTTTCTGGATATCCGCAGTGTCACCGGTCTTTCAGACTGCCTTAAAAACGACCTTGCGTTTGATTTCCTTTTTGCAACAACGCTGGAACCGAATTCTGTCCCGGATGGCCTGGATCTTCCAGCAGGCAGGGTCACCATAATTGATCTTGATGAATTCAGAGAAAACTTACGGACAGAAGAAAATGCTGAATCCGGGAATCAGTTTTCAATGTTCAGACTTCATAGAGAAGAAACTACCCCGGAGATATCAGAATCTGAAAAGGAAGAACTCGACAAACCCAGACCTGTACGTCAGATTCAGACAGAAGAAAAAATCCGGGTCGGTGTGAGTTTCCTGAATGAGTTGGTGAATCTTGCGGGTGAACTTGTATTGGGAAGAAATCAGCTTATGCAGGTCGCACTTCCCCTTGTTAAGCATACGCCGGGCCTGAATCCTGTATTGCAGCATATCAGCAGGGTGACATCCGAAATGCAGGAAAAGATCATGCAGATGCGGATGCAGCCGATTTCTATTGTTTTTAATAAATTCCACAGGCTTGTCCGTAGTCTTGCCAAAAATCACAACAAAGAGGCAAAACTTCTGATATACGGAGAAGATGTGGAATTAGATAAAAGTATCATCGAAGGGCTTTCTGATCCTCTTATTCACCTGATCCGGAATTCTGTTGATCATGGCATTGAAACCCCGGGGCAGAGGGAAAAAGCAGGCAAACCCAGGCATGGAACCATTGAACTGAAAGCCTGTCACCAGGGAGGACAGGTTCACCTCGTGATCAGCGATGACGGAAGAGGGGTTGACGGAAAACATGTTGCCCGAAAAGCACTTGAGAAAGGGTTGATTCGTCAGGATCAGTTAAATGCAATGACCGAAAAAGACAGGGTACGCCTGATATTCCGCCCCGGATTTTCAACTGCCGATCAGATAACAGATTTAAGCGGAAGAGGTGTCGGGATGGATGTGGTTCTGACAAACATCGAGCATCTGGGCGGAACTGTTGATATTGATACAAAGATAAATAAAGGGACAACAATAAAGCTGACCCTTCCCCTTACCCTTGCTATTGTTTCCGGACTTCTGATCAAAGCCGATGAACAGTTTTTTATTCTTCCGGAAGTTGATATTGATGAACTGGTTCGGATAAAGCCCGATGAAATAAAAACCCGCATTGATATTGTCCAGAACGCATGGGTGCTCCGCCTCCGAGATATGCTGCTTCCGCTGGTGAACCTCAACGAAGTCCTCGGCATCATACAGGAGACACCGGAAAGAGGACAAAGATCAGAGGACAAGCAACGGACAACGGACAACGGACAACGGACAGCACCGTTGAGAATCCTTGTCATCAAACATGCCGAGTTCCGTTTCGGACTTATTGTTGACAGTATTGAAAGTACGGAAGAGATCGTTGTAAAGCCCCTGCCCCGATATCTGAAAAAGATGAAGTGTTTCAGCGGTGTCAGCATTCTCGGTAATGGCAAAGTTTCTCTTATTCTCGATGCTGCAGGGATTCTGAAAAAGGCGGCTATTCGTCATCTTGAAGACTCGGAAAACGGACTGAAATCCGGGGAAATATCTTCGGAGGAGGAGGAGCAGACCTTTCTCTTATTTGATAACAACACCGAAGAGCGATTTGCCCTGCCTCTTGAACTTATCAGCCGGATAGAAAGAGTTCCTGCATCGAAAATCGAACGGATTAAGGATAAGCAGTTCTTACAATATCACGATAAAAAGCTGCGGCTGATTTTTCTCGAAAATTATCTGCCGATCAGCAAACCTGACAGATCCGAGGACGATACGATCGGCGTTATTATTCCCAAGCAGATCAGCCATCCGCTGGGCATTATAATGAACCGGGTCATTAATACCATAAGCGCGTCCGTCGAGTTGGATACGACTACGATAATGGGGCCCGGATTATTCGGATCAGCAGTGCTTGACGGGAGGATCACCCTGCTTCCCGATATGTACCGACTCTTTGAACTGGTTGCTCCTGAATGGTACGCAACCGAACAGGTAAATGCTTGCGATGCAAATCAGAAATGCCGGGTTTTGCTTGTAGAGGATACCCCGTTTTTCAGAATGGTGGAAAGCGAATATCTCACTTCAGCAGGGTATGAGGTGATACAGGCGGAAGATGGCAGGAAAGCCATGCAGATTTTGGAGGAACAGTCCGTAGATGCGGTTGTTCTCGATATTGTCATGCCGAGATTGGACGGGTGGGGAACGATACGGGCCATCCGTTCGGATGACCGTCTGAAACATCTTCCGGTGATGGCGGTCACATCCCTGGAAGATGAACATCTGGTGAAAAAAGGCCTCGAAGCAGGATTTACCCAGTGGGAATTAAAACTGAATAAAACCCGTCTTATTGAGAAACTTGCTGAGATGTTAGCAGGCTGACAAACTCAGTAAATGCAGGGGGGCGGGTTTTATCTCGCCGATTTTGCTAAAAAACGTAGGGTGGAGTTCTACCCCCGCCAATGTTACTAAGTGCTCTCTGTTTCAGAATAATGTCCGGGTCGGACCGGCAGAATGTAACGTAATCTTTCAGATTGCGTTCCCGCTTTATCTGTCCCGGCGCAATCTGAAAGATTACGTTACAGAGCATGCTTCTCACTCCGGGAAATTTAACCCGGATATTATTTCTGAAACGAAGCACTAAGTAATGATATTGGTGAGATAGGAACTCCTGCTCAATTACCAGGAAAATTATCATGAGCAGACAGATAGCAACTTTTCTTTTAGGTAATACGCTTCTCGGAATCGATATCCTGCTTGTAAAGGAAGTCTATCGCCATATGGCAATCAGTCCGATTCCTGACGCGTCTTCCCATCTCCGGGGACTGATGAATCTGCGGGGAAGAGTGGTGACAGTCATTGATCTCAACGTGTGTCTGAACCGCCCCTCGGCTGCTGATATAGATAACTGCCGGCTGCTGATATTAAAAACACAGGAAGAAATAACACGCTATATTCACGAGGGATATATAGACGATATCTTTATGGGAGAAGATATCGTCGGTTTTTTAATCGACAGGATGGATGATGTTTTAACTGTTGAAGATGAAGATATCCTTCCGCCGCCTCCGAATATTGTCGAGGTTGATGAAGACCTCGTCAAAGGTGTTATCAAGCAGGGAAACCGTCTGGTTATTCTCCTGGATGTGGCATCTGTTCTTGAATCGGTGATGAACGCCGCAGGCGACGGAGGGAACTATAATTAAAATATCTCACACCTGAACGGAGTGCCGCTAGGCGGAATTTTCGCATGTTGCAGAACGCGAAAATTCCGCCTAGCGGCTCCATTTCCGCACTCCGTTTTCCGGATTTTCGATCTGCTTGTAATTATATCATAATAACCATTAAAAGTTAAGGAGACATGATGCGAAACACAGGTGATAAATTTTCAGGGAAAATATTCTATCTGCTCCTAACTATTATGAGCTTTTCTGCGAAAACCGGGTAAACTCCGCGGAGTGCAAAGCTTGCTTTGCCAGTTATCGTTATACGGTGGGTTCAGCTTCGCTCCACCTACCCTGCATCCGTCTCAGAAATGATGTCCGGGTAAACTCCGCGGAGTGCAAAGCTTGCTTCGCCAGTTATCGTTATACGGTGGGTTCAGCTTCGCTCCACCTACCCTGCATCCGTCTCAGAAATGATGCCCGGGTAAACTCCGCGGAGTGCAAAGCTTGCTTTGCCAGTTATCGTTATACGGTGGGTTCCGCTTCGCTCCACCCACCCTGCATCCGTCTCAGAAATGATGTCCGGGTAAACTCCGCGGAGTGCAAAGCTTGCTTTGCCAGTTATCGTTATACGGTGGGTTCCG
>JAUCGG010000144.1:7470-7718 GCA_030378015.1 Desulfococcaceae bacterium HSG8
TTCCGCTTCGCTTCACCCGCCCTGCATCCGTTTCAGAAATGATGTCCGGGTAAACTCCGCGGAGTGCAAAGCTTGCTTTGCCAGTTATCGTTATACGGAGGGTTCCGCTTTGCTCCACCCACCCTGCATCCGTTTCAGAAATGATGTCCGGGTAAACTCCGCGGAGTGCAAAGCTTGCTTTGCCAGTTATCGTTATACGGAGGGTTCCGCTTTGCTCCACCCACCCTGCATCCGTTTCAGAAATGATG
>JAUCGG010000144.1:7818-15883 GCA_030378015.1 Desulfococcaceae bacterium HSG8
TCCGGGTAAACTCCGCGGAGTGCAAAGCTTGCTTTGCCAGTTATCGTTATACGGTGGGTTCCGCTTCGCTTCACCCGCCCTGCATCCGTCTCAGAAATGATGCCCGGGTAAACTCCGCGGAGTGCAAAGCTTGCTTTGCCAGTTATCGTTATACGGTGGGTTCCGCTTCGCTCCACCCACCCTACATTTACACTTCGTGAATTTTATTTTCGGAAATTTCTTAAATAATTAAGGAGATACGGATGCGACTGAGTCTGACAAACAAATTCCTGATGCCGACAATCGCGCTTATTATCATCGGAATGGGCGCTTCGACAATAATGTCATATATCAGTTCGAAAAGCGCTATAGAAAACATGGCTGAAAGCCAGGTAAAACAGCTCTCTGATTCCACTGCAAATCAGATTGACTCATGGCTGAAGTTCCTTACTCTGAATATAAGCAGTTGGAGCGAAGAAATGGCCATTAAAACGGCCATTCTGGATACGTTTCTCGGTGAATCCGCACGAGACACCGCTAACGAAAGAGTGATAAGCATAAAGGAAGATTATGGCATGTTCGATTCCCTTGTTCTGTTTGATACAACAGGGGAAACAATTGCCGCAGCGTCCCAGGATCTGATCGGGAAACTCAATGTTTCAGACCGAAAATTTTTCCAGGAATCTCTCAAAGGCAATGTGTTTATCTCCGAAGTGCTGGAAAGCAGGGCAACAGGTGTGCCGATCTTTGTTGTCTCAACGCCTGTCAGGCAGTACGAAGATAAAGTCGGCGGTGTATTAGCGGGAAGCATTACAATGAATTATCTTCATAAAACATTCATTAAACCCATCACATCAGGAGAGACAGGATATGCCTTCATGTACAATACCAACGGCCTTATAATTGTGCATCCGGATAAGGATATGCTGAAAAAAAATATCCGTGATTTCAACGGGCAGGAAATGCTGGAAAAGGCCCGGGGACTTGTCAGTTATACATTTCAGAAATCGGAAAAACTGGCTGCTTTCAAAAGACTGGGAATGACGGACTGGTTCGTTGCTGTCGCAGCGCATGAAGCAGAACTGGCCGCGCCCGCCAGAACCATCGGGTATGTAACGAGCGGTTTTGCCTTATCGGTGGCCATACTTGTCGGCGCTGTCTTATTTTTCATTGTACGCTCAATCACAAAGCCCGTCAGCAAGGTTGTCAGTTTTGCCAAAGCAATGTCAGAAGGAGATCTGCGCGCTGCCATCGATATCAGGAACCAGGACGAAATCGGGGAAATGGCAATAAACCTCAATTACGCGATGACCAACCTGAGGAATATAATGGCCGAACTTACAACCGCAACAGGCGATCTTGCAAAATCATCCGAAAATATGTCCTCGGTCTCCGGCCAGATGCTTTCATCCGCGGAAGAGATGAAATCACAGGCAGATACAGTGGCTGCCGCATCTGAACAGGTGGCTGTGAGTGTGGGCATGGTCGCATCCTCGGCAGAACAATCCAGCACATCTGTCTCGGATATAGCTTCAATGACCGAAGAAATGTCATCAGTTTTCGGTAATGCCGCCAATTTTGCAAAGAGAACCGCAGATAATGTCTTATCCATGGCCCAGTCCAGTGAAGAGATATCTCAGCAAATTAACAGCATTGCAATTGCTGTCGAGGAGATGACTGTCTCATTGAATGAAGTGGCAAAAAATACGGCCCGGGCCAACCGTGTTTCCCAAAATGCCAATCAGCGTACTGAAAATGTCAACGCCAGAATGGACAGCCTGGTCTTTTCTTCCAAAAAAATAAGCAAAATCGTCGGGGTGATCAAAGACATTGCTGATCAGACAAACATGCTTGCGCTGAATGCCACCATTGAAGCCGCAGGCGCCGGGGAAGCCGGAAAGGGCTTTGCGGTTGTGGCCGGCGAAGTAAAAGAACTTGCAAAACAATCCGCGGACGCGACCGATGAAATAGCGGAACAGATCGAAGAAATCCAGAATTCTGTCAATGACGCGGTGGATACAATTGAAGACATCAGCAAGGTTATCAATGAAATTGCTGATATTAATGAAATGATCGCGTCATCGGTGGAGGAGCAGACTGCGACCGCCAGCGAAATATCGAAATCCGTTTCAGGTACTGCCATGACGGTTAAAAATGTTGCTGGAAACGCGAACGAATCCGCGAACCTGGTGGAAGAGATCGCCAAATCAACGGATGAAACCTCGAAAGCTGCTTCAGAGATTGCCCGCAACATTGATGAACTCCTGAACGGCGCAAAATCGGTTGCAAATTTTTCAGATGAAGCTGCACGGGGGGTAAATGATATTTCTAAAAATATACATGGGATCAGTGCGGCTTCAAAACAGACTGCTATGGGTGCATCACAAACCAGCCAGTCATCCGGAGAACTGGCAAAAATGGCATCAGCGCTGAATCAGATTGTTCGCAGATTTAAATTATAGCATGAAGACCTGCGAGGTTTTGGAGGGAGCATTCACAATTTCTTGAAACCACGAATGACACGGATAATATTCTTTTCCGTTTTTCGTGTGATTCGTGGTAACCTTCTGTTACGACGGATTAATTGTTTCAAGAATTCATGAATGCTCCTGTTTTGGAAACCTTGCAGGTTTCGCTGATGCGAAAAAACAATAAGGAGGAGAATCGGTGTTAAACATATTTAAAAATATGAAAATTGCAACAAAGATCGGACTTGGCTTCGGAATTCTGATTGTCATTATCCTGATTCTCGGGATTTTTGCAATCATAAATACGAACAGAGTCAGATCTGAATCAAAGATTTTGGCTGAAGAATATTTACCCGAAGTCGAACTTGCTGCTAATATTGAACGATATTCTCTTCTTGCAATGTATGAGATGCGCGGCTATGCCCTGAGCAATGAAAAAGAATATCATGAAAGAGGATTATCATATCTTGAAAAAATAAAAAAATACCTGCCCGGGGCCAGGGAACTGGCAGTCAGCCATGAGCACCTTGTAAAACTGAGACAAGAGATTGATACTATTGATAAAGAAGTCAAAAAATATGAAAAACTTGTCGATAAAACCGACGAAAAAAACGTCGCTATAAAAAAAAATCAGGACATACTTGACACATCAGCGGCAATCTATATGAGAAATTGCTATGAATATCTCGAAAGTCAGAACAAAAAGGCAGAAAGAGAGATCAGGTCTTCTGAAACTGCGAACCTCCTGAATCGCCTGAAAAAAATTGATTTAGTGAACGATATCATTGATCTGGGCAATGCCGCCCGTGTCGCTAATTTTAAATCCCAAGCCAGGCGTGATCCCGGATTTATTCAGCATATCCTGAAAAACTTTGACGCTATTGAAAAAAAACTTGATGAAATCAGATCCGTAACGACCCGGGAGATTGATCTTCAGCGACTTGAAAAGATCAGGGAATCAGGGAACCAATACAAAAACACAATGACGGATATTCTCGACAACTGGCTTGAATTGCAGGAACTCAGCAAGATGCAGGACAGCGTCGCCAAAGGTGTTCTGAAAAGTGCGGAAGAAACATCTGTCATAGGTATGGAACGGATTATTAACGTAACCAGTGAAGCCTCTTCCCTGCTTTCACGGGTTTCAAAGGTCACGACTGCCAGCGTTATAATTGCGTTTATTACCGGTGTCGGGGTTGCCCTGCTTATAACAGTCACGATTACCCTGCCCATTAAAAAAATTGTCACTTTCACAAAGCAGTTTGGCAACGGAGACCTTACTGCTGAAATAGAAATTGATGCCAGAGATGAAATCGGGGAAATGGCAGGAGAACTGAAGGGAGCTGTCATCCGTTTCAGGAATATCATGAAAAAACTGGCTGAGACAACAAGCAGTCTTTCGGGTTCGTCTGAAGAACTGTCATCGCTTTCCAGCCAGATGGCTTCGTCTGCCGAAGAGATGAGTTCTCAGTCAGGCATGGTAGCATCAGCGTCGGAGCAGGTCAGCACCAGTGTCAACATGACGGCATCCGCCACAATGCAGTCGAGCCATTCGCTGGCCAGTATTGCTTCGATGACCGAGGAGATGTCATTGACTTTCAATGATATTGCCAGCTTCGGAAAGAGAACGTCGGATAATGTGACAGGGATGGCAGCATCCAGTGAAGAAATATCCGCGCAGGTCAGCAGTGTTGCTTCTGCATCTGAAGAGATGACTGTCTCATTAAATGAAGTGGCGAAAAATACTGCCCAGGCAAATCGGATTTCTCAAAACGCGAATCAGCAGACTGACCAGGTAAATGCCAGGATCATGTCCCTGGTTTCTGCTTCCAAGCAAATTGGAAAGGTTGTAGAAGTTATTAAAGACATTGCTGATCAGACAAATATGCTGGCCCTGAATGCCACAATCGAAGCTGCCGGAGCAGGAGAAGCGGGCAAGGGATTTGCCGTGGTCGCGGGAGAGATCAAAGAACTGGCAAAACAGTCTGCGGATGCAACCGAGGAAATTGCCGGGCAGATAGAGGAAATTCAGAAATCAACCAGTGATGTGGTAATGGCCACCGGAGAAATCAGCAAAGTCATCAGTGAACTTGCTGGTATTAATGAGATGATAGCAGCGTCATCCGAGGAGCAGACCGCGACAGCAAGTGAAATATCAAAATCGGTTGCCAGCACTGCCGTAACAGTCAAGGGCGTATCAGTGAACGCAAACGAGTCCGCAAACCTGGTGGAAGAAATTGCAAAATCAACAGATATGACATCGAAAACTGCTGCCGAGATTGCAAAAAACATTGACGAACTGCTTAACGGCGTGAAGGCAGTTGCACGATCTTCTGAAGAAGCAGCAAAAAAAGTAAATAATATCTCTGAAAATATCCGGGGAATCAGCGTTGCCTCAAGGCAGACAGCTATGAGTGCTTCTCAGACCAGCGATTCCTCAAAAGAACTGGCAAAAATGGCATCTGTACTGACTCAGATTGTGAATAAATTCAGGCTGAGTTAACCCGCTCAGCCAGCAAGGAGCATGGGGTGGAAAAAGACTTAAAGATACTGGTGGTAGATGATACTGTTACTTACAGGCAGATTCTGTCAAAGATCGTGTCGAACTTCAAAAATGCCGAGCTGATAGGCACCGCGCCGAATGGTAAGATTGCTCTGTCAAAGATAGGGTTAAAACAGCCGGACCTTGTACTCATAGATGTTTTCATGCCGGAAATGGACGGGCTGGAAACATTGGCGAGAATCAAAAAACAGTATCCCCATATTGATGTGATCATGCTGACCGGTGCTGATAAAGAACACGCCAATCTCACGATGAAAGCACTGGGGGCAGGCGCCCTGGATTTTATCCTGAAGCCTCGCGGGGAATCTGTTGACGACAATATAGCGGAACTCCAAGGGGAGCTTTCCCGCCTTGTTCTGATGGCGCGAACCCGGAAATACTCCCGGCAGGCCCGCTCCGTCTCCGGAACTGCCCCGGTAACGAAAACCCCGCCTTTGCCATTGAAAAAAACCGAGGTGAAAAAAACCGAGGTTCCTGAAAAAAAAACCGCCGTCAAACAACGAATTTACAAGGGAAGACCGGACAGAATTGATATTGTCGCCATCGGGGTGTCAACAGGGGGACCCAATGCTTTGCAGGAGATTATCCCGGGACTTGACAGGGAATTTCCCATTCCCCTGGTTGTGGTACAGCATATGCCTGCCATGTTTACCGCTTCGCTTGCTGCACGTCTGGACACTGTATCTTCCATAAAAGTGGTTGAGGGAAAAGACGGGGATCGTTTGGAAAAAGGAGTAATGTATATCGCGCCCGGGGGCCTGCACATGATTGTCAGAAGAGACCGGTTAAGTAACAAAATACTTGCGCTGAGTGATTCGCCTCCGGTGAATAGCTGCCGCCCTTCTGTGGATGTTCTTTTCCAGTCCGTTGCCAAAGCATATGGCGGAAATGTTCTGACAGCCATCTTAACAGGCATGGGAAATGACGGGGTTTCAGGTGTGGCCGAGATATGCCGGAAAGGCGGCTATTCTATTGTGCAGGACGAAAAAACCAGCGTGATATGGGGGATGCCCGGAGCAGTCGCGGACGCGGGCGAGGCAAATGAAATTGTTTCTCTTGACAGGATGGCCCAAAGAATAATGGCAATCGTGAAACGCGGGCAGATTTAGTTCCTCTTGTCCCATCAGCACATGGGAAATTCATCGGAATCCGGACTTTCAGCTCGGAGAAGCATCCGGCAGACTGCCATTCCGTGGAAAATTTAAAAATGGATATGTTATTAAAAATTACCGAACCAGAATACATCCTCATGAAAACCTACATAGAGGAACACTGCGGCATTCATCTCGAAAAGGATAAGGAGTATCTTATTGAATCAAGACTTCATGACCTTCTCACTGAAACCGGCTGCAGATCATTCCAGGAGTTTCATTTCAAGGCGCGGACAGACCGCACCGGCGAGCTCAGGGACCGGATAGTTGATGCAATGACCACCAATGAAACCTCATGGTTTCGTGATAAAAATGCCTGGGAGTATCTCAAAGAGATGGCTGTTACCATGCTGCTTAACCAGGTTCTTGAGATCGGTAAAGCAAATGTATGGTCTGCTGCTGTATCAACGGGACAGGAAGCCTATTCTCTGATAATGCTTTTAGATGAAGCAGCAAAGGAGCGGGGATTGCCGTCACTTTCGGAGAAAGTTGAAATTTTTGCCACAGATATCTCCTCATCCGCACTTGCAGTGGCAGCTTCCGCAAGATATGACAGTATTGCTATGAACCGGGGCCTGCCTGATGATAAAAAGGAGAAATATTTTACTAAAGAAGATAATAGCTGGCTGTTTGACCAGGAACTGAAAAAACGGGTCAGATTTAAAAAATTTAACCTGCAAAACAGTTTCGTATTCCCCGATAAGTTTGATATGATATTGTGCAGGTATGTTACAATATATTTTTCAGACACGTTTAAGCGGGAAGTGTTCAAAAAGATGTCGGACATGTTGAGACCGGGAGGTATTCTTCTCCTCGGAGCTACAGAATCCCTGAGGGAGTTTTCAGATGATTTTGAAATTTCGTATTACAGGAGCGTTGTTGTCAACACGAAAAAGTAACATTGTCAGTTGTCCGTTGCAAGTGACCACGGACAAGTGACCACTGAGGTAAAAAAATGGATACCCGATCAGATAAACCGGAAAGCCGGAAACCCAGGACACCGGTCCTCTTTGTAGATGATGACCCGATGGCCCACGTTCTCATGAGGAACCACCTGAAAGGCTGGAATGTGGAATCCGCCTACTCAGCGGAACAAGCCCTGGATATTCTGAATAAACGTCATATCCTGATTGTGATTACAGATATAGGTATGCCGGGGATGGATGGTATTGAATTCTTACGGGAAATACGAAAGAAACGCGGTATCATCCAGGTGATTATTGCCACAGCCTCTGATAAAACAGACGATCTTATCAATGCTTTTGAAGCAGGAGCCACCGACTTTCTGCTCAAACCTTTTAAGAAAGATGAGATTGAGGAGGCTCTGGAAAGCATTCTTGTCAAACTGAATCGTTGGCGGGCTACAATGAAGGTGCTTTTCGGGAGAAGAAGAAAAGCTGATCCCGAGGATATTATTCCTTTTGATGAAAAAGCTGATCCCGAGGATATTATTCCTTTTGATGAAAAAGCTGATCCCGAGGATATTATTCCCTTTGATGAAAAAGCTGATCCCGAGGACATTATTCCCTTTGATGAAAAAGCTCCTGAAGACATTATTCCCTTTGATGAAAAAGCTCCTGAAGACATTATTCCCTTTGATGAAGATGAACAGTGATAAGGGAACCCCGATTCGGGGAACTGCTCCTCTGTTGCTCGGTTCGGATTGCCAAATCCGAACCCCGCGGCGGGGGATTTGTCAATCCCCCGCGAGCAGCAACGGGTATTTTATTTATTGGGAAATCCTAAGTTCAGGTTTGATAATTCCTGATTATAACGGATACGCTGCCAGTACATCGGGTTTTTACCGAAAATACGGGCAATTACCCAAAACGGAACGTCAGACTTCCGAAGAAACAGGGCGTTTTCCGCATCGTCGGTCATAGCTGTCATATAAGGCATGACGA
>JAUCGG010000145.1 GCA_030378015.1 Desulfococcaceae bacterium HSG8
ACCCATCCTGTATTTTACAACCGCTGGATCAGGTATATATACGCGGGCAGTCTGCTCTGTTTCTTTATTTCAAAGAATGATTTTAACAGATTACTCCTTTTCTGATCATCCATCAAAGAGCGCCTTTTCTTAGGATCCATTAAAGGAGACAGATATATGGCACCGCTTTTGCTGTAAAAAGAATCGGAAATATCGCTGAGGAATTCCGCAAGGGACTGATTATGCTCAGGTGAAAGCTGGTTTCCCAAAAGGAAATTGGCTGTGATTTCGATGTCAGAATAATCACGGTTCAGTTCGAGCATTTTCTGGAAAGCATCACGAATTCTCGATATATCCAAGGGCTTGTTAATGCTTGCCAAGGTAGGCGCGTCAACAGATTCGAACCCCACATTAATATAGGTGTAAAAAGGCAGACTGCTGAGTTCCTCAAACAATTTATTTTCGGAACCTAACAGCGAGTCAACACTTCCGAATAAGAAAAGTGCGGGGTTCTTTACTTGCGGATTTCCGAACCCGAAGGCAGTGACGGCTTCGGAAGCAGCCATGCGTATTACTTCTTCACCGGCCCCGAGAGCATCGTGATTCCCCAGGAACAGGGCGTTATAGTTGCCCAGGTTGCGATTATAGAATGCTTTCAGTTGGCTGATCTGCTGAAGGATACTATCCTCGGAACGTGGTTGAAACCGCTGGTGTGATTTGACGGAGCAGAAATTGCAATGATAAAGACACCCGTCGGCAATAGTGAGCGGGATTACCTCATAGTCAACATGGCGGGTATCAGGGGGAAGAACCGACACCTGTCCGCCTATGATCGAATGCAGTTTTTTTGCCTGCTCATGAAGAACGCTTTCATCGGAAATAAGATATAAAAATTCTTTGAGATCGGCAGGTATGTCATGGTCCCGCATATTGTAAATATTTGCATACAACTGAGACCATGCAGCGAATGCCTTCGGTACATCGGGGTCTGCAAAGGGATTGAATTCCCATATCGAGTTGCCGGGATAGGGGAGACACGGGAGGTAATATTCACCAAGGCATTGAAAGATATTTTCGCCGACCGAGGAACCCACCGAATAGAAGACCCAGTCGTTGCCATCGGTACGTTTCAGACATTCAGAGGGGTGTGGCCAGTTTACGTTGAGGCCGCGGATTAATTTGATTTCCCCCTTTAAATTGAAATGGAATTCGTATTCGGATGTTCTGATCTCAGAATATTTTCCGAATCGGATCGGAAAGCCCGGCCTTGCCGAAGCTTCCTTTTCAATGGTTATTGCCATGTTGTTAAGACGGTAGGATGCCATTTTTATACCTCGGATCTGATATTGTCAGCAGATCAGAAAAGTTCGCAGTTCCGCCTTCAGACGGTCTGTCATTCCTGTTTTACCATTCATTTATAAATATTTTTCTCCTGCCTCCGGTTCTTTAAGGAACTGTGTGGTGTTTTTAAAAGAATCTCATTTATCACGTTACAAATCAGCAAAATCAGTCAAAATCAGTCAAAATCAGGAGAATTTTTCTCTGATAATATATAACAGATCGTCTGATATCCTTTAACAGGATCAGCAGTGCTGCTAACGGCTTTTATCCGTTCTCTTTTATGATCAGATACTCTTTCCCCGGTGTTTTTTTCCCATTCTTTCACACATATCTCCAGGATATCCTGTTTGGGGATATTACGTTTTAAAAGGCTGATCAGGCCTTCGGTATAGTCCCTCTCTGATGACAGGCCATAATTTCCCTCCGGATATTCATCATCACGGGGAGGCACAAAATATGTTGCATGTTTCCAGATAAACAGGACGGCGAGCAGGATGATTCCCCACAAGGCTCCGTGGAGGCGATACTCTATGGCAAGCGCGACTAGGCCGGGAGTTTCCTGAATTCCGAAATGATATTCGTCAAAGATCACACGGGTATTTTTTCCCATAAGCCATGCCAGCAGTTCGGGGTTACGTTCCTTTTGTAATGCTTCATTGCTGAAAAAATAAGAATCCGAGCAAAAAATGATCTGCCCCCTGCCGAAAGGCTTTTCAATGATTACCGGGCGTCCCTCGCGCTCATAAATCACTTTCCAGGGAGCCGGGGGTTCGTCGAAATAAAGGGCAGTATGCCAAGGCACAGAAGGGGGCAGGCTGTTTCCGGAAGATGCATCCCTGATATCAGCTTTTTTCAAATATGTCCGATTCTTGCCATTGTATCTGAGATAGGCAAAATTTATTCCCCAGCGCGTGGTAATGGGAAAGAAGGGGGTGATTTTCAGTTCGGATTTATTAACTTTTTTTTCCATTTGCTTCTCTTTTACAGGGAAGAATGAAAAGATCAGCCGCCCTCCCTCGGCTGCCAGCCGCTCTAAGGATTTAAGCTGGTCTTCATTAATAAACATCAACTGATGTATCTGTGCGCCCAGGTAAAAGAATGTGGTGTTTTCGGAACCGGGCATTTCGGACAAGGGGCGGAAATTTCTTATGATCGAGACATCGGGCAGGTTTTCGAGGCTTTCACAGAAACCTTTGGTTCCGAGCGGGTCCGAGCGCAGAGAAGAATATGCAGGATACATATCACCTCTCTCAAAGCCCAGTGAAAACAATTCAACCACCCCCATGATAAAGGCCGCGAAAACAGCAAACATGAGAATAACAGATATTTTACCGTGAAAATACATTCAGTTTAGAGAATTTCCATGACCTCCGGTCACAACGCAATGCCAAACTGTAAGTTTGGCACTCCGTTGTTGCCGACTTTCATATAAATAATATACCCGATTCGGCCTCTCTTGCTCGGTTTCGACTTCGGCGTGAGTTCAGTCGGACGATTGGGAAATCCGAACCCGCGGGGATTTGTCAATCCCCCGCGAGCAACAGCGGGTCCCTTACAGCACCGCAAGGGAACTGCTGATTAACAATAGCATTTTCGATTCCCGATCTTCCGACTACAAAAGTTACCACAAGTCAGGAAATTTTTCTATGGGAATTTTTTCTGAATAAATTCCGGGTCCGAAAGCTCAGGCTAATATCATATCAGCAGATGAAAAAACGAGATGTGCAACTTATAATGCCACGAAGGCACGAAGTCTCACGAAGGGTCTTTGTGTTTCTTTGTGTTTCTTTGTGTTTCTTTGTGCCTTCGTGTCTTTGTGGCCTTTGTTCTCTTCAGTTAAAAAAAAGTTGCACATGGCGTGAAAAAAGTTTGTAGTCCCCGCTTCTCTGTCAGCTTAACTTCTTGTTTTTACATGAACCATGCCTGGCTTTCCTTATTTTCTTGCTTCCGTAATATTTTTATGACATGTTTATACTTATACTTATCTTTATCTAAGAAAAGAATATACCAAAGTGAAGTTTGTAGTTCCGCCTTTAGGCGGCGTGACACCGCCTGAAGGCGGAACTACGAACTTCAATCCGGTATATTCTTTATTGGAAGTCGCCTAAGAGATAGATAACCAGTAGATGAAAAATAGCCCGGAAAAGCTCGCTTGGGATTGACAAATCCCAAGCATTTCAGTCGAATTTGTCAATCCCCGGAGCGATTCAGGGTATTTCGATCTGCTGATTATAAGTTAACAACTGCCGAGGCCTTAATATGAAGCTTTCATCCCCCGCAAAGATAAACCTGTTTTTACATGTCACAGGAAAAAGACCGGATGGTTATCATGAATTATATACGCTCATGTGCTGTATTGATCTCTGTGATACGCTGTCATTTACCTTCGGCACCGGGAAAATAGCCGTTTCCTGTGATGATCCGAATGTCCCGGAAGATGAAACAAACATCGCTCACAAAGCAGCCGCCCTTTTTTTAAAGGAACTGGATATGCGTGAAGGCGTAGAAATTTCCATTAATAAAAGGATACCTGTAGGCGCGGGGCTTGGCGGAGGAAGCAGTAATGCTGCCACTGTTTTGTCAGGGTTGAACCAATATTACGGCCATCCCTTTTCCCAGGACCAACTCATAAATATGGGATGTTCCATCGGAGCAGATGTGCCATTTTTTATTTTTCAGAAACCGGCAATCGCCACAGGCATCGGTGAAAAACTGGAAGCATATGAAAACCTCCCTTTTTTTAAAGTTGTGCTGATTTATCCCGGTTTTGCTGTCTCAACCGCAACGGTTTATAAAAATTTCAATTTAAGATTGACAAAATGCAAAAAAAATTTTATAGATATCTTTTTCAGAAATCGGCTATTTGAGGCAAAGCATCATTTATGTAATGATCTTGAGGTAGTTACCGTAGCCAAATACCCTGAAATACCGGTAGCAAAAGCCTTGTTGCTGAAACACGGCGCTGAAGGGGCTATCATGTCAGGAAGCGGGTCTTCGGTATTCGGTCTTTTTTCAGATACAGATACAGCCGAAAACGCAAAGGAAAAAATTTCAGAAAACAAAAACTGGAAAGTTTACCTTGCGGATATTATGATTTAAAAAACGTATCCGGAATCGGAAACAAAATATGCTTCTGATTTCGGAGTCCTTTCAGGGTGGGGCGTCGTCAAGCGGTAAGACACATGATTTTGGTTCATGCACTCGGAGGTTCGAATCCTCCCGCCCCAGCCAGTAAATTATGATTGAAAATTGGGCATCTTTTCAGCCATAGAAGCTGAAAAGTAGTTTTACACTGCGGAACGACTTTTCAAGTCGTTCGAAACGATTTGAAAAATCGTTCCGCAGAAAAAATAACAATTTTCAAGTTTCTACTTTTCAGCTAAAATGTAAAAATGGATGATCTTATAATATTTTCAGGAAATTCAAATCCTGATCTTACAGAAAAAATATGTAACTATCTCAATATGCCGGTGGGCGGGGTAAAAGTAAAACGCTTCAGCGACGGTGAGATACAGATCGAAGTTGACGAGAATGTAAGACTGAAGGATGTTTTTGTTATTCAGTCAACCTGCTCCCCGGTAAATGAGAACCTTGTCGAACTCCTGCTCATGACAGATGCTTTCAAGCGTGCATCAGCGAGCAGGATAACAGCAGTAATGCCTTATTACGGCTATGCCCGCCAAGACAGGAAGGTCGCTCCCCGGGTTCCTATCAGCGCCAAAGTGATCGCAGATGTGCTCACCGCCGTGGGAATAGGAAGGCTTATTACAATGGATCTCCATGCAGGGCAGATCCAGGGCTTTTTCGATATTCCTGTGGACAACCTCTTTGCCACGCCTGTCATTCTTGATTATATCAAAGCAAATTTCAGCAGCAACTTGGTGATCATTTCCCCGGATGCAGGAGGTGTGGAGAGAGCGAGAGCTTTTGCCAAACGTCTGAACGCGGGGCTTGCGATGATTGATAAACGCAGGGATGCGCCGAACAAGGCAAAAGCAATGGCCGTAATCGGCGATGTTTCCGGGAAAGTCGGTATTATTCTTGATGATATGGCAGACACAGCCGGCACACTGACTGAGGCAGCCGGTGCTATTCTGGAAAAAGGGGCCCGGGAAGTTCATGCGTTTGTTACCCATCCTGTGTTGTCCGGGCCGGCCATTGACCGGATCACGGCATCGGGTTTGAAAACTGTTGTGGTAACCGATACCATCCCGTTGAGAGAGAATGCCCTGGCCTGTGATAAGGTAAAAATATTAACGATTTCGGAACTGGTGGGAGAGGCGATCATACGAAGCCACAAAGGGGATTCGGTGACCTCACTTTTTGTTTAAAAATTCCAGGGTGAACTGAACACTGTTAAGGGGTTTAGGAATTGGGAAACAGATGACGGATTTCTTAATTCCTAAATCCCTTAATTCTGAATGCGCGGGAAAAAATAATTATCCGAAGTGTCAAGAGGAGGAGATCGTTGGAGTTAGTTGAATTAAATGCAAATGTCAGAACAGCCGTAGGCAAGGGGCAGGCACGCGTGTTGCGTCGTGAAGGGAAAATACCCGCGGTGCTTTACGGACCGGGAACAGATCCCACCCTGCTTTCTGTGGATATAAAAGCGTTTGAAGACGCGATAAAAAACAGCAGGAAAAGCCAGGGATTGCTGAATCTGGTGATTCAGAACGGCGAAGCCCGCCCTTCAATGATTAAAGAATTGCAGGCCCATCCGGTTTCGCGTGATTTCATTCATGCCGACTTTTATGAAGTTTCAATGGATCGGAAGATCAGGGTAATGGTTCCGGTCAGGACAAAGGGAAAATGCATCGGCGTAGAGCTTGGCGGTATGTTGCAGATAGTAAGACGGGAACTGGAAGTTCTGTGTTTTCCCCATGAGATTCCCGAAGCCATAGAGATTGATATCACCGAGCTTGACATGGCTGAATCAATTCACGTCAGGGAAATTCCGCTGGAGGGCAATATTGAAATTCCGGCTGATGTGAATTTCACGGTGGCAACTATACTCTCCGGAAGGATCAAATCCGACGAGGATGAGGAAGAAGAAACAGAAGAGGAAGGTGAAGAGGCTGCCGAGGCTGCTGAATAGCAGTTTTTTTCATGCCATGAACCGGGTCTTTTAAGAACCCGGTTTCTATTGTGCAATTTTTATGGAAGAGAAGCGACTACACCTGATCGTCGGGCTGGGGAACCCGGGAGATGATTATCGGGAAACCCGTCACAACGTCGGATTCATGGTGGCAGATGATATTGCGGAATCCTTTTCCATCTCAGTTGCAAAGAAAAAATTTGACGCGATGATGGGGCGCGGGAAGATCAGGGGGACTGAGGTTTTCCTAGTAAAGCCATTATCGTTTATGAACCGAAGCGGCTTTCCCGCGCGTCAGGTTGCAGATTATTTCAGGATAAGAAGCAGGGACATGCTGGTCATCCATGATGACATTGACCTTGCTTTCGGAAGGATAAAAATCAAAGAGAAAGGAGGGGATGGCGGACATAAAGGTGTGAAATCGTTGATTGACGCCTTTGGCGGGGGTGATTTTGCACGTCTGCGCATCGGTGTCGGGCGTTCCGAGAGAGGAGACAGTGTGGCGAATTATGTTCTGAGCAGATTTGACAGGGACGAAAGAGAACGTATTGATCAGATCATTGCCAAGGCTCGGGATGCAGTTGTTACAATCCTTTGTAAAGGTACAAAGGAAGGAATGAATCGTTTTAACAGTAAAAATATGATTTAACTTTCAAATGGAGGGAAAATGGACGTAGTATTGAACAATATACCGTTTATTTGTGCACTTATCGGTGTTGTAGGGGTATGTTTTGCAGCTATTCTCGCCGGGGTAGTTAAAACCGCTCCCGCAGGAAATGAGAAAATGCAGCAGATTGCAAGCGCAATTCAGGAAGGCGCTGTTGCATATCTTAACCGTCAGATGAAAAGCATGGCAATTGCCGGTGTCATTATCGCCATTGCTATTGCATTCTTCCTCGGCAGCAAAACCGCAGTCGGTTTTATCGTGGGCGCGGTTGCTTCCTTTATTGCAGGCTATATTGGGATGCGCGTATCGGTTATTGCCAACGTGAGAACTGCTGAGGCTTCAAAAGGCGGCCTCGCTGCAGGTCTTAGCCTCGCATTCAAAGGCGGAGCGGTTACCGGAATGATGGTTGCCGGTCTTGCGCTGGCCTCTGTTGCCGGTTTTTATACAGTTCTGACAAAAGCCATGGGCGTTCCTACCAAGGAAGCTGTTGTTGCTCTGGTTGCGCTGGGTTTTGGCGGAAGCCTCATTTCCATTTTCGCACGTCTCGGCGGAGGTATCTTCACCAAAGGTGCTGACGTTGGTGCTGACCTTGTTGGAAAGGTCGAAGCTGGCATCCCCGAAGATGATCCGAGAAACCCCGCTGTTATCGCAGACAATGTCGGCGACAATGTTGGCGACTGTGCGGGTATGGCTGCTGACCTTTTTGAAACCTATGCTGTGACGGCAGTTGCTGCTATGCTCCTGGGAAATCTTCTTTTCCCCAATGCTGTCATGGCAACTGAGTTTCCGCTGGTGCTGGGCGCAATCTCTATTATAGCTTCCATCATCGCCATCTTCTTTGTGAAACTCGGCGGCAAAAGTGACTACATCATGGGCGCTCTTTATAAGGGAATGTTCGGTGCCGCTATCATCGCTGCAATGGCATTTTTGGTTGCCTGTAAAAAGCTGATGGGCGGTATAGAAGGTATTGATCCCATGGCCATCTACTACTCCACCTTGGTGGGATTGGTACTGACGGTTGTGATCGTTATCATCACCGAATACTACACAGGCATCTACGGCCCGGTGAAAGCGATTGCTGACGCATCCACCACAGGCCACGGAACCAACATCATCGCAGGTCTTGCTGTCAGTATGCAGGCCACTGCTGCTCCGGTTCTGTCCATCTGCGCCGGTATCGGCATTGCTTACGGTCTCGCAGGTCTTTACGGTATTGCAATGGCAGCCATGGCCATGCTGTCCATGACAGGTATGGTTATTGCGATTGACGCTTACGGCCCAATCACTGACAACGCGGGCGGTATTGCTGAAATGGCTGAAATGGATGAGAGCGTCCGTGCGGTAACAGATCCGTTGGATGCTGTCGGGAACACCACAAAGGCTGTCACCAAAGGCTATGCCATCGGTTCAGCCGGTCTTGCAGCGCTGGTTCTTTTTGCTTGTTATGTGGAAGAATTCGGTCTGCACGGCGGCGGCACGGATATCAGATTTGATCTGAGCAACGTGAATGTAATTATAGGCCTTTTCATCGGCGGTCTTCTGCCTTATCTGTTTGCATCCATTGCCATGCAGGCTGTGGGAAATGCAGGCGGCGCAGTTGTTGACGAAGTACGTCGTCAGTTCCGTGAAATTCCTGGAATTATGGAAGGCACCGGAAAACCCGATTATGGTGCATGTGTTGACATCGTCACCAAGTTTGCTCTGAGCGAAATGATCGTGCCCGCACTGCTTCCGGTTATTGCACCGGTTCTGGTTGGCCTTTTCCTCGGGAAAGTTGCTCTGGGCGGAATGCTGATCGGCAGTATCGTCACAGGTATTTTTGTTGCTATTTCCATGACAACCGGCGGAGCCGCATGGGACAACGCGAAGAAATACATCGAAGACGGTCATCTGGGCGGCAAGGGCAGTGATGCTCATAAAGCTGCTGTCACCGGTGACACAGTAGGCGATCCTTACAAAGATACAGCCGGTCCTGCTGTTAACCCGATGATCAAGATTCTGAATGTTGTGGCCCTGCTGATGGTGCCCTACCTGATGTAATCATGAAAAAGGGCGTTTGAATCAGACGCCCTGCTTGAAAAAATTGCCTGAACGCTGAAAGGATTGATACAGAAATGTATCAATCCTTTTTTATTGTATCTTGTATCAGCACTCGACAGTCATAAGTTCTCATAAATGGATGAAATGACTCATCCGGAAACTCCCCCCTTTTGTAAAGGGGGCCCCGGGGGGATTTTCCGCAAGCTACTGAAATCCCCCTGAATCCCCCTTTAAAAAAGGGGGACTTTGAACAGCGGTTTCAGAGAACTTATGACTGTCGAGTATCAGCAGATGGAAAGTGTTCCCGAAATGCTCGCTTGGCAAATCCCAAGCATTTCCGATCTATTGTGTACAGGAAATTATAAAAATCCGGCCATAAGCGGGTGCAATTAAAAGCTGCCGGTCAGGTAACTTGCAAACGGGTGTGTTAGGAAGTCCTTGTTCCCAAACTCCGTTTGGGAACACACCTGCCCGGCAAACTCTGTTTGCCATAAATGCAAAACGGAGTTTTGCGTGCAATTTCCCGAACGGAGTTTGGGAACGAGGCGGCACCTAACGCACCCTGCAAACAGAGTTTGCCTGCAAGTGTGTTCCCAAACGGAGTTTGGGAACAAGGCTGAACACTTGGGCGTAAAAGCCTCCTCATCACAGCATAGGCTGAAGCCAGATATTCATCACAGCACCCTTCAGGTGCTTAGGCTTTCAGCCGGGGATTTATCCCTCGGCTTTTTTGTTTGATTATTGAATGAATATATGGTATAAAAAAGTCTATCTTTAATAAAACCATACAATTGTCGGGAAAATGAAAAAAAAAGCGAAAGAACAGGCAACTAAAAAGAAGGTGCGGAAATTCCATGTGGGGGATCTTGCTGTCTATCCCGCTCACGGTGTCGGAAGGATTGAATCCATTGAAAGCCGGGTTGTCAACGGTGAAGAGCATGACTTTTATATTATGAAAGTCCTTGATAACGATATGGTTATCATGATTCCGACCTGGAATGTCGAATCTGTGGGATTAAGAGATGTTATCAGCGAAAAGGATATCCCGCAGGTATATGAGGTGATAAAAAAAAGGCGGGAAAACCCCGGCGATAACCAGACTTGGAACCGCAGGTACAGGGAATATATGGATAAAATCAAGACCGGTTCCCTTTACGAAGTCGCGGAGGTGTTCAGAGATCTTTTTCTCCTGAAACTGACCAAAGATTTATCATTCGGTGAACGCAAGCTATATGATACGGCACAGATTCTGTTGGTGAAAGAACTTTCTACAGCAAGAAATGCCGATGAAAAGGCGATTCTTTCTGAAATAGAATTACTTTTTAACACGCAATAGGCTGTCTTGTTTCTGCTTTTTTTGGGAGCAGGTCATCATATGGCTGGCAGAAATATCTTTACCATCCGAGTCTCCGAAGAGGATGCGGGCAAGCGATTGGATACCCTTGTCGCATCCTTTGTTTCCGAGTGTTCCCGAACCTTTGCAGCAAACCTTATTATCCGTAAGGACATATTGGTTCAGGGCAATGCAAAGAAACCCGGGTACCGCGTAAAAACCTGTGATGAAATTTGCGGACATATCCCCTCACCCGAGCCTTTGAATTCCGAGCCTGAGCCGATTGATCTTGATATTCTCTATGAAGATGAGCATTTGGTTGTGGTGAATAAGCAGCCGGGGCTTGTGGTGCATCCTGCCCCGGGACATTATACAGGTACATTGGTAAACGGATTGCTCTACCACTGTGATCATCTTGAGGGAATCGGGGGAAAACTGCGCCCGGGGATCGTGCATCGGCTTGATAAGGATACGTCCGGAACCCTGGTTGTTGCAAAAAATACTGCCGCGCATGAAAACCTGTCATTACAGTTTAAGCAGAGAACGATTCGGAAGATTTATCTCGCGCTGGTTCATGGTGAAACTAAAGCGGAATCCGGTGTTATTTCAATGCCCATAGGAAGACACCCGGTTCACAGGAAAAAAATGTCAGTATCAGCCAGAAAAAGCAGGGAAGCTGAAACATCCTGGCAGGTAAAGGCGCGTTTTCAAGGGATCACCTTGCTGGAGGTCAGCCCGAAAACAGGAAGAACTCACCAGATCAGGGTGCATTGCGCTGCAATTCATCATCCTGTTATGGGGGACGAGGTTTATGGCCCCCGCAGATCAGGGAAAGATGTTCCGAAAAATTTATCCCCTATCATACAATCCGCTCCGAGACAGATGCTTCATGCATGGCAGCTTGAATTTGTGCATCCTGCCACAGGAAAGAATATGAGGTTCGAGTCTTCTATCCCCTCAGATATGAAGGGGCTTATTGATGCCCTTAAAATAAATTGCACGGTCTGAGGAAATAATTATTATTTCAGCGTGTTGAATAAATAAGATAGTTCAGCCCCATGTTTCCGGATTTGAAGGTCTGATCCAGATTTGGTACACCAGCGAAGAAACTCAGGTATGTTCTGCTGAGTATTTGGCCATAAATTTTTCTGCATTCAAAAAAAGTGTAAACTGCTTTTCAACTTTTATGAAAGATGCCGAAAACATTCCCTGATTTATTTCAGGCATAAAGGAAGTCAATGGGGAAGGGTATATTTTGGATGGCAGTCTTTTTTGCAGGGAATTTTTCGTTCATAGGGGAATGCGAAAATGGAGCAAAGCGTGAGTAGCCGGGGGAAGCGTTAATCAGAAGGGTATATTTCCAGCGAGACCTCCGAGGTTTTGGAAACCTCGGAGGTCTTTCTTCTTAACGGATATAAAAATCATACAAAGTGCCCGTCACTCACGTATCACGTATCACGTATCACGTATCACGTATCATCTATCACGTATCACGTCTTCTTCTCTTTCCTGCAGCCCGTCCTCATAGCATTTTTTCCCATACCAGTTAACCTGCCTGCATATTCCCCGGATGATACTGACCTCTTTTGCCCGGAACTGCAAACGGGTAAAAAACTGGCGCATATGATTCATCCAGTAGTCGGGATTTTCAGGATTGATATAACTGATCCTGACAAGGAGTTCCTTTAACTGGTCATACATACCGTCCAGTTCGTGACGGCTGGCAAGCCGGGGGGCAAATTCCTTTTTTTCCTCCTGGTCCGCGGTAAAAATTTCATAACAGAGAATCATTACTGCCTGAGCCAGATTCAGGGAAGAGAATTCGGCTGTAGGAATGTGGACAAGCGCATGACAATAATGAATATCCTCGTTGGAAAGCCCCCTGTCTTCGGGGCCGAAGAGGACAGCGACCCGATTTTCACGGGAAATTGAAATAAGGTTTCTGGCCAGCCTGGGAGGACTGATGAACTTACGCTGTTTTCCCAGCCTGGCCGAGGTTCCGGCCACATAATTATAAGAAGACAGGGCTTCCCTGAGATCATCATAAACATCAATCCGCTTGACAATGTCCGAAGCCCCGTGGGTGGACATTTTCAAGACCCTGAAAATATCAAAGTTTTCGGGATCAACAACAACCAGCCGGGATAGCCCCATATTCCGCATTGCCCTGGCTGCTGCCCCGATATTTTCAGGAGATCGGGGCTGGTGCAGCACTATTGAGATATTATCCAGATCAGCACGGTCGGTCATAAGCTGATAATTTCAAGCTGGTTAAAGAAGTAACTGATTTCAGAAGCGGCCGTTTCCGGTGAATCCGAGCCGTGGACCACATTTTTCTCGATGTCTGTGGCAAAATCCTTGCGAATGGTTCCTTCCGCAGCTTCTTTGTAATTGGTCGCTCCCATTAACTCACGATTTTTCGCAATCACATTTTCAGCTTCAAGCACCATGACAACCGCGGGGCCAGATGACATGAAGTCGGTCAGGCTGTCGAAAAAAGGCCGCTCCTTATGCACATCGTAAAATCCCTGTGCCTGCACTTTTGTCATATGAATCATCTTGATGGCAGCTATTTTTATATTGTCTGATTCAAACCGCCTGATCACTTCGCCGGTAAGCCCCTTGGCAACTCCGTCGGGCTTGATAATGGATAAAGTTCTTTCCATAGTTGTTTTTTATGTCCTTTCGTTAATATTTTTGCTCGTCTCGGATTGACAGATCCGAACCGCCGCGGCGGGAGCATAAGGAAAATAATATTTCAATAACTTATTAAATTAACTAAAAGTTATAGCTACAATTAGTCAGAAATTTCCGAATGCGGAGTGCAAAGCTTGCTTTGCGAGAATCCCGGCTTCGGTGTGAGCTCAGTCGAACGACAGGCAAAGCAAGCTTTGCACTCCGCTGAGATACTGAGTATTCTCAGCCCCCGTTTTTTGCCGAAACTGTCCTGTGCTTTTCCGCTGCTTCGATAAGATAATTTATGGCTCCGAAAAGCCTGCCAATATTATCAACTGGAAGACGTACACTGTTTTTTGTAAAAACATCTTTCACAAGCCTTCCGAACTGCCATACCTCACCGTCTGTCACAATGGATTTATTTCCAATTACAAGCTTTTTGCAATGGCTTTACAGCCTCTTCGAGACCACGCAGGTCAAATGTAGTTGTCTTCGAATTCTGACCATGAGGCGTCACTTGTACAAGCAGCTTATCATGCTTCATTAAATTACGAATGAATTTAACATTGCTCCCGGGAACAAATGCCGCCTTATAATCTGTAGATACAGACCATTCAGCCGTCCGGGCTTTTGATTTATCAAGACGGGTTGTGACTGCCACTGGTCTGGTACTGAGAAATATATCGAACTTGACGTAAGCGTCCGTTTTGTTTTCGTTGCATCTCAATATCAGAACCGGTAATGCTTGGCTGAAACGGCCCTTGATCTTTTTTTCGGCTGCGAGAGTCAGATAAACATTTGTGCTATCATCTATTTCCGATGTTTCAGAACTGACATTCCATTTTCCTTTCCCTTTAGCTTTTTCGGCTGCGGCTTCTTCAGTAGCGGATTTCTCCGATGTTTCAGCGTGTGCATACCGTCTCGCGAACTTCCGCCTTGATCTTTTACTATCGTACTTCTTAATGAACTGTTCCCGCCAGGCATCCAGATCCCCTTTCATATCAGAAAATCTGGTTTTGTAAAATTTTTCAATCTGTTCCCTGGAAACGCTCATACTATGCGTCGCTTCCTTAAGCGGAATCGTCATTTCCAGAGATTTGAGACCGGGCACATCACGAAATAAACGGGTGGACTCAATAGCAAATACTTTGTTGATCTTGTCCCCTGTCCGAAAATATGTCGGCATCTGCGGAGGATCTTTGAAAACAATTACTCCCTCCCGCTTTTCAATGGTGTACGAAGCAAGAATTGACGTCGAAAATATCCGTTCGGTCTGTGTTTCAAACTCCTCGGCTGTGGCTTTTTCAAGAGCGGCTTCTTTGGTAGCAGCTTTCTCGGTAGCAGCTTTCTCGGCAACGGCTTTCTCAGCAGCATCCTTTTTAGATTTCAACCCCTTATAATGTTTATATTTTTCCTTATATAATTCATTTTTCGGCCTCAGCTTTACAAGTTCGGAATAGACGTTGAAATTCTCCGGAATATCATCAGGCGGGATATTTTTAGCTTTCTCAGATAATTCGGCGGCTTTCTTGATAGCCAGTTCCGCGGATCTTTTGGCAGCTTTCGATTTCGCTTCCTCAAATGTCAGTTTATCCTTTTCTTGTTGAACAACGGGGACATTATATTTTGTCAACACCATGCCCATAAGGATAAATGAAACAAATGCCAGTCCGAAAAATATGCCGAATGTTTTGAGGCGACTGAAATGAGACCATCTGCCAAGACCCCATTTCGGAAGAATTGTTTTCGGGCTTATCAGTCCTATAAGAGCGGACACCAAAAATGTCATCATGAGTATCACAAACACAAAGGTTAGCAAAATAGCCATTCGGACTCTCCTTTCATCGTTAAAATTATTTTAAGAAAGCATCTATATATTATATATATAGATGCTTTTCTGTCAACTTTTGAATTGTATCTTCAATATTTCAGAAATCAGCCGAGTCCTTTCCCATCATTGCATTCGATTCCTGATTCAACTATCCATCTGTCAACCGCCCTCAGTATCTGAGCTATTTTAATGCACTCAGAGTTCGGCTGATCAGCTTCGGGCGGTAACCACAATCACCGGAAGACCGAGAACCGTTTTTCCCAGTTCCGATCTTGTCGAAATTAGAAGCCATATCTTCTTCTGATATCTCCAGAGAAAAAGCTCCGATCTCTTCTGCCTGTTGCGGAAGTTCGTCAGGTCTGATTCCCGTCAGGTCCAATTTGCCGAGAGAATATTTAAGGGATATTTCCCAATAAGTCACAAGACTTACATATATTTCGCTGTCAATATCAGTCAGAACATTCCTATCCATGATTGACAGTCGGTCATCATCAAATAAGACCCACAGAATGCATGAGTATCAAGCAGGTACCTCATTTCCAAGGAACTCCTCATCCGTTAATTTGAAATCATCTCTGATCGCATACCCTGCTTTTCCCTTCAGAATACCCAGTCGCTTCGTTTTTTTCTCCGAAAAAGCGTTCCGAAAATCTGCCCCGTGTTTTGGCAGAACAATGACCTCAACCTCTGACTGCTCAAAATATTCGGGCAGATTCAGAACAAGCTGTCCGTTTTTCACAACAGTATATTTTCTGATTATAACGGATTTAGGGGAGGCTCCCATGCCGTCATTCCGGGGAAAATCGGAAAACGGATGTTTTCCGATTTTAACCCGGAATCCACTGTGGATTCCGGGTTAAAATTAAAAAATATTC
>JAUCGG010000146.1 GCA_030378015.1 Desulfococcaceae bacterium HSG8
CGGGATTATGCTCAGAAAAAGCAAGGATAATAATAACATGGATGAAGATGAAAAAAACCGGAAAAGGAGTATGGAAAGGTTCTCCCTAGGTCTCCCATCTCTGATTTCAGTGGAAGATGAAAACGGGGAACAGGACTTCCTCGAACTCCGAACTGAAAATATCAGCGCCGGCGGGGCTTATTTCAAAACCGGACATACTTTGCCTGTGGGCACGAAAGTGGACCTGGACCTGGGACTGGATAAAGACGGGAAAAGAATTCTCGTAAAGGTCTCGGGAACGGTGATTCGGACAGATAACGGGGGAATGGCAATTTCATTCGGGAAAAACTGTCAGATAATTCCCCTCTGTGAACAGGAAAGTGTCGTTGTTCATATTATCGGCCTGAACAAATTGCAGAATAACCTGCTGGCACGCTTCTTGGAGACAAACGCAGGACTGAAATGCAGATGTGATTCAGAACTGAACCCCCAAGCCGTGGTCAGTCACGAACCGGTTCAGGGACATCTGGTATTGCTGGACTGTGCAGACTTCAGACCTTCCTGCCTGTGGAACGGAAGCAGGCCGGGATTGTGTCTTCCCCAGTGTTTCTTTGCCCTCTTCAATGTGAATCCCGATGAGGGCATAGAGAAAAAGGTTCTGGTCCGGGGCATCCGGGGTATTTTTTACTATTGCGATTCCCCGGAAGTATTTCCCAAAGGAATAGCGTCTATCCTGAGAGGGGAACTTTACCCGCCGGATCTCCTGCCGGAAAATGCTCCTGAACCGAGTAAGAACAACATGCTGGAAGGAATTCCCCTGACAGCAAGGGAAAAAGAAATTCTGTTTCAGCTCGCTTCCGGGGGCACCAACCAGGAAATTGCTGAAAAACTCTTTATCAGCAAACACACAGTCAGGACGCATCTGTACAATATTTACAGAAAGATCAGCGTGCCCAACCGGTTCCAGGCTGTGTTGTGGGCAAGGAACTATTTTTCATGATCAGCAGACTGTAAACTAAACTAAACGGAAACCCGGCCTCAGTTCCTTTCCATGCCGAAAAAGCCGGGTTTCTTTTTTATTTTTACTGAAATTAAGAATAAGAATAAGAAAGGACACTAAAAATGAAAAGCAAAAGAAGTTTTTTCAGTTTTGGCAATTTTGACAACCTGATGATCGGCCTGTGCATTATGGTCATGACTGTGGGATTTGCAGGGTGTCTGAATTTAAAGCACCACAAAAGTGTTTTAAACGAAAGATGTATAAAAGGTGATTGCAGAAACGGGCAGGGCGTTATGATCTTTCCCGATGGCACCAGGTATGAAGGTCTGTTCGAAAATAGTAAACTTCATGGGAAAGGAACGAAAGAACTTAATGGCATCAGATATGAAGGACACTTTAAAGAGAATCTTTTTGTTTTTAACCAGGGAAAAGTAATATTTTCAGATATAGATGAAGAAAACCAGTTATTGGCTCCTGAGCCTTGGAGAAAACAGAAGATATATTATATTATATTTCTATTACCAGTTCTTAGCACTCCGTTTCATAAATAATGATCGCCAGTATTACTGCGTAATATCAGGAATTCCTGATCATCCAAACCCCGGGCTTTGCCGTATTCCGGATCTCATCAATTCCTTTACTCGTTCCCAGGCTCCGTCGTTCGACTGAGTTTTCGCCGGAGCCTTGCGAGACTTCAGCTTAACTCATTGATTTTAAATTTAAAAACGAGTCAGAAGCTCTGTGAATGCATTCTTTGGGAACAAAAATTTTCTGTTTTTTATGGGAATCCGCTCATCAGGAATTCCTTTTTCCCCGTTTTTCGGTGGATTTTTTTCTGACTTTCCCTCGTTTTCAGGTGTTTACATTCCTTAGTGCTCCGTTTCATAATAATGAACAGGTTGTACAGAAAATTTTCCGAACGAGCGGAGTGCAAAGCTTGCTTTGCGCCAGTCCAGGATTCCCACAAAGCAAGCTTTGCACTCCCGCGTCCGGTAACCCGGACATTAATTTTGAAACAGAGCACGGGAGCATTCCCAAAAAGTAGGTTGCATATCACATATGATAAAATTCAATATGTTAAGCGTTCCCAGGCTCTGCCTGGGAATGCATCCTGCAAGGCTCTGCCTTGCGAGATGTTCCGTTTAAACCACCGATTTTAAAATGAAATACGAGGCAGAGCCTCTGTAAACGCATTCCCAGGCAGAGCCTGGGAACGAGAATTTCCTACTTTTTGGGAATGCGCCCACAGATCAGCCCCGACATAAATGTCGGGGCTGAAAGTCCAAGCAGCCTAGCTTTAGCCTGCTTTCACTCTCAGCCGAGGGATTATCCCTCGGTTGAGTCGGAAAAACTTTTATGAAAAAATGTCCCTGATAACCATTTTCGGATATTAACAATTATAAGGTGTGAGTCGGGTATTACTTACTACTTACTTATGCGCAAGTAATACCAGTAATTTCTACCTATTCTTATTCAGAAACTGAATTGTATTCATCCTTATCTTTATTGGCGGGACCTGCTGTTCAGGCGTCAGGAAAGGATTACTCTTTTTACTTTTCTCTAGTCCCATTGTCGTAGAGTGATCATTAAAAAATACGACAAAAAATACGATGATTGTCGTATTTACAAATATGGTGTTGGTAATATAAATCAGGATCAGGGTGAGAATTAAACTTCTGCCTCAGTGTACTATGGTGCGTTCCGTAAAACATGGTACCAGTATTGCCTGAATCAGGCAGGGAAGAATCATATTAGAGAGAGCATATAAATCTTGTCAAGAACTTTTTGGGTATCATGTTTTACGGAACGCTCCATAGTCACATAAGCAATTTTTTTTAACCTGATAAATTGAGGAGGATATCCGAAATGAAAAAACGGAGAGAAGGATTAATTCTGTGTGTAATTGCGTCAGTTATTTTTTTCACCAACCAAGTATGGGGCACGGTATTGTATTTTGACCCGTCCGATTCGGAAATAGGAATCGAAGACATGCTGGATGTGGGGGGTTCCTTTGTCTTCTGCAAGGGAAATGTCGGGAGCAGCATGATAAATCTCAGTGAAGTTTCTTGGGAAAATGATCTTAGCCCCCAGTCCGATTCGTTCACTCTGGAAACGATTTCCTTTACTGAGGACAGCTTGGGAAACAGTGATCTGATGTTTTCAGGTGTGACTCTCGGCGATTTTAACGGTGATCTCTTTTCCGCGGAGTTGGAAACCGGGAATGTCAGTGTGGTTCCCATACCCGGGGCAGTGTGGCTCCTCGGTTCCGGTCTGGTCGGTATCGTCGGGTTCAGGCGGAATTATTAAGAATAGCAGTTCGGAAAATGGCCGGAACTAAGAACTGACTTTTCATTCACAGGATTAACTTCATGAGCATCCTGTAAATGAAAAGGAGGTGTATGATCTGATCATATTCATTTTATCAGATTGATGGCAGGATTTCAATTTTAAGTACCTATTCAAATATTTATTTTGTAACATTTCCGAATGACAACTGCGGATGAAAAAGGTGTGCTGGGCGATACAGCGACTGAGGGAGATAGCGAAAACGGAGGCGGAGGCTTTGTCGGAAGTTGTCTGAAGTGACCCGATGGATCAATCCCGGCTGAAAGCAAAAACGAAAATGGTGGTGTAAAAATGATGGAGTAGAACCCGTGGGATAACCCGGTAACTCCACCTACTACAGCAACTTGTAAATTCCTCCCCCCTTTTTTAAAGGGGGGCAGGGGGGATTTCTGCCGCAACCTCCTTTTTTGTAACATAAAATCCCCCCGGCCCCCTTTAAAAAAAGGGGGGACGAACTTAAAAAGTGGTGTACTACGGTCTGATATCAATACCCGGGCCCGGTTAGGATTTACTTACTTACTTACTTATGCGCAAGTAATACCAGTAATTTTCAGCTATTCTTATTCAGAAACTGAATTAAATTCACCCTTATCCTTCCTGCTCTGACCTGCTGTTCAGGCGTCAGGAAAGTATTACTTGTTTTACTTTTCTATAGCTCCTTTGTCGTAGAGTAATCGCTAAGAAATACGACAAAAAATACGACGATTGTCGTATTTACAGATGGAATGATGATGGGTAATATAAAACCATGATCAGGGGATTTTTGCCGTAACATCGAAAAATCTCCATTTACAAAAGGAAAAGAATTCAGATGTCAATTTTAAATCCTAATCAAAGAAAGGAGCGAATCATGGCGAGAAATTTTTCTTTATCTGTTGTACTGGTCCTGTCATTGGCTTTGACTGCAACCGTATGGGCACAGGATGATACTCAGTCCGATGTCACAGGCGGCGGAACCACAGAGGGTGATGTCCAGTTTACCCCGGGATACATCGGAGGATATATATCCGTAAGCGGAGAGCGGGTACAAAATGCTGAAGTAAAAATAGTCCGTACCCCGACAACCTATGAAGAAACAACCGATACAGGCGGCTCTTATAAGGTAATGGTGGGCACACCTGACCAGGGAGATAATCCCTGGGATTATTCGGTTTATTGCGAAGTCTCTACTGATGACGGAAGAGGTAAGCTTTACTTTAAAATGCAGACCGTTTCCATTGCATACGGAGAAACCCGGACCGTGAATTTTAATATCAATCCGGGATATATCGGGGGAAAAATAACTGTACCCGGAAATACGGTTTCCAGCGGATACATTCAGGCCAGGCGTTCTGATGGAAGTGATGTAGCGAAAAATATCACTGTGGCCTCTGACGGAACCTTTTCATTTCCCGTACAACCGGACACCAATATCATGGTATGGGGCAATGTCACAGCAAACGGAATTTCCCACAACCTGGCCAGCCAGTACGTCAATGTCACAGCCGGTTCGACTTCTGCTGTGAACTGGACCATTGCTTCAGCAACCATTCGCGGGCAGTTGTCCGTGGGCGGTACCGGAATTCCGAACGTCAGGCTAACTGCCAGCGGCACCAGTATTTCCGGCAGCGCGACCAGCGATGCAGACGGAAACTACGAACTGACGGTTTTTATCCCGGAAGACGGGGAACAGCAATGTACGGTTACATACACGAATTTCTATACTGATAACAGGAAAACCATTATCTACTCTGCAAATCAGATAATTACCATATCTTACGGTCAGACCAGGACCCTGGACTTTTCATTTTCGGGTCGTATCAACGGAAGCATCGCGCTGCCTGACGGTATTGAGATATCCTCCGGAACCATTTATATCAAAGGCTCTGATGGGAAAACGATGTTACGAAGTACAGCCATTGCTTCAGACGGAACCTTTACCCTGCCGGTGCGGCCGGATTCAAATATGCAGATATGGGGAAATATCACCGCCGACGGATCCAACCACAATCTCTCAACAAAAACTTTGAACATTTCTGCAAATCAGACCCAGACAGCAGAATGGGTTCTTGCATCGGCTCAGGTCAAGGGGAATGTAAAGGTAGCGGGTGCAGGTGTTCAAAATGCCAGAATCACTGTCACCGGCGGACTGCGAACTGTCAACGCAACAACGGATGCGAACGGAAATTACGATCTGACCGTCTTTATCCCGGAAGACGCGTCCCGGCAATGTTCGGTATCATGCACAAATGTTCCGATTGGCAGCGGCAATGATTATCTGAACTTCGATCCTGTCGCGCTTACCCTCTCTTACGGAAATATCAAGACAATCAATTTTAATGTGACACCCGGGTATATCAGGGGTAAGGTAGCTGTATCCGACGAGACTGTATCTGGCTATCTTTATGCCAAATATACGAGTAATAACAGTACATTTGCAAGAGTTGCCGTTGCATCTGACGGAAGTTTTTCCCTGCCTGTATATCCCAATACGGATATGGTGATATGGGGAAGCGTAAGGGCAGGCGGATGTACTCATTCTCTTTCAGAAAAACCGGTCAATGTAGGTATAAATGAGACAAAAACCGTGAGTTGGACCATTTCAACGGCTCATATTATCGGGCGGGTATCCGCGGGAAATATAGGGGTATCCAATGCCCTGATATCTGTACCCTCCGGCGGAGGATTTTGCAGCGCCCAGACAAGGACCGCCCAGGACGGAACCTACAGCCTGACCGTATTTGTGCCTGAAAACAGCACCCGGGAATGCAGCGTGTCCTGCTCCGGGACTGCGACCAGTCAGCCGAGCAAAGCAGTTACACTTGCCGCGAATGAGACAAAAACCGTGAACTGGACCATCGCGTCCGGGCAGATTGCCGGCAGGGTAATGCTGGGAAGTACCGGCATCGCCAATGCCCTGATATCGGTCTCAGGCGGATACAGCACGAAAACAGATGCGGAAGGGAATTACAGCCTGACAGTGAATATGTCCGGAGAAAGCGCACAGACCTATACCGTGTCCTGTACCAACGCGTATGCCGGAACGGCCCAAATATATTTTAACAGCCAATCCGTCATTGTTTCCAACGGCGATATAAAGCTTCTGAATTTCTACATGGAACCGATTTATATCGGCGGTTCCGTGGGATATCATGTATCCCGGGGGACCATTTGCGCAAGACTGCCTGACGGCACAAGGATATGCGCATCCATCAGCGCAGACGGCACTTATACCCTGCCAGTGCCGCCGCTTACAGACATTATCATATCCGGTTCCTTCACCTCGGACGCCGGGCTTTCTTTTACCATTGAATCCCAGACCATGAATATCAGCGAAGATGATTCCCCGGAGATTGATCTGTCCGCCAGTACCACCCAGGGAATGATCAGCGGCAGCGTCAGCCTGGCCGGTCTTGAAAGCTTTGGTCAGACCCTTGACCGCCATTATGTCCGTTCCTCGGCCGGAAGTTCGAATATCTCCGAGAACGGAGGTAAATACGCTTTTGTCCGCCTGTCAGCCAGGACCTATTATTTTTACAACGGGGACAGTTATTATGTGGACAGCTTTCTGAACAACGGCGATGATCATTTCAGACATCCGCCCGCGAATTTCATGGCGCAGGTGCAGTTGGAAACCGGTGAGCAGGTGGTCAATGATGTAACTTCCGATGCAGCCCTTGTGAAAGGAAAGATTATCCTGCAAGGCACCGCGGGGATAGAAGAGGTCAGCCAGGGTGATATCTATGCTTACGGCATTGACGGCACATCCACCGAATCCGGATGGAGTTCTGATAAAATAAATCCCGGGACAGGTGATTACGACCTGGTGGTATCTGAAGGTGACTGGGATGTTTATGATATCCGCCTGAAGTTTGACGGTACCACAGGGGCAGGTGAGTCTCTTGATTCTTCACTGGATATAAAGGACTATTCCAGGACTGCTTCAAACAGCGGCGCTGTTTCTGCGGTTTCGGGAGAGACTGTTGAAAACGATATGACTTATGAAACCGGAACAGTGATCATACGATTTGCAGTACCCGATGGCGCCACATTAAAGAATCCCCGTCTTGAAGGCGATTGTGAGACATACAATGACGGGAAAAAAGTCGAGGCTGAGATTACTGCCTCGGGTTCTTCGGCTGAGGTTATCGAGGGTAAGGTCGCATTTATCGGCATTCCCGGGACATATCATCTCTCCGCGTTTGCAGATGTCATATCCGGCGGCGTTGTCCTTGAAGATCGTCATTTCGGGGATATCGAGGTGACGGTTATAGCGAACCGGGAGCAGGAGGTCAATACGAACGGTCCCAGTATCACTATTGAAACCCCGGCCCCCGGATATACGACCTGTGATGATCAGATTATGGTATCGGGAACCATTACCTATAATGAAGAAATCACCAGTGTACTCGTCAACGGGGAAACTGCTGATTTCACTTCCACCGGTAATCCCGGTGATCCCAATGAGGTCTCCTTCAGCGTGGTGTCTTACTTGGAACATGGTGTCAATAATATTGAAATCACTGCCGAAAGCAGCGGGGGTGGAAAAGCTGCCAAAACTATAAAGATTTCCCGTTACGCGGCCGGTGTGTTCACGGTGGGAGATGACGGCGTCGTGACCATAGACTGGCTCTATGACGGCGGCATGTATGAAGGAGAAATGGGTATATTCAGCCTGACCGGCATGGATATCTATGCCCCGAATTCGGTGAATTTTATAAAAGAGGCCGTGAGACGGGCCATGTCGAACAACGAAGAAGGCTATGTGGTTATCTCGGATAAAACCGAAGGATCGCGCTTCAGCGGTCTGCTTGGCGAACCAGAGGAGTGGAACAGCGGACCTTATTTGAACGCAAAAGAATTCCATATGATCCCAGGGGATACCTTTGCGACGATACTGGTTCCGAATTTCACACTACAGGAACTTTACGGGGATCCCGGAACAAGTGATGTCCGGAAGATACCCCTGTTTTCCCTGGCTTCTGCCAATCCTGAAGATGATTTGTACCTGGGGCAGATAGCGGACATTAACGGCAAGGGGAACGCTTTTATTTATGAAGATAAAAACTTTATCAGCAGTGACAAGGATTATAATGACCTGATATTCCAGGTCCAGGGCGTTATTGTATGCGAGGGCAAGGCTCCGACCCTGGATTCCCTGATCGCGGAGGGAACGATGGATTCAGATAATGATTGGCGGGTTTATACAGAACTGGGTGAGGATATCATGGCGCATGTGGATGTGGAATACTCAGTCAGGAATATTTCTGTAACTGCTGACACCGGCGCAGATCTGTTTATTTATGATCCTAGCGATAAGGAATGCGGTAAAGACGGTTGTCACATTGCCGGTGCTGAGTTTGAAGCCGGTGCGAACGGCTCCCAGACGGTTTCCCTGCTTTCAGTGATTCCCGGGGATTACCGTGTGGTGCTGCATAGCAAAGCGGAAAACGGCTCATGCGGGGTGGAGGTAACGGTTGCTGAGGGTGAAACAGAGATTTCTTCGGATTCCGGGGATGCACCACTTGACGGGTACCAGGTTCTCAGGTCGGTATTTACGGTATCTTCGGATCTGGAGGTTACCGGGTTCGGAGAATTTGAAATACCTACGGACGCGGACGGGAATCCCCTGTATTACGACTATACCGGCGACAACATCATTGATGACAGGGACGTCGGGAAGGTTTCGAAAAGATGGAATGCCGAAGCTGGCGATGCTGACTACGATCCCTTCTATGATCTGGATGGCGATGACTATATCGGTATCCTTGATATTATGCCGGTGGTGAACAGTAAGACCGGTCCGTAATGCTTGAAAATGCTCCCGCCAGTTGGCGGGAGTATTTTTTTTATATTGATGATTTGATTTACCGGATATCTTCAAATTCAAAGAAAGGAGAATTAAAATGAGAAGGCAACGTATTTCAACACTTGTGATGTTTTTCTTTGCATTAGCAGCCAGTTTTGTAGTCGCTACACCCTTGCATGCTGACTATACGACCCCGGGAGGTTGGGTTGATGACGGAAACAGTTATTGGGACATGCCGCTGCTGGAAATGTATTGCGGAATCAATGGCAGCAGGGCAAGATTCATGGTAAGAAAGATTGACGGATCAGATTTTAATACATCAGGAACTATTTATCTGCATTTATATGACTCGACTGTGATTGATTACACGTCAGTTCCTGTAGGACAATCTGCTATCCAGTTAGAGGTTAATCTTGATAATGAGTTTAATACAAGGGATTTTCCTGTATATTTTTATGCCTATATTGAGCATGATAACGGTACCTGGGTTCAGGTCGGCCCTGTCACCATTGACGTGGAATTTGCTGAAACCTATTCCTGGAAAACAGGAAGCTGGGGAGACTGCGATAACTCCTGCGGTTACGGAGAGCAGACTCGTAATGTCTATTGCGAACGTGACAGTGACGGCAGACAGGTGAGTGATGGGTATTGTTCCGGCACAAAGCCGGCTTCCGGACAGAATTGCCAGGATTATGCGGGATGTCCTGTTGAAAATCCTGAAATCTATAATGTCGGTCCGAGTTCCGGAACTTATAAAATCGGTGATCATATCAGGATTACATGGAATACAAAAGATATTCCTTCTGATGCTGATATGAAAATATCAATCAAAAGAGATTCTTACAGGCAGCCTTATGAAAATGCTGATTATAAAGTCCTGACACGAAGTGCGAAAAATACAGGAAGTGTAACGCTCTCAATCCAGGATGGTATAAACCCTGCAAGTGACTGGAGGGTTTGGATGGCAGATATCGCTGGTCAGGCTGAGGCTGCACGCGCCAGCGGAACAATAAGTATTTCTGCTGCTGAAATCTATTCCTGGGACACAGGCTCGTGGAGCGGTTGCAGTAATACCTGCGGTGACGGCACTAAGACCCGTGCTGTCTATTGCAAACGCAACAGTGACGGCAGGCAGGTAAGCGACAGCTATTGTTCCGGCTCCAAGCCGGATACTTCAAGTTCATGCTCGGACTATTCCGAATGTGAAAGTTATTTTTGGTACACAGACTCATGGAGCAGTTGCAGCAATGATTGCGGCAGCGGGACTCAGAGCCGCAATGTTTATTGCAAACGCAGCAGTGACGGCAGGCAGGTGAGTGATGGGTATTGTTCCGGTACAAAGCCGTCAGTTGCACAGGATTGTGAAGACCAATCAGGATGTGCGGAAACTCTCATCAGCACTCTGATTTTGGTCAATCGTCAGCAAACAGAGCAGTTATATGGAGATGCTGCAAGATTGATGGATAAGCTTGATGATTTAGCAGAACATCCTGATGTACAAGGGTTGGTTGTACAAGTCGAAGATAACACTACTGTTGCAGATGCTTATCAAAACAGAGGTGAAAATTTTGGCGATAGTGTTGAAGCCAGAGATCAGGCAAATGCCTTAGCTGAAGCGATTAAGCAGCAATTTATCATTCCCCGGCAGGAGCATCTGAAATATATTGTTATAGTGGGCGATGACCGTATAATTCCTTTCTATCGCATAATTGATCAGGCATGCGTTGAGGGGCCGGAAAGAACATGTCTTGATCCGTGGACATTGACTGATAATTTTTATACCGATATGATACCTGCTGATGGTTGTGAAGGATGCGATAATCCGAATATATTTGTTCCTGATATTGCAAGCGGACGTTTGATAGAAACCCAGGAACAAATTATCAATTTTATTGATAATTTTCTAACAAATAATGTGCTGGATATTACTAGTGCTGCCATTATCAATGATAACACGCCGGATGATCCGGATACCGAAGTTCATGAAGGATCTCAGTTTTTAGAAGATGGTGCCGAGGATCAGTGTAATGTTTTTTTAAACGATAATATTGATACCAATTGCGCACTGATTGATAATAATTGGGATGCGAATGACTTTATTGAAAGGATTTTGGAGCATCGTCATGATGCTACCTCAATTAATCTTCATGCGAATTCCTATGGGTTCGGAACTCCTGATATTAATGATGACAATTTTGTATCCGCTGGTGATTTTCAAAATACAGAGACTGACTTTTCCGGTGCTTTATTTTATACGCTAGGTTGTCATTCCGGTCAAAGTGTAGCTCATAATACAGACTTACCTGAAGCTATTGCAAGTAAGGGAGCTTACTATGTAGCGAACACGGGATTCGGGTGGGGAGGAGGAGGTATCCGTTTATCAGAAGAATTGTTGCTGAATTTTACACAGCTGCTCGTTGAAGGTTCTGAAGTAACACTTGGTGAAGTATTAATGGAAGCCAAACAAAATTACCATGCTGAAAATAGGAATTTTGATGGTACAGACGAAAAGGTGATGGCGGAGAGTACCTTGTATGGCCTGCCCATGTACAACATCACTTCGCCTGACGCATCACCTTTGGCTAATGGAGTAGAGGCAAACAGAGGAGAAGTCTTTCAAACAGGTTTGCTGCGGAGAGAAACTGTCTCTTACACCTTAACGCCGAAGCCAGTAACAACATCTGAAGGAACTTTCTATACCTTAGACGGAACTGTAAGCGGTAAAGAAGGAACGCCTATTCTGCCCAAACTCGCGTATGATGTAACTAATGCAGATAAAAAACTGCACGGAGTTGTCTTTAAAGGGGGAAAGTATTCGGTTGTAAAGGTTGCTCCGCCACTTCAGCGTTATCATACCACTGACGAACTGAATAGCAACTACTCTTCTTCATCAAGCTTTACTACTGTCGGGTGGTATCCTATAAAGTTCTTTACGCATAATGCAGTAGAATTTAGTAGAAAGAAAATAGAAAAGTTGATTGTCACCACCGGTCAGTACAATTCCGATGACGGAGGCCGGCAACGAATTTTTAGTAGCATGGATTTTGATTTTTATTACCATGCTGATTATGGGGATGAGACTCCGCCATCTGTCAAGCTGATAAGTAAAAATCTGCAAGGGAATGTGGTTAATTTAACTGTGTCGGTTATTGATGTATCAGGAGTTGAGACAGTTATTGTTGCCTATACCGATGGTGAAGGAGAATGGAAGAACATTGAATTGATTCAGAACGGTGAAATTTGGACGGGTAGTTTCCCAAATACCGACAAATCTGAATTTATCATTCAAACTGTTGATAAATTTGGTAATGTAGGTGTAAATGATAGCGAAACCACGACTTTCGATGGTGGTGTCTTCACTATTGACAGCACTGGTCTTGTCACCATAGACTGGCTCTACGACGGCGGCGCATACAAAGGCGAACTCGGAATCTTCAGCTTGGAGGGAATGGATCCCTCCGTGCCGGATTTGGAAGCCTTTATCGCCGAAGCTGTAGCACGGGTACTCTCACCGGAAGATCATGACGGCGGCATTGTTCTCTCCGATCCAACCGACCGGGCACGCTTTTCAGGTGTACTCGGGGGCGAATCAAGAGACTGGAACGAAGGCAGACTTATCGGCCTGAGAACCTTTGAGATGAATCCCGGGGACAAATTTGCGCTGATCCTGGTTCCGAACAGCACATTTGAAGCCCTTGCCAAAAATCCGGGAACAACGGATAAGAAAAAACGTCCGCTCTTCTCCTTCACCTCCCCGAATTCGGATTACGGAATGCACGTCGGACAGGTGGCGGACATCAGCGGCGAAGGGCTCGGTTTCGTGTTCGAGGACATGGAATTCACCAACAGCGATAAAGATTACAATGATCTGATTGTCCAGATTAACGGGGCAGTTTCGGAAATTCCCACCATAGACGAAATGCTGGAAAGGTTCAAAGTAACCAGCAAAAAGCGGAGCAGCCCGAGAGACAATAACTGGTACGACTGGAGAACAAACGACGAACTCGGGAGGAAGATCATGGAACACCTCGGTGCTATTCCCGGGAACGATGAGCTGTGGGCATCCGTCACCCTTGACGCGGATGCTGCACTGATGGTCTATGACGAAAAAAATCAGTTCACCGGAAAGGACGGCGGAGAAATCCCGGGATCTTTTGTGGCATTTGATGAAAACGGGTGGCAGACCGTCTCCCTGCCCGGGATGAAATCGGATTCTCATAATTACCGCGTTGTGCTGCGCTGTATGGGAGATGAGCCAGGACAACTGACGGTGAAAGGTCACGAAGGGACTGCTGAAATTTCTTTGGCATCAAAGGAAATTTCCATTGAACCTTATCAGGTACTCAAAGCCGGCCTGTCAGTATCGTTCTCAGAAGATGACCTGGTCGCCGGCTTCGGAGATTTTGATGTTCCCAGGGCAAGTGACGGAACACCGCTCACCTATGATTTTAATGCTGACGGAATAATTAATGATGAGGACATTGAACTGGTTTCTTCTATCTGGAATACCTGCGAGGGAGACCCGGAATATGACGAGTTCTTTGACTTTGACAATGACGGATGTATCAGTATTTTGGATATTACGCGTGTCGTAAACAGTAAAGAACACTGATAAGCAGAAAAATTCCTCGTACAACAACTTGTAAATTCCTCCCCCCTTTTTTAAAGGGGGCCGGGGGGGATTTCTGGCGTAACATCCTTTTTTGTAACATAAAATCCCCCCGGCCCTTTAAAAAAGGGGGGGACGAACTTAAAAAGTGGTGTACTCGGGCCATTGCACGGGACAGCGGAAGGTTCTCGCTGATACCTTATTAATCTGACTTATAATAACATTTTCCAACAGGGCAGACTGCCAAAGTCTGCCCTGTTTTTTTTTGAAGAAATACAAAGGTATCAAGAATCAAATTATGAATTATAGGGAAGATACTGATCTGTATTATCAGGAAAAGCTCGCTTGATAAGTCCCAAGCGGATTTATCAACCCGCCGGGAGCATCTCTATCTACTGATTATCGGTAGATAGAAAGTGCCCCGAAATGCTCGCTTGGGATTGGCAAATCCCAAGCATTTCCGGCGGATTTGCCAATCCGCCGGGAGCGACTCTATCTACTGATTATCAGTAGATGGAAAGTGCCCCCGAAATGCTCGCTTGGGATTGGCAAATCCCAAGCATTTCCGGCGGATTTGTCAATCCGCCGGGAGCGTTTAACCAAATATTTTGTAACATTTCAGAATGACAACTGCATTGTCAGTCAGATAACCCGCACGATTTCCCCCCGGAGGGCGATGTGTAAATGCGTTCCCAACCGCGGCTTGAAAATGTTCCAGGATAAAACTAATATTATTAAATACTTAATAAAAAAACAGAAATTTTCTATGAAAAAATGTCCCTGGCAAGCCTTTTCGGACATTAATATAATCAAAAGGCGAAAACAGAAAGGGGGTGATAAGAAAAATCTTAAATTTTAACAACATTCGGATAACGGATAACAATAACCTGATAAATTGTAATTCAAACCTGAGAAGGAGGTAGAAAAATGACAAGAATAAAAAATAATCCGACTGTAGCTGTTGTATTGGCCGTGGTGATGACCCTGTCCCTGGTGTTCACGGATGTATCGGCCCAGACCACCGTCCCTGTTGACCCCGCTGATGAAACCAAAGGGCATGTGACACTGAACCCCGGATATATCAGGGGAACCGTATCAATAGGGGATGTCAGTAATAATACGGTGACAGCATATAAAACCCGGGTATCTGCGAAAAGCAAAGATGCCACAGGTAACGAACTTTATTCCGAAATCTGGATCGAATCAGATCTCTGGGAAGCCCAGGAGTACGAACTGACCGTACACATTCCTGATGAAACCAGGAAAGCCGGAGAAACCCAGGAATATACGGTTTCCTGCAAGGTGTTCTATTCAGACGCCAGTAATGGGAGCCTGAAAGACAACCCTTATATTGTCTTTGAAAACCAGTCTGCAAACGTGACATTCCAGGGGACTGCAAACGTGAACTTTGACCTGAATCCGGGTTATGTAAACGGCAGATTGGAAACAAATTGCGATCTGGATTACGGATGGGTTTATCTCAAACCGGACGGAGCCAGTTATTACTACACCAGGATCAGATTCGGGGCTGACGGAGAATTCCACTTTCCGGTACGCCCGGATGTGAACAGTATCGTGTGGGGCACTGCTGTAATGACCAACGGATGGGTTTACGATCTGGCGGAACAGGCTGTGACGGTTGCCGAAGGCGGCACCGAGAATCGTGAATGGACAATTTCATGCACTTCCGGGTGTTCCGGTTCTATCAGCGGCAGTATTCATCTTTATGGGTTGGGAACCAACACTGTTGACGAGCATCATATCTTTGTGAAAGGAGCAACTGAAACACAGACATCCACGGATGGAGATACTTAGTATCTGCTGAATTTCTCTTCAGACAGATCATCCCATAGTCTGATATGGGGTTAAATTTTTATGATTTAAGAGGTTTTAAATGCTTTTTACAGAATTTCGGGAAAAAATTTGTCGGAAATCCTGT
>JAUCGG010000147.1 GCA_030378015.1 Desulfococcaceae bacterium HSG8
GTTTTATAAGAATATAATCCTACTAACCAGAATCGCTCAATTTAGGTGGTATATTTTATTTTGCAAATCACCTTAGTTGTCAGAATCAAAATAATCATTAATAAATTAGGAATCTTGCATAAAAGTTAAAAAGTAGTTTACATTTTTTCTGACTGCAGAACGACTTTTCAAGTCGTTCTGAACGATTTGAAAAATCGTTCTACAGGAAAGTGTAAACTGACAAATGGAGGATGCATAAATTAATATAATTAATTAAAAGGAGTGCAAAAATTCGGCCTTGATCTTCGTTTAGGTCTTACTCTCGCCGGACTTCGGCGTGAGTTCAGTCGATTGACAAATCCGGCGGACATGGCTCGGATTTGTCAATCCGAGCCGCGTGGCCAAAACGAAGATCAATGCCGAAAATTCTTTTTCACAGAGCGGGCGAATTGACGAAAAATCAACCAAGTCATCTCACAGTGATCTGAAAAAAAAACAGATGCTTACGCATAGATACGTTCACTCTGCAAAAGGATTTTTGCACTCTTTTTCACGTATTCGTATTATATATAAAAAATAATTGCCATTTATCTATTAAATGCAAATCACCTTCTCAAGAAAACAAAAATCTGAATATATTCATTATCCCGTGTCATTAGCGGTTAAAAGTCCGTTTTTATTAACCGAATAGTAAGTATAGTTCTGATTAATGAGATGAAAATAAAATTGATTTAAATTACAGCAAGATCGGAGCATTTAATTCTTGACAAAAAAAGAACAACGCTATATTTGTAAGGAACCTGTGTGTGTATATCATTATGCTGTGTAACGTCCATCTGCAAGTGACGCGTTCAGGCGTTTTCTATCACCTATCACCTTGAAACAGATCACATACTGAAAATCGAAAAAAACGGGTTTGTTGTATCACAATAAAACAGGTTGGAATATGCCATAGGAATTTGAATAGAAAACAGAGGGAATTATCTGTGAAAAAAGTAAGCGGGGTGGCGAGAATGAATATTTATATCAGTCTGATTATTGTAGGAAGCGCGGCCGTCGGTTTTATGACATCTATTCCTTACCATATGCCTAATTCATATGTTGCTTTCATAACAACGGTTCTTTGTACCGCTCTTTACATATTAGTTACATTTCTTATTACAAAGCGGTGGATGGAAAAAAAGTATGAAGAAATGATAGACAAGCTGAAAGATGATCATCAGAAGAAGACGACGGTCCTGAAAAAAGAGCACGATATGATCACACTGGAAAAGACGATCAGGGACGGAACCCAGACCCTCATCAAAAACGCGCTGGACTACTTCAAACTTGAAAATATTAAAAATGAGATGGGGGATTCCGCGGCAATCGCTAACCTGCAGCTCGACAAATACGGTCAGATTATCGAACTGCTGGCTGATTTTTCCCTGATTCTTCCGGATATCAATGAGAACCAGCAGATTGTTCAGCAGGAGATCAACCACCAGATAGATATCTATCAGATTGATGAAAAGCCTTTTGCAATGTTTCTGAAGCGGATCATGGACAAATACATTGTGACTCTCAATAAGAAGATACGGGAAAAGGCCGATCAGAACAGCTTGGGGCTGATGAAAACGTGCCCCCAGTGCGCGGAAAGAGTTTTGCTGAAGGCCAATGTCTGCAAACATTGCGGTTACGAGTTCAAAGCTCTTGCCAGAACCCCTGCTCATAATACTATAGCGCTGGATCGGGTTGAAAAGGGAAAGAATTTATATCGGGCCGGTAAATACCGGGAAGCAATCAACGAACTGAGCAGCGCCATAGAACTGAAACCGGACTACGCGGTAGCCTACTATAACCGGGCAATCGTTTATTATAAACTCGGGGATATGAAGCTGGCTGAGAGCGATCTGAAAGAAGCATCTTATCTCGGGCATAAAAAGGCAAAGGAATTTCTGAAAGTGAATCTGGAAGGAAGGAACATGGAAAAGATAAAGCCCCCCAGATACAGGATGCAGTAAGATATCCGTTGTGCTCGCGGGGGATTGACAAATCCACCGCCGCATGGTTCGGATTTGAGTCCGAACCGGGTAGGAAAAGTCCGTTTCCCCGAACCGGGTATCCCCCTGAATTGCTCCGTGCGGATTGACAAATCCGCCTGAAATGTATGCAGAGTGATCCCTGATGGCTTAGAATTCCCTTGCTCCTCTCAATAACACCCTTTTCCGCAACAGGAAATCCCTGCCTTAAAAAAGTCCCGATAAAAAATCCCCAGGCCTTTTACAAAAATGGGACTCGCGGCGGACTTTCATCATTCCCAAGAAATAAAATACCCGCTACTGCTAGCGGAGGATTGACAAATCCCGCGGGTTCAGTCCGAACCGGGTAATTATTTATTCGGAGTTCCCTAATGCCGCGAAGGCATAAAGGCGCGAAGTCTCACGAAGATTCTTTGTGGCATTAAATAAGTATCTGTCAGGGAGCATTCCACAAAAGTAGGTTGCATATCACATATGATAAAATTCAATACGTTACTCGTTCCCAGGCTCCGCCTGGGAATGCATTCGGCAAGGCTCTGCCTTGTGAAACATCTGTTTTAACCCGTCGGTTTTATGGTGAAACACGAGGCATATCCTCTTTGGATGCATTCCCGGGCAGAAGTCCGGGAACGAGAATTTTCTACTTTTTAGGAATGCGCCCTCTGTCAGGCATTCGCGGGCGTATTTATAAGTTGGCGTCCCGTGAAAACAACCCGGCAATTCATTGCCGGAAGCCCCCGTGTTCCGTATTTCAGCAAGTTCAGTCGTCCTTGGGGACATGACAGAATATGCATATCCGACCCGGCAATGAATTGCCGGGCTTATTTTCACAAGTCCCTGCGGGACGACTTCCCCAACTTGTAAATGCGCCCGGCATTTGCTTATTTCCGATAATGTCTAAATTATAAATTAAAATTAAGTTGCTATTTATGATAATTTTGCTATAGTACCTATAGTACACCGCCATCTTACAGGTGGTGTTCTGAGGTAAAAAAGCTGCACACGCGTAATTTCCTGTACAATAAAAAATTGTCAGGAATTACCGAATCTTCCCAAAGTTGGCGAATATTTTAAGGAGTAAATAATGGAATTCAAAGAAACAGAGCTTAACGTGGTTGATATGGTCGCCTCTCTGCTTAATTTTATAGCATATCTTATCAGCCCTATCCTTTTTATATGGTCTGTCAATACCCTGTTTGACTGTGAAATACCTTTTTCATTTAAGACATGGCTTGCGGGTCTCGTCCTTATTATGCTTATAAGGTTTCATCTCAAAGGACAGACCTCTTCCTATGAAAAGGACTATGATGATTACTATTATGATGATGACGATGAGGAGGAGGAGGAGGAGGACTATTACGATGAAGATGATGAAGATTCTGAAGAGCGAAAAGCAAGATTGAAAGCAAAGCTGATTGCCTATCAGGATCACAAGAACAAGAGAAAATCTCCCTCGGACGAATCCTGATGAAAGAAAAAACATCGCCTTCAGAATGTACCCGTTGCGGAACCTGTTGCAAAAAAGGAGGACCCGCTTTTCATCATGAAGACATGGAACTGATTGAAAAAGGTATTATTCTGATAAAATATCTATATACTATCCGAAAAGGCGAACCAGCTTACGATAATGTCAGAGGATGCCTTCTGCCTGTAACATCGGACATCATTAAGATAAAAAGCCGGAAGAACATACGGTCGTGCATTTTTTTTGATGAAAGGGAAAATAACTGCACGATTTATGAAAACAGGCCCGCTGAATGCAGGGCTATGAAGTGCTGGGATACTCAGGAAATCGAAAGTATTTATTCCCAAAACCGCCTGACACGGAAAGAGCTACTGTCGGACATCAAAGGGCTTTGGGAACTAGTTGAGACACATGAATCCAGATGTGATTATGAAAAAGTCGGGAATCTGGTAAACCTTCTGGATGAGAGGCAGGAAGATGATGCTGCCCGAATGCTTGGCGAAATGCTGCGATATGACACTGATATTCGTTCACTGGTGGTGGAAAAAAGCAGCATAGACCCGGGAATGACGGACTTCCTGTTTGGACAGCCTTTGACGGAAACCATAAGAAGGTTCGGATTGAGTAAATCTCAAAAAATAAATGATAGCTAACATAATAAAAATATACCTTATAGCAATTTACGGATTTTGGATTATTAGCAGTCGGGACAAGGCCGTTTATCCTTGACAGGGGAATTCATCCTTCCGTACGCCTTTGACATATTGCCTCGGATTTTCAGACTGCAATTCTTTTTTCCGGCCATACACAGACAGACCGGTGAAAAGCTGAAATAAGAAATAAGAAAGTAACCCCCGAATGACAAAACATGAAATACAAAACACTCTATATACGATCCGAGATAAATTCGGGAAAGGGAGTCAGAATGGAAATTCTGCTGATCATATTGATCGTGGGTTCAGCCACTATATATCTTATCATTAATTTTTATAAAAGTATGAAAAATCACGGAAGCTGCGGGTGCGGGTGTTCATCATGCAATATCGAAGCTGATTGTCATAAGCCTGAATTCATTGAATAACAGGAGGTTATCAGATGAACCTGCGAACGTGCGTTACACCGTCCGGACAATTTACTTATGGCATCCACAGACCCCGGTTTCGGGTCGAAAATCTCCGCAAAGGAGACTGTATTGATTCCCTGGGCATATTCCATGACGGCAGTACTCATGAAAACCGGGATAACTTTCCGCACGGCACTGTGGAAGAGCCGGATGCGGATCATATTTTTGAAGTACCGAATCCGTTTTCGTTCCGGGGAACCACGTATATCATTAAAAGCGCTGCTGACAGGAATGCCCGGAATCCGGCTTCCATTGCTCTGTCGGAACGCCCCGAAGTTTCCCTGTCCGATACTGTCAGAAAATGGATCGGGGATGATGATTTTCCAAAGGATAAACTGGATGAGCTTTTTCACACCCTCCCGGAGCCGCTGCTGCTCGCGCTGGCAGCCAATTCTACTGACCCTGAGGACCTGACACGCATGGCAAAATCATGCTGTGAGTTTGTTTATGATCCCGTAAGCAGATGCCCCGCGGGTCTGACTTATAAAAAAGATTCGCGGGGCATGGTCAGGCCGGACATCAGGAATCATACCCTGTTCGAAGTTCTGGCGAACAACATCTTTCTTCCGGACGACTACAAGCAGGTTATGGTTTTAAAACCAGGTGCGCAGGGCAGCAGTGAAATTGTCGGGGAGTACTCCGATGACGAAGGGAGTCATGTGTTTGAATATCTCAGGCGCAACAGTTATATTCCCTGGGGGCATTATGCCGCCAATATGGCCAATGATGCTATTCGCTACAGGGCTGATGACCTTACATTCGGAGACATGTCAGGGATGCGTCATCTTTATTACCAGAGAACATATGTCAGACTTGCGGAACAACTGGGGCTGTCCGTAGCCGCGCGCAGAAGAAGTTTTTCTGTCGAGGAACTGGAGGAATTGCGGAGAAGAATCTGTGACGCGATATCATCAGGCAGAAAGCGATCCTCATTGCCGTTCAATTGTACGTTATGGGGATGGAATTTCGGTTTTGATTACGCGCCCAGCCGGTACCGGCTTCACGGTTCGCATCAGCAGGTTCATCAGCAGTTTGCACTGGTCCCGGCATATGTTCCTGCCGATATTCCGGGTGAAAAAGAGATTCCTGCTTATGCGTGCGGTGACTTGATCAGCAGTTTCATCCGGGATTATCGGGAAGAAACCGGGGAAGACTTTTTTAAAAATTATATCAAAGCTATACGAACTAACCGACGGATGGACGGGAATGACGAAGGAGAAAGTCGTCTGACGGTTTATGAAGATGATCAGGTGATGTTGTTTGTTCCCAAAGCCCAGACTTCGCAATGGGAACTCCAACTTATGACACTCGGGCAGGCAGGCAATATATTGGAAACCGATACCAGAACTCGCAACAGCTTGGACAGGGCAATGCTTATCGCTATCAGGATACTAACGGCAATGGGAGCTAAAATGGTGACAACAATCGAATATTCCAAACGATTCGATCTGTCAGAAGCTGACCAGAGACTGCTCTGCTGTTTTTCGCCGAAACTGCCTGAATCCCCGGGAGCTTTTACCGAGGCCCAACTGAGATGGATTAACGGTCATTATCCGGAAGATTTTGCTGTTGCATGCAGAGCCAGGCTGCCGGAGATCATGCAGGAAAATATTACTTAAATTTAAATGTTTCCCGAAATTTTTTTCCTGGTCTGTAAGCCCCTGTTAACCACGAAATACACGAAAAAAAGAGAGCATCCTTAATTTTCCGGTTCGCGGTTCCGCGTTCAGGCGGTTGCCGAAGGCGGAACTGCCTTTGTGCTGATATGAAAGATGCCGAAAAAAGAATATAATTTCGTGCCTTCCGTGTCTTTCGTGGTTAAATATCATTTCCAATACCCCGTCCGTATGGAGGGTATATTTTCCGGGTGGTCCCAAATACAATGTAGGGTTCTGCCACCATTCTGCTTGCCAATTCGTCCATCTTTACAAAAGAGAATGAATTTACAAATAAAAACGATGAGATAGAACCTCACCCTACATTTTAAACAGCAAAATTGGCAGAACACCTCTTTTCAGAAGGGCTTTGATCCCCAGCGTTTGAAAAGATCATGTCTGATGCTGAAATAATCAAAAATTTTTCCAATGGTCTGATGAATGATATCATCAACGGTTTCAGGATGATGGTAGAAAGCCGGGACAGGAGGCAGGATACATGCTCCCATATCGGCAGCCATACTCATCAGCCTGAGATGACCTTTATGAAGCGGGGTTTCCCTAACCACAAGAATCAGTTTACGATTTTCTTTCAGTGTCACATCCGCGGCCCTTGCTATCAGGGTGGTAGCATACGAATTGGCTATCCCGGATAATGTTTTTATACTGCACGGTACAATCACCATGCCCCGGGTCAGAAATGAACCGCTTGCAACAGAAGCCCCCACATTACCGTCATCATAAACAAAGTCAGCCATTGCTTCCACTTCACTGACCTTGTAGCGGGTTTCGATTTCAATGTTCCGTTTCCCTGGCTCGGAGATAATGAGATGTGTCTCGATATTTTTTTTTTCCCTGAGCAGGCTGAGAATTTTTACCCCGTAAATAACGCCGCTCGCTCCGGTAATTCCGATGATAATTCGTTCTGAAATATTCAAGCCTCCCTGATGGCAGGGGTGTAATTAAAAGTGTCAGGCAGTCCTTGTTCCCAAACTACACCTTGCCGGGCAAACTCTGTTTTGCCATGCAAAACGGAGTTTTGCCTGAAATTGCGTTCCCAAACGGAGTTTGGGAACGAGGACTGCTCACCTGACACTTTCAATTGCACCCTGATGCCAGTTGTCAGTTACAACTGGCAAAATTAAATTTATAGACATCACGTATCACGTATCACGTATCACGTATCACGTATCACGTATCACGTATCACGTATCACGTATCACGTATCACGTATCACGTATCACGTATCACGTATCACGTATCACATCCAATAACAAAAAAGATGCCTGAAGACAAGGACTTTCAGGAAAAACTGCTGATTTTTATCTGTCCTGTCAATTAACTGTTGAAAAAAATATGACGTTCAGGTAGGTTATCCGTGTAAGGTTCGGAAACGGAGGGAATTATGGCCAAAGGAAATGATTCAAAGCGGGTGATCATGACAGATACGGCTTGCGCGCCTACGGATGATCTTGTAAAGAAATATAATCTTGAAGTCATGGGCATGAGAGTTCTCATGGATGACAAGAATTACATTGACGGAAAGGAGATTGACCACGAGACCTATTATTCAATGATAGAGTCGGTGAAAGATTTTAATACAAATCCGCCGCTGGTAGGTGAAATCAAAAAAAGATATGAAGAACTGAGAAAGAAGGGATACAGGGAAGTCATAGCGATTCATGTGTCCTCAAAAATGTCCAAGTTAATTGAAACCTCCAATAATGCAAGAAAACTGGTGACACACCCGGATGTCAGGATCATAGACACTGAAAATGTATCTGCAGGCGCTTTTTTTATTGTTGAAAAGATAGCAGAACTGCTTCACCGGGGGAAAACATACGAGGAGGTTCTGGCGTTACTTCCGGAGATCAGGGAATCCTCGTTTATCCAGATTTCTCTTTCCACCTTGAAATATCTCGTCAAGAATAAAAGGATAGGAAGAGCGCAGGGGCTTGTGGGAGCATTACTGGGAATGAAGCCCATACTGGGGATTGACAGCGAAGGCTATCTTTCTCCTGTTTCAAAGGAGAGAGGTAAAGCAGCGGTGACAGAGCGGATATCCGATAACGCTATCCGGTTTCTTGAAAAAAGGCCCTACAATGTGAAAATATATCTGGCATACGGGCTTGAAAAAAACAAAAAACAGGTGGAAGCGGTTTTTGATGTATTCATAAAAAAACTTGAGAAATTGAAAATCAGCCAGTACGATGTCATCAGGGGCAGAGTGTGGCCCACCATAGCGTCTCTCAGCGGGCCCGAAGTGTATGGTTTCGGGGTTTACGGGGAGAAAAATCCCATAGATTAGATTAACGACTTCCGGAACTTCGGAAGTCTGAATAAGGCGTACCTTGCGAGTCGGAGTGCCAAACTTACAGTTTGGCGGCAATGCTAAACTGTAAGTTCAGCACTCTTTCCAACTTATGAATGCGCCCATCTGAATATAAAATTTGTTTGAAATTAAGGATGTAAATATGCAGATTTATGTATGTGTCAAGCATGTTCCGGATACTGCGGTAAACATCAAAGTCGTGGGAGAAAGCGGCTTTGATGAATCCGTTGATTTTGTGATGAACCCTTACGATGAATATGCAGTGGAGCAGGCTGTTCAAATCAAAGAGAAGGAAGGCGGCGAAATTGTCGTCGTCTCCGTGGGCAAGGAAGCTGCTGTAAAAACAATCCGCTCGGCCCTGGCCGTGGGTGCGGATCGGGGTATTTTCATCAAAACCGATGCGCAATTCCTCGACAGCATGCTGGTCAGCCGAGCCATCAGTAAAGTGATCGGGGAGGATGGAACACCGGATCTGATCTTCACTGGCAAACAATCGGTTGACAGCGAAGGGATGCAGCTTCACTACCGTCTGGCGGCTGCCTTTGACATGCCTGTGGCAAGCGATGTGGCGGGGTTTTCCATGAGCGACGGCAAAGTCACTGCGGAGCGCGAAATCGGCGGAGGAACCCGGGAAGTGATCAAGATGACCATGCCTTGTGTCATTGCCGCAACAAAAGGATTGAACGAACCGCGTTATGCGAATATCCCCGGTATTATGAAGGCAAAGAAAAAAAAGATAGACCAGATTGATCTCGTGAGCCTGGGACTGGATGCCGGCGGTACGAAACTGATAGAATTACAGCCATTTCCTGAGCGGAGCAAGGGGAAGGTACTGGAAGGCAGTCCCGATGAAATGGCTGAACAACTGGTGAAACTGCTGAAGGATGAGGCAAAGGTTTTGTAAAAATTTCAGATTTACAATTTACGATTTCTGATCCGCTATAAATCGTAAATCATAAATCGTAAATCGTAAATATAATTAAGGTGATATATGGCAAATATAGGCGTACTGATAGAGACAACAGACGATAATGAGGTCAAGAAGGCGAATTTCGGTGTGATCACCGCGGCCGGCGAGGGGGAGGGTAATGAAATTTTTGCCCTGGTTATCAACAGCGACGCGGAAGCTTGCAAGGAGGTTGTTCAGGAATATGGCGTACAGAAGGTCATTGAAGTGTCGTCAGACGGAGCGGATTTGTCTTCAAGTCCTGGTCTGCAGGCAATGGCACTTGCAGAAGCCGTAAAAAATTTCGATATAAAAGTCCTGTTCGGCCTGACCAGCGCGCAGGGGAAAGACCTCCTGGCAAGGGTCGGAGCCATCCTGAATGTGCCGATGGTTTTGGACTGTATCGGAGTAAACCTGAATGAAAATACGGCAACCAAATTCCATTTTGCCGGAAAGACTTATGCGAAAGTCAGGGTTACAGGAGATCTCTGGATTTGCGGCATCCGCCCGAACGCGATTGACGCCCGGACATCGTCCTGCGAGGCTGAAGTAATATCCTGGCAGGCCGGGGTTCAGGATTCAGGACGGATGAAAGTAACGGAAATAAAGAAAGGGGAAACCGGGCAGACTGATCTGAGCGAGGCTGACATCATTATCAGTGGTGGAAATGCAATGGGTTCGGAGGAGAATTTCAAAATACTTTATGACTGCGCCGAAGTTATGGGTGCGGCAGTAGGGGGATCCAGATCAGCAGTTGACAACGGTTTCGCGCCTCACTCGATGCAGGTGGGACAGACCGGGAAGACGGTCAGCCCGAAACTGTACATTGCCTGCGGTATTTCCGGCGCGATTCAGCACTTTGCAGGCATGAAAACCTCGAAAGTCATTGCCGCTATCAACAAAGATCCCGAAGCCCCGATCTTCAACAAATGTGATTACGGATTGGTCGGCGATCTGTTTGAAGTGGTGCCGGCACTGACCGAGGCGATTAAGCGCGGCTGAAAACTTTCTGTTTAACAGCGGATTCCGGGTTAAAATGCGGAGGCATCCTTCATTTTACACTTTAATGTAGAACGATTTTTAGGCCACTTTTCTTTTCTTTCTCTTGATCCTGATCGCAACAAAAAACAGATAAAGAGAAAGGTAGTACAACAACTTGAAAATTCGTCCTCCCTTTTATCTATTATAAGAGAGGGGGCGAATTTCCAAGTTGTTGTAGTAGAGTTATTTCACAGAGTCTGAACTCCTTCGGAGCGGTTTTCCAGAGCCTCTCTCACGACGGCGCTGATAAACGCGTCCATATCCGGCAGCTTCCGAATCTGCTCGGCAATCTCACGGGGAAAGCGGATGGAGATTTCCGTATCGGGAGAGCCTGCTTTTCTTTCCTCTGTTTCGGACAGGAGCCTGTACGCCTCGACAAGTTTCTCCGCGTCGGAAGTGAGCGGAGACAGACTGCGAAGCTGGGAATGAAAAATTGCCCGGGAAATTGCTCCGGATTCGAATTTGTCCAGCAGATTTGCTATCCGGTCATATTTTAACGCGGCCGTCATATCCTCAATTGTCCGATGTTGGTTCTGAATCGCCCGATGCAGTCGTTTCATCCGGATTTTTCTCAGGGGATCACCATAGGCTTCCTCGGATTCAAGATATACAGACAGCACGTCAAATATTTCCTCCGCTCCGCTGAATTCAAAAACGTAGTCGTCTTCCGCGTAATAATAATCAAATATGAACTGTCTCAGCGCTCCGAAGTCGGCATCGCTTTCAGCCGCCTTGAGGATTTTACTGATGATCACTGATTCTGATATATTGTGTTTCATAATTTCACCTATATGACATGCCTTTCAGGACGTGGAAGTTTTACGCCGCGATGGATGAAGCGGCCTGTCTTATCATAAGTGTCATGATACATTCTGACAGTTTTTCCGTCCTGATTCAAGGCTTTGACCCATCGGGTATATGAACCGGGGCTGTCACCCGGAACAGATACGGAAAACTGCGTGAATGTTCCGATTTTACGAACATCATGATCAAAGGGCTTCCTTCTTTCAAATCCTTTGAAGAATTTATCACGCTTTTTTAAAATTACTGATTCGTTGTCCGAGGTTTCCATAGCGTAATTATTTTTATAAAATCAAAAAGTTATATCAGTAAGCTTACCTCCTGACCGAAGACCATATCGTACTCTGCAAGAGGAAAAGAAACTGTTTTTACAATATGTTCCCGGTGTCTGGCAATATTCTCCAGCCACTTGTAAACCGGAGCGTCGAAATACTGTTCTCCGCACCTGTTGCAAACCCATGCGGGAATATTATCTATATAAACGGTCTGTTTTTTATAGTTAAACCTGGCTCGGATGACACGCTGTTCGGCCCTGCCTTCGCAAAATTCGCAGATCATATTTTTTTCCATTTTTAACTCACCTCTCTTATCTCATTCCCGGACATAATCACCGGCTCCGCTCAGAGGGGGGTTTTTGCGTATTCGCTCTGAAAAGCGGGCCACCTGCTTCTGCCATGTTCTTCAGAATTTCCTTCGGAACGCCGGTTTTCCAATGCCTGTTTTACGAGTGTGCTGTCCATATCCGGCAATTGCTGAATCTGTTTGCCGATATCGTCGGGAAAGTTGATTGTTATTTGCAATTTTACTCTCCTTTGATTTTCATTTCATTACGGTAAAGAGAAAGACTCACAGACGGCTATGGATATCCCAACAATAACTGCTCCAAAGTTCTGATCGCAATAGCTGCTCCGTTTTCCAGAAATTTTTTTCCGATCTCTGTCGGGAAAACAGCATGATGAACTGTCTGCTCGTATCTCTTGCGGAGCAGTCTTACCCGATCCAGAGTTCTGGGAAGCGCATCTCGAATATCATAATCATAAGATGCCTGTTGCAACCCGTCAGGTTCCAGTTCTGAAAAAACGGCCAAGTCAAAAATATCACGGATTGTAAACCGGGATCATACAAAAAAGACGGCTCCTTCGTGAGTGCGCGTGTCACCAGGAAATCAATATCCCCCTCCGGCCTTTCGATTTTCAGGTAATGCCCCGGTTGCTGCCAGGTGTCCGAGAGAAGTCTTATCTTCCTGTTTTTGTTCGGGGAGAGCAGTTTCAGGGCATTGGCATCCTGGAAAAATATGTCAATGTCATAACTGATCCTGTGTTCCAGCGATATGGCCAGCGCCGTGCCAAGAGTCCATATCATCTCTGTCGGCAGTTCCCCTATGCCGGGCAGCACCAGTTCAAGCAGCCGTTTCCATGCTGAGGGCGGCCATTTCTCTGATCCAGTCTGTTGTCGGGCCATCAGTACACTCCCATATTTCAATTGCGCGGGCAAGTTCCTCAAATGACAGAAGACCGGAAAGAACGATATCATGAATCAGGGGAACAGGCAGTTCCTCCAGGAAGGCCCACAGGTGAGGTTTCCATTTTTCTTCGCATATTCCTGTTCTGATACACTCGGTAAGTATGACTGCATTTATCTTTTCAGGGCAGGGTGCGTTAATCTGGCAGACAGCAATTTCTATGATATTTTTGTTTTTATTCATATTGTCAGACCTTTTTCGGTGTTTCTTTTACGAATGTGCAGACAAAGGTCTCCGAACTGACCTCCTTTTCCTTTACTTCTGTCAGATCCTCCCACTGGTCCCACAGGCGGGCTTTCTCTTTATCCGACAGGGAATTATACTGTCCCAGTGTCATATTTCCGATAAAGGGCTCGTCAGATGATAATGGCTGATTATCTAAAGCGGCCAGAACTTTCTTCCGCAGCTTTTCCGCAGCTTTTCCGCACTGTTATACGCCTGTTCCCTGGTTCTCTGACGGGGGGATCGGGAAGCGGTCTGATGCAAATCCGGAACCAGACTGAGGAGACGCTTCTGATCTGCCTGATGACCGTTGCAATTTGCTCCACGCTTACAGGTAAGGTTAAGGTTGTTTCCGGCATGGACTCCTCCTTCCCTGGTTTCATAGAAACCTCCGATTTCGATTGGAAAATCTTAGAGTATGCTTTCTGTTTCTACAAATTTTGCTTTTGTGATTCTCAAATACGATGATTTCATATCAGCCAGTTCTCAAAACGGAATGCTGAATTTAATTTACTTATATCCATATAGATACTGTCCGTACCAATAAGAACTGATGAGGCAGATATTGCGCTGCTTGCAAGCATTATATCAATATTATGCTTCCTCATTTCTTTTCGGGTAAGATTTTTCTCTTTTTTAAGAATCGCTTTTAATTTGCCGAAAACAGGCGCTATTGCCCGGTCTAAAGAAAGAATGGCATCAAAATCATAAAGAACGGAACTGATTGTGTTTCTGATACGACCTTTCTTATTATCGGGCGCGTTGAAAAAACTGTATTCCAGTTCGAACAGGACAAGAACCGAAGTCTGCAGTTCGTCTTCATCTCTGAGTTGCGATATTCTCCTGTGTATGATCTCGTGGTGCTTTCCTCGCTGATCATCATACAGGATATTTATCGCATCCGAATCAAGCAAATATCTCATGCCAGCTACTCCGAATCATGTCTGAACGCAAATTCACCCCTGAATTCCCGGGAACATTCCCGGACATAATCACCGGCTCCGCTAAGAGGGGGATTTTTGCGTATCCGTTCTGAAAAGCGGGCCCACCTGCTTCCGCCCTGTTCTTCAGAATCTCCTTCGGAACGCCGGTTTTCCAATGCCTGTTTTACGAGTGTGCTGATAAACCCGTCCGCATCCGGCAATTGCTGAATCTGTCTGCCGATATCGTCGGGAAAGTTGATTGTTATCTGCATGTTATCCTCCTTTCTTCGGGATATCCTGAAATCATCAGCTTCAAACCCTGCTCTCCTTTTCGGATTCTCTCTCAGTTTTTCGCTTTTTTTCTTGTCAAACTTAAATCTCATGATATAGACCATCCACTTTCAGGAGTTACGGCGCTGTCTTACCCGCAGAAGGCGTGGAACCCGGGATGGCCTGATTCCGAACTTGAACGCCGATTTTGCCGGGTGAAATCATAAAGGTAAGGAGGTCATCAGGACTCGGAGCCTCCGGTATATTACGAAGCTGACCCCCGAATCTCCTCCAAAGCCCCAGTCTGAGCCTATCCCAGTCATCTTGTGGCAGATTTTTTAATGGTGACAAAATATCCGGTGAATCCGAATTCATAGAAACATTCTCCTTTATCATTTAATAATGCCGGTTTCATAGGCGTTTTAGCGATAAAAAAAACAATTTGTTATGTTCCAGCCGAATTTTCCAATCCGAACCAGCAAAGTATCTCCATTAAATAAATAGTGAAAAAGGAATAAAAAATCAAGAGGCCCGTTCAAAAAAAGTTTCTCCTTTCCTCGCAAAAAATCCTGGTTGGTCGGCTTACCCTTTTGAAAGCCAACTTAAGGAAAATGAAAAAACATTTTCATAACATTTTAAATATAAAGGAGAAAAAATGTCACAGCCGCTTATTTTCGGTGCAGGTGCTGTCAAAGCTTATTTTGTATGGGTGTGCTTTTGCACAAAGAGGATTAAATCATAAAATCACGTTTTTTGCAAATTATGCGGCATCTTTTTATCCCCGGAATGACGTGTTCCACGACAATTCGACTCCTGATATTACTGCATTTTCAACCTCTTCGTCTATGGAAAGTTCTCCTCCCTTCGGCTTTTTTTTCGGCTGCCTGGTCTCCGTTCCTTCCGGCTCGTATCCCTGAAATCCCTTGTCTTTGTAAAGTATCACTTCCGCCGGGAAGGTGAGATTTTCCTCATCACAGAGCTTTTTGTCACTCTTTTTCCCTTCGCATGTTCCGCTCAGATATTTCACCTTCCGATCCTCCGCACCCGCAACCACATTGTTTTTCACCGTATGTGTCTTCTTCTTGCCGCTGTAGTATTCCTTCTGTTTCTCATTGTCTTTCGGCCGTTGTATTTTTCGATCCGCTCCGTCAGTAATGACGTTGCTTTCTCCGTCTTCGGCCAGGGTTTCCGCCAGTTTCTCCGGGTCTCTTTCCGGCAGATGGCCCATCTCCGCCAATGCCGTTTTCAGAATTCCGTCAGGCCTGTGAATCCGCTCGTTTGCCTGA
>JAUCGG010000023.1 GCA_030378015.1 Desulfococcaceae bacterium HSG8
GCTATTGACAATCTCGAGGCCGTACTCCGTGAAGCAGGCATGAGCCTTGCCAACGTGGTTCGTCTCACCATATACACTACGGAACCTGATGTAATGATTGAAAACCTTGATGTACTGGGTGAACGCCTGGGTGCCGCCGGAGTGAAACCTGCGCAGACGTTTCTGGGTGTGTCGCGTCTTGCTTTTCCAGACTTGCTTGTGGAACTGGAGGCGACAGCTATGGCATAGCTTCTTCCGTTCCTGGAAGTCCCTTCAGAAGGCTTTCGAGGGGCTGTGGCTTCGGACAGATAGAATCATTTCCTGGCTTTCAGCCAGGAGATGATTTTCCCTGCGATTGCCTTTCCTGACCCGGATTTCCAGGTTGTCCAGGTATTTCATTCGCAGGTTCCGGCAGACAGTAGCTTCCTAGGAAGGATCACCGATTTTTTTGTCAGCACTTCCCCATTTCTGTCCGGTAGTGTGGTTTTTACCATGAACCGGCTTTCTGGCATGGTTCCTTTACAAAAGGATTCGGATTACCCTGTAAGGCTTCAATTTTCCGACACCGCTGGCACTCCGATTTCGTGACAGGATCAGACCGGTTCCATTTATCGAACATCTCTTTTTCTTCTGGTTTGATAATTTTCCTACCCGGATATGCCCAGTCCATATAGAGATATGCCCGGGCAATGTTCCCCTGATGCGCGGTGCCGGTTCTGCCTTTCTGTCCGATATTTCAATGTCGCATGGGCCGTATTCCCGTTTTTCTCCACGGATGATTCTGAAGGGATAATTGGAACGAGCCTGGTTGACTTCTCCGATAGCAGGCACCAGGTTATACATATCGGATTCCATATAACGATATTCGACAGATGCCCGCCTGGCGTTTTCCCTGCCTTTTACAGAGCGGCATTTGACCCAGGGAAGAAAACTGAGCCAGCATTTCCATGGTCGGTATGTTTTATGCCATGCCTTGAAGGTGCTGCCGAACGCGTGGGCAGGAACAATATGTTCCCATTCAATACGGGAAGATCGCGCACTCTTTTTTTTGGGTTTGAATTTTTTGGATGATCCGACATGTTTGTCAGCAGTAAACGGACAGTCACAATAGAATGTCCGTTTGCGAGTATCATAAACCTTTGAGAGCAAAAGTTTCTTGACAGTTGTGAAACTCTCATATTTCGTATTTCCGAGACTGCCTCCTTTCTCGGACGAACACCCTGCCAGGAAAAAAACAGGGATAATGATGAAAAAACAGTATCCTATTCCTTTTTTGATAAATTCAGTCATAATTTCCCTTTTAAAACGATTTACAATTTACAATTTACTGGTCATTCGTTTAATGAAAACGGACTTTTGTTAATTTTATATTGAACAATATCAGATAATTGACAACATGATCAATTATTAATAATAGTTATAATGGATTTATCCGACCGGGAAGGACTTTTCTGATTTTTCCCGGATTTCTGACTGAGTAACATGAACGGGGCAGGATTTCAATACCTTTCTGAAAATGAAAAAAAGAGTGGAAAATTTTTTCTCCGCGCGGTATACTGAGACATCGGAACAGGGAGGTGCGGAAAATGAATAAGATATTCACAGTGATATCGGCAGCGATGCTGATACTGATTTCACAGACGGCAGTAGCAGAGGATGTCTCCGGACTGTGCGGCGGTCACGGAATAACAGGATCCCGGGGTGTCGGCACTGCCGGTGCGGCATCTCACAGCAGTCCGGGTTGCCCTGCCGGGGAAAACCGGGGTCCCCGTCTTCCCGGCAGACCGGAGCGGGATCCCCGGGATAAAGGGAAAAGCAGGAGAAGAAAGACAGGCCGGCGGCGCGGAAAATCATGCGGAACCGGTAAGGGACGGAAAAAGCGGAAAGCCGGAGAGCTGCCGGACGAAGATGATTCCGGGAGGAAAAAAAAGAAACGCGGTAAAAGCGGCCGGTCGTCGGAACCGGAGGATGCGGGCCCTGTCAGGAATTCCGGAGACGATCCGGTTGTGACAGAGTCAGTCATCGGAACCGGTTCCGGGGGGGAAGAAATCCGGAGATGATCTGATTGTGATAACCGAGCGTGCGGACGATATTCCCTTTCTGACCGGAATGATGATGCGCATGGGTCTGCATGAGATCATTGACAGGCATATCCGCAGGCATCCGCTGCAGAGATCCCTTTCATGGGGACTGACAGCCCTGATATGGCTTGCTTATATCCTGTCGGAGGGTGATCAGCGCAAAGTCGCGATGCGGGATTATATAAAAGGTATGAAACATACGCTGAATCATCTGACGGGGCATGAGATAAAGGAAGAGCACTTTACGGACGACAGGCTGACGATTCTTCTCAGATATCTGAACGATAAGGAGGTATGGGAGAAGATTGAAAATGATCTGAGCGGGCGTACGGTCACTGTTTATGAAATGCCGGCGGAAACGGTCAGATGTGATCCGACGACAGTGTCGGGACACCGTGAGGTGACAGAGAAGGGGGCTGTTTCAGTTCGGAAAAAGCAAAGATAATCCGAAACTGCCTCAGATTAAGATGATAACGGCCGCCGCGGATCCGGCTGGTATGCCCCTGGCAACGGATATCGTTCCGGGGCAGAGATCTGATGACGGCCTGTACGAACCTGTGATAAAACGCGTGAGATCATGTCTCGGAAAGAAGGGCCTGCTGTTCGTCGGAGATTGTAAGATGTGCGCCGCAGGTATCCGAAAATACATTATAAGCAATGATATCGGAGGACATTATCTGTGCCCTTCGGCAAGCTCAGGGAACACCTCTGCCGCGGACAGGAAACGCATCCGAAGCGATTGAAAAATGGGTAAGCAGAGGTGTTGAAAGAGAAAAGGAAGGCAGTCTGAAAAAAGTGACTGCGGAAAATGACAAAGGAGAGGAAACAGTGATCGCCGAGGGTTATACGCTGAAGCGTAAGCAGAAAAAAGTCTTCGGTGAAGATGAAGAGGATAAGGAAAAAGGAAAAGACAGGGAGAAAGATGATGATGATGATGAGAAAGATGAAGAGGAAGAAGAAAATGATGCGGAAGAGAAAAATGAGAAGCGGGAACGGGTTTTCATCGTAAAATCTCCGACTCATGCGGAGCAGATGAAAAAAGGCATGGAAAAGCGTCTGAAAAACGCTGAGGAAAAAATCCGTGCCCTGACTCCGCAGAGAGGGAGAGGAAAGAGACAGATAACGGAGGAAGCGGTTCTGAAAGAGAAAGCGGAAAGAATACTGAAAAAACACAGGGTGACAGAATTTCTCAGGTATGAGTATGAGAAGGAGGTTGAAAGAAAGATAAGATATGCCGGCAGAGGAAGAGGAGGTGCGAAGCGTGAAAAAAAGGTCGTTGAAAGAGTGCGGTATCAGATCACCGGGGTCGTCAGGGATGAGAAAAAGATAAAAAAAGAGAAAGAAAGATGCGGATGGCGTGCATACGTGACGGATCTGCCGAAAGAAAATCTCTCTCTCGGAAAAGCGGTGAGACATTACCGTAACGAGTACAGGGTCGAACAGGTATTCAGACGACTGAAGAGCTATCTGCATATCGCTCCCATGTATGTGAAGAGGAACGATCAGATAAAGGGAATGACTCTTCTGCTGACCTTCGGAGTGAGAGTTCTTACGCTGACGGAATTCGTCGTCCGCCGTTCCCTGAGGAACGACAATGCCGGACTCGGAGGACTGCACCCTGAAAATCGCAAAAAAAGGACAGACACGCCGACGGCGGAACGGCTTCTGAAAGCCTTTTAATATTTATTCAGAATAAATATTAATATTTACAGCATATTAAATTTTATTATTCAGAAAAAGCAATTAATATCGGTTCTTATATAAACGAGGATTCCCGAACCTTTGCCAGACAATGATTTACAGCTTAGAAACAAATTTTCGGGCAACCTTTAAGTAATCAGCACATACATCATAAAGGCCAGTACAGACAGCGGCGGAAGCATCAAGCCGTCCGGCGATGTAATTGTGACTTGCGGGGAAGATCAGGAATTTGAGATAACACCGAATCAGGGTTATGATATAGCTGATGTGGCAGTCAATGGCAACTCCATCGGGGCGGAAACATCATATATGTTCAGTGATGTCAGAAGCGATGGTAAGCGGATTCATGCGGCGTTTATTGATGACAACGAAACAACAGAATTGAAGGATGCGATTCTGGCTCTGAAAGTTCTGGTGGGAATGAATCCGAGTGAGATCCGTACAGATACTGATGTGAACGAAGATGAAAAGATAGGGATGGAAGAAGTTATTTATGCGTTGCAGATTGTTGCGGATATGAAAGAATTTTAGTTTTTCAGAGCAAGTTTGCCACACTCCCGAGGGATTGCCAAACCCGGCAATGCGGCTCGGATTTGCCAATCCGAGCCGCATGGCCCCGAACGAAGATCATGACCGGGCTATTCAATACCGATACCTTGGTAAAAAGGCAAAAAATTCCCTATGAATTCATCCCTGTATTTTCGCCCCAGTTCCGACAGATTATCTTCCGGCCGCTCTATGGGGCTGCCGTCTTTTACAAGTTTCAGACCGGTTTTTGAAAACATCTCCCAGCAGGCCCCGGGAACATCTGCCCGGTTTTCGCGTCGGGCAAGCAGGAAAAGCTTTTGAAAACGGTCCGCATTCACACCGGAACCCAGAACCGGGGAAGCTATGGCCGGTAAATCTGTTCCTGCGGCAGCATACCTGAAAACCGCTTCATTGAAGAGCCGAGTATGTTCCTGTTCCTGCATTTCATCGGGAATCGCGGGGCGGATATATCCGGCGACGATAATATTAAGCACTGCCTGTAAAAGAGCCTCTGCTCCGTAAGCCCTGACGGACGGAATCTCAGCGAGCTGCAGAAGCGTTGCAGGGCCCTTGGCAAGCCCGTCTGTGATCTGGCTGTAAATTTCGCCGGTCAGGTTGATCATTCCCCTGGATATGTTTGCTTGGGGCAGGCAGTTCGCTCGCGGGACGCATAGTGCAAAACGCGTTTTCATAAAGCGTTCATTGCGTTCCTGCCCGTTCATCTCATAAGGGCCCCGGACGAAGATGGCTGTCCCGTGGCTCTTATTCAGGGCAAACTCCTTTATCGTGAGTTTCATGTCCGGGTCCTCGATTTCCTTGGAAAACTCCTGTATCGCAGGGGGCAGGGAATAATGGTCGAAATTTTCAGCAATATTAGAGGAGCCTATGAATGTCAGCTTCGCGTCCTCCATTTCTTTAATGATATCTGACCGATAAAATACATTATAATTCTCGTTTAAAAATTCGTGGAGGATATCAATAGGCTGCACGTTTTTCATCGTATTCAGCCCTTCTCCGACCACTGCATTGCGAGAAAAATATCTTAATCCTGCCCCCTCCAGCTTCTCCAGATGATTCAGGGCTGAACGGATACGACTTTCAATTGTACCTCCCGCCCGGTTGACAAATTCTGTGAGGAGTCGGCGGACCGGGAGAAAAGGGGCCTGTCCCGGGAGAGAAAGATAATTCAGATAAACGATCCCTCCTGTTTTAAGCTTGTTCCTGATAAATCGGATAATATCTCTCCGGCTCTCCTCGTTAATCCATGAATAGACATTATGGAGCGTGATAAAATCAAATTCGGGAAGATCGCTGTCAGAGAGTTCCGCGAAACTTTTTTCCAGGAACCCGATATTGGGAATTCCGCATTCCTCGGACAGGGCCCGTGCCCTTGAAATCTGCGTCGGAATGAAATCATTGGCATAAAACCGGCCCTTCGGGTTCGCGGCTGCGAGCAGATTGGCGGAAAATCCTGATCCGCATCCCAGTTCCATATAGGTAAAGGGCCTGTCTGCGGCCGGGGGCCGAAATCCCTGTATGAGCGTCACCAATGAAAGCATTGCCGGTGTCAGTTCACTGTAAAAATGGTGGCGGTAGGGAAATCTGACCACGTATCCTTCTGCCCATGCCTGTTCTGATCCGGTATCTATCATGAGTTTTCCTGATATGCCTTTCTCTTGTTGGTCGTTCTTGCGGATATTGTCTGTGTCAGTCCGGCCCGCTGCTATCTGCTTGAAAGCAGATGGAATAGGGGTATTCGTCAACTTCGGCAAGCATGTTCTTCCTGACTACCCGATATGGACACGGATAAACACGGATACGCATGAAAGCCGGAGCAGATGGTCAAACACTAAGTGCTTCGTTCCATAAATAATGTCCGGGTTAAAACGGAGGAGTGCAAAGCTTGCTTTGCGCCACTGCGGGATTCCCGCAAAGCAAGCTTTGCACTCCGCGGAATTTATAACCCTGACATTATTTATGAAACAGAGCACTAAGGGATTCGGAAAAAACGCATTGTCCCATAAGAATTCTCAATGGAGTGCGAAAAGGGCGTATTTATAAGTTAGGGGAGTGATTTTCAGTCCCGGAGGGACTTCTGAAAATAGCCCGGCAATTCAGGGTAGATGCGCCTGTTAGGGATTTCCCCCCAATTAATATACCCGGTATCTTGCTCCTGCTCTTAATCTTGCTCCTGCCTGATTAAGATTAAGACTATAATTAAGATTAAGACAGACGGGGGCGCGGGTAGATTATTTATTGGGAAATCCCTTACCATACGCCTGCACACACATCCGGACGTGAAGATTTCCCTCATCCGGTTCCTCGGTACTGAGAGTTTTCACCCCCTCAGCAGCCAAACAGGCACATCTCTTGCTCGGCGGCTTCGGCGTGAGCTTTAGTCGAACGATTGACAAATCCGAACCCCGCGGCGGGGATTTGTCAATCCCCCGCGAGCAACAGGCGGGTATTTTATTTATCGGGAAATTCCTAAGCTAAGAAAAATCAGAACACTATCGTTTTTATATCATACCAGTTCACCAGCAAATTCCTGTAAATATGAAACCACTGACCACCGCCCGCTGACAACTGACCAATAAAACATCCGCTTGTGCTGCCCCCTTCGCTGTCAGGAGGGGGAATGGCTTCTCTTACGGTTATACGGACTTCATCTGTATTCCGTAGTCCGTCATCATCTGTCACCGTCAGTTCGAAAATCAGCGTCACACCGTCAGCATCTGCCGGAGGAGTTATAAATACGGGCTGCGGTGATGCTGTATCTGAAAGTTCTGCCGCCGGCCCCCCGGTCTGCCGCCACTGATAAGCCGCGATGCTGCCATCAGTATCATGAGAAGCTGAACCATCAAGGGTTACTTTGATTCCCACATCAACTGTCTGAGAATTACCCGCGTCTGCCACAGGGGCCTGTCTGGTATAAGCGATATCTATGGTTACACGATCCGTGTCCTCTGCTCCGCTGTTATCTGTCACTGTCAGCCTGAACGTAAGGGATTCACTGTTCGGGTCAGCATTCGGTGCGGTAAAGGTGGGACGCTCTGCTGTATCATCGGAAAGTGTCACTGACTGCCCCCCGGTCTGGCGCCACAAATAGGAAGAAATTCTGCCATCAGGATCGTAGGATTCTGACCCGTCCAATGTAACTGTTTCCCCTTCCCTTACTGTATGATCAGTTCCAGCGGCTGCCACAGGCATCTGGTTCGGATCTGAAAGACCGATGTTCACCGTAACGCGATCCGTATCTGTCAGGCCGCCGTCATCTGTCACTGTCAGTTTGAAAGTCAGGGCTTCCCCGGTGGGGCTGATATCCGGTGCGGTAAAGGAAGGGCGCGGTGACGAGGCATCGGAAAGCGCTGCTCCTGTTCCGCTGATCTGGGTCCATATATAGGAGACGATCATTCCGTCGGGGTCTTCGGATTCTGACCCGTCCAATGTGACAGTGTCTCCTGCTTTTACTGTCTGAACCGGCCCTGCATGGGCCCTGGGAGTGCGGTTAATAAAGGTGATATTTATCGTGACACGATCCGTTCCGGTGAGTCCGCTGTGATCTGCCACTGTCAGTTCAAAGGTCAGTGATTTGCTGTCCGGTCCCATAGCCGGTGTCAGAAACGAAGGCTCCGCTGCCGCTGGATCGGAAAGCGTTACCGATGTTCCTGTAACCTGGGTCCACAGGTAAGAGGCGATGCCGTCATCCGGATCAGAGGAACCGGAGCCGTTCAATGTTACCTGGCATCCTTCGGTTACGGTCTGATCCGGGCCAGCGTCAGCCGCAGGGGGACGGTTGAGATATGTTACGGTTACGGTGATGCGGTCAGTGTGGCGTAGTCCCCCGATGTCTGTCACTGTCAGTTGGAAGGTCAGGTTTTCGCTTTCCATCCCGATATCCGGGGCAGTGAACCTCGGCTTTATTGCCCCGGTATCAGAAAGCGTCACCTGGGTTCCTGATACCTGGGACCACAGGTAAGATGCGATGCCGTCATCCGGGTCAGAAGATCCGGAACCGTCCAGGGTGACGATATCCCCTTCGCTCACCGCCTGATCCTGCCCCGCATTTGCCGCAGGAGCCTGGTTTATGTGGGTAACAAGGACCGTCACACGATCAGAGTGGCGGAGTCCGTCATGGTCTGTCACCACCAGTTCAAAAGTGAGAACCCCGCCGGCCGGCTCTGCATCCGGGGCCACAAACATGGGCTGAACCGCGGCAGCATCGGAGAGCGTCACCCCGGTTCCCGCGGTCTGGCGCCACATATACGCGGCAATGCCGTCATCCGGGTCAGAAGAATGCGAACCATCCAATATGACGATATCTCCTTCTTTCACAGTCTGATCGTTTCCCGCGTCTGCCACAGGGGGATGGTTGATATGGGTTATATTCACTGTAACGCTGTCTGTGTGCTGGAGTCCGCCGTTATCTGTCACCATGAGTTCGAATGTAAGGGACAGGCTGTTCAGAACGGTTTCCGGTGCGGTAAATGTGGGGTTGACTGCTGTGGTATCGGAAAGTGTTACCGTCTTTCCGCCGATCTGACGCCACAGGTAAGATAATATATGCCCATCTGTGTCCCCGGAACCTGAGCCGTCCAGTGTGACGGTGTCTCCTTCGTTTGCGTTCTGATCCGCGCCTGCATCTGCCACAGGGGGAATGTTTTCAGAAGTCACGTTCACAGTGACCCGGTCCGTTCCCTTGAGTCCCCCGTGATCCGTCACCGTGAGTTCATAAGTCAGGGCCTCGCCCCCGATATTTCCGTTTGAAGCGATAAATGTTGTGCGGGCCGCGGTATTATCAAAAAGTTCTGTCATGCTCCCGCTGATCTGGGTCCACAGGTAAGAAGCAATGCCGTCATCCGAGTCAGTGGAATTTGAACCGTCCAGCGTCACGGTATCTCCCTCTTTCACGGTCTGATCGGGCCCGGCATATGCCACAGGGGGCCGGTTTCCAGAGGTTATATTTATCGTGACACGGTCAGTGGCTGTCAGTTCCCCGTTGTCGGCAACTTTAAGCTCAAAGATAAGGGCTTCGCCGCCCAGATCACCGTTTGATGCGACAAACGAGGGACGTACCCCGGTATAATCAGAGAGCGTCATCATATGGCCGCTGATCTGGGTCCACAGGTATGCAGCAATGGTTCCAGAAGAATTCGACCCATCCAAAGTGACTGCTTCCCCGTCGGCCACTACCTGATCGGGTCCTGCATCGGCAACAGGGGGAATGTTTTCGGCTGTGATGATGTTAATTGTCACACGGTCTGTATTCGTCAGACCGGCATGATCGGTTACGGTCAGTTCGAATACTAAGGATTTCCCGATCATGTCATCTGAAGCAGTGAACGCGGGGCGCATGGCCGCGTCATCAGAAAGGGTAACGAGGGGGCCGCTGATCTGGTTCCACAGGTAATCAGCTATATCATCATCCTGGTCAGAGGAACCGGAAGCATCCAATGTTACAGAAGTCCCCTCTTTTACGGTCCGATCTGGCCCGGCATCTGCAACAGGCGGATGATCTGCCGGAACCTCAGCCGGGGAAACCGTTATAACAACACTGTCTGTATCTGTCAGACCGTCGCTGTCTGTCACCCTTAGTTCATAAGTCAGGGACTCACTTTCATCCCCGACATCCGGCGCGATAAAGGAGGGATTTACAGCCGTATCATCAGAAAGGGTTACAGGGGCGTCGCTGATCTGGGTCCACAGATAATCGGTAATATTGTCATCCGGGTCAGAAGATCCGGAAGCATCCAGTGTGACAGTATCACCTTCTTTTACATTCTGATCGGGTCCGGCATCTGCAACAGGCGGGCGGTTTTCAGGCGGTGTTTCGGATGGGGAAACTGTTATGGTGACAGTGTCCGTATCTGTCAGCCCGCTGCTGTCTGTCACCTTCAGTTCGTAAGTCAGGGACTTACTTTCATCTTCCACATCCGGGGCCGTAAATTCGGGTTGAACAGCGGCGGCATCGGAAAGTGTCACAGCAGGGCCGGCAGTCTGCTTCCACAGGTATTCGATCTGATCATCCGGATCAGGGTCGGAAGAGCCGGAGGCATCCAAGGATAGCATATCGCCCTCAGTTACTGCCTGGTCTGATCCTGCATTTGCCACAGGGGGCTGGTTGGCCTGAACTCCCTGGGTTGCAACAATATCAACCTGTGAGTTGGAACCGCTTTCCCCTATAGTTAATTCCCCGTCAGAAGGGGATATAACGGTTAACTCTGTACCATTTTTATATACATGGATCAGGGCATTGTCCCCCGGAACCGCGCCGCCCGCCTGCTCGTCTTTTTCATAAATGGGAATGTCTATCAGATACCAGTTCGTATCGTTAAGGCCGTCTGTATCCTCTGCAACCGGGGTAAACTGGCTTCCGTCCTGCTGCGTTACAACGTAAGTATAAGTATCCCCGTCTGCCCGGGTTATCTGAGTACCATCTATAGTCAGCGTACCGCCGATCCTGGCGGGCATGGGAATCTGTGCCAGAACTGTCAGGGAAAAAAGAATCAGAAACAACATGATCGCCGCGGCAGTACATTTTTTTTTAACCATAACCAACCTTTCTTTGGTATCAGTATTTGGTGTTCGGTGTTTGGTGTAAAACACAAAACCAAAACGAAACACCAAACAAGCCAAAACGAAAGTTTTCATCAATATGATATTCTGATTCCGAATTCAAGTATTTTATCTTCAGGGTATTTTAAATCAGGAGGAAACGCCATGTGCAACTTTTTTTAACCGAAGAAAAATAACGCCACAAAGACACGAAGAAACACAAAGAACCTTCGTGAGACTTCGCGCCTTTGTGCCTTCGTGGCATTATAAGTTGCACATCGCGTGAGGGAATCATTCATGGCAAAGTCCAGGTACAGTTGTTTTTTGCATCAATCCAGTAACCATATCCGGATTCGATGGTCGCCAGGTTGCTGAATCCCGGTTCCGATGGATCATATGCTTTCCATGCGCCGTCAGTAAATACCCATACGGACGCGTATTTTCCTTCGATAGAAGATAATGCCTTATGAACAGGCTGAGAATTCGGAGAGTTATATCCGACCAGATTCCAGCTTTTTTCAAGACTGATGGCTCCGGGAGCTGCCGAACCGGAGACGGTCAGGGTTTCGGAATAGTTCATTTTTATCCAGTAGCCTCGTCCCGTTTCTATTGTTTTCAGGTCACTGAACCCCGGGTTAGAAGGAGTGTACATCTTCCATTTACCACCCTGATAGCTCCATATAACGGAGTATGAACCGGATATCGGGGCTAGCAGTTCACTGATTGATGAAGAAGCCGGCAAAACAGGAATAGAGATAAGGTTCCATTTTTCCTTTAAACTGATTGATACGGTAATCACAGAGGAATCATCATCATCCGGATTAAGCGGATCACTGCCGCCTGAAACCTCATGACCGTCGGCCCGCCCACCGCCGTCTGTATCAGCCATTGCCGGGTTTGTCCTGTATTGATGCACTTCCTCCCCGTCATCCAAGCCGTCTTCGTCTGTATCCTTATAAAAGGGATGGGTTCCGTAACTGAATTCTTCAATATTCACCAGATTGTCTTCATCCGGGTCTTCCCGGGAGTCATCTTTTTGGAAGTCCAGATTTTGGGATTCGTTACCAGGAAAACGTTTTTCCCACCAGTCCGGCATCCCGTCCCCGTCACTGTCCCCGGCAGCCGCGGCTGTCCCGACGCTTATAAAGATCACAATCACGGCCAGAATCAGAATTCCTTTCATAATATCACATTTTATTTTTTTGTTTTTTTATAAGATAGGGATTTTCCTGATATGCTATACTGGATTTTTTCTATATAAACCGCCATGACCTGACGAAACATGAAAATCGGAGCAGACAACACCAGAGAAAATGAGCAAAAATCGGAAGTCGTATCACTCCGAATGTATTCCTATTATTATCGGTAGATCGAAAACTTCTGCAACCATTGGATATGAAAGTCCACGGGCAACGGAGTGCCAAACTTACAGTTTTGTATTGCGTAAGCGAGCGAAGCTTGCGCATACAAAAAGGGGACTTTCATTCCGGGCTTCGACGTGAGTTCAGCCGAACGGAAAATCGGAAAACTGATGTTTTCCAGTGGTTGCAAAAAACTTTTCGATCTACTGATTATTAAACCCCGAATCAGGGCCGACTTCGGATACCATTGCTGAATCCCTTCAAAGACTATAACAGATTCCTTAATTATATCACCAGACCTCCCAAAAAGCAAAATTTATTTTTATATTAAAATCAGTAAATCTGAATATTTCAGAGGACTTCAGAGTTTGCTTTATATGTGATATGTAATAAAAACAAATTGATAAACACTCAGTAGATCGAAAACTTTCGCAAGCAGCGGATTCCGGGTTAAAATCGGAAAACATCCGTTTTCCGATTTTCCCCGGAATGACAGTATGTCAAATTGTATATCAGATTGTCATTCCGGGGAAAATTAAAAAACGGATGTTTTTTACCTGATCTTAAATTCGGTAACCCGGAATCCACCGTTTACAGCGGTTTACCGGAAACTTTTCGATCTACTGACACTATCAAAGCAAGCTTTGAACCCGGAAATAGCGAACCGTTGAATATTAATCGAATAATCTTACTTATAATTTTATAATGCCTAATTCATTTTGCTTCACCGAACAGAAACTCAGTCATGATTTTTCAATTCAAACCTGGTTCCGCTGTTTTTTTCTTGAATATCGGAAAAAGAAAGTTTATGGTGCTGATATCAGGATCAGGGAAAAGCGTGTAAAAGCATGATGCAGGGTCTTTAACAAAATCTGATAAACAAAACAAGGGGTAATATCATGATAAAAACGCGAGGGAAAAACAGGCTTTGGATTTGTATCGTAACAGTGATTGCTCTTGTCCTCCCGATGACTGGGTGTTCCGGATCAAAATTAAGTAAAGCTTTTGCACCTCGTCAGACGGTGAAAAGTAAAAAATCTGCTTCTATGTATTACGACTTCGGGGATGTTCTGATTCCGACAGAACTGAAAAAGGATAAAGGATCGTCTTTTATCTATAAGACCCGGGGTTTTGCAGGCGGCGTCCTTTCTTTAAAAGGGCGTGTGGAGATGAATTCCCTGACAAATTTTTTCAGCAGCAATATGGCGAGAGATAACTGGCGCCTGATCAGTTATTTCAAGTCCCCGCGCACAATTATGCTGTTCCATAAGGAAAACAGATGGTGCGTGATCAGTATTTCGGAAGGGGATTTCAGCACGCGTGCTGAAATATGGGTCGCGCCTACTATAGACGACGAGGCCGAGCCACGGGAGGTTGAAGGACTTTTAAAATAAGAAGCAGATTGCCGGATTGTCAAATCCGAACCCCATAGCGGGACTTGTCAGTCCTGCGAGCATAATAGTCATAGAAGCTCTGCTCTGCTCGGTTCGGATTGGCAAATCCGAATCCCATAGCGGGACTTGTCAGTTCCCGCGAACATAAAAAGGCACAAAAGACATAAAATAAAAGACTATCAGCAGATCGGAAAGTTTCGCAAACAGTGGATTCCGGGGGTGTAATTAAAAGTGTCAGGCAGCCCTTATTCCCAAACGGAGTTTGGGAATACACCTGCTTGGCAAACTCTGTTTGCAAAACGGAGTTTTGCGTGCAATTGCGTTCCCAAACGGAGTTTGGGAACGAGGGCTGCCTAACACTTTTAATTTTAACCCGGAATCCACTGCTTGCAGGCTTAAACGAAAACTTTTCGATCTACTGACTATACATAAACGGCATCCTTCATTTGCCACTTTACACTTAGTGTAGAACACCACTTTTTAAGTTCGTCCCCCCCTTTTTTAAAGGGGGCCGGGGGGATTTTATGTTACAAAAAAAGGGTGTTGCGGCAGAAATCCCCCCCGGCCCCCCTTTAAAAAAGGGGGGACGAACTTACAAGTTAATGTAGTAGAACAATTTTTCAAATTGTTTAAAACAATTTGAAAAATTGTTCTACAGCAGGAAAAAGTGTAAGCTTACTTTCAGCTTTTATGAAAGATGCCACATAAACTGATCATATTTTCATACCCGCTGTATGGGACACGGATAAACACGGATTTTATTATATAAATAATCCGTTTGTATTGATCAGGGTCCTGTGATCGGAAAACCGACCCGGATTTCATTACCGGAAATGATCCGTGCGCATCCCGTGTTTATCCGTGTCCGGAAAACCGCGGGTAAGTTATTTTGGAAATTCCCTGACATTTAAAATTAACGGAGGATAAATGTTGTATTTCAGATATGTTTTTGCACTCATCTGTGCTTTTCCTGTGTTTGTTAACTGTGCGGTTGCACAAGACACTTTCCCTGTAATCTTTGAAGCTACCCACCGGGCAGTCTTGTCCGCGCAGCGTCCCGGGGTGCTGGTCACTCTGAAAGTTGATGCCGGCGACAGGGCAAAAAAAGGTACTCTCATTGCCAAGGTAGATACAGGGGAATTGGCCCTGCAAAAAAAGCGTAGCGAACTGACCCTGAGACATCTCAATGTAAAAGTGAAGAACCTGGAAAGACTTATTCAACGGGGACTGGCCACAGATGAGGAAGTGGCCGAGGCACGCACCCAGAAAGATGTCACCTACACGGATATCCAGATATTCAAGAGGCAGATTTCCAAATCGCAGATTTTTGCTCCGTTTAACTGTATTGTGATCCGTCGCCATGTACAGCCCCATGAATGGGTTACGGCGGGTCAGGCAGTGGTTGAAGTGCTTGACAACACGAAACTCCGGGCCGTGGCAAATATTCCGTCAGGGCTGGCAGTCAGTTTGAAAGAAGGCGTTGCCTATACATTCAATGTTCATGATTTGGGAATTACAGTTTCCGGGACTGTGCAGGCCGTGGTTCCGGAGGTTGATGAACTCAGCAATACGGCTCAGGTTGTCTGGAGCGTGGAAAAACCGGAAAAAAACTTGCTCTCAGGGATGAAGGGAGAAGTCAGCATTGAATGACAACCTTTTGAAAATGAAGGCCGGAACCCGGATCCCGCCCGCCGGGGCAGGAACCATGCCCTCCCGGAATCCGTCTCAGCCAAGCCGGGAAATGGTGCTGGCGCGGTTTATCCGTCTCTGTTCGTCTGTACTTTCCACCCCCGTATCCCAGGAGGCTGCCGCGCTCATTGTCAATCGTATTTCAGAGCTTGTCCGGGTGGATCGGGCCGTTCTCGTCCGGCTGAAGGGAAAAAATGCGATTCTTTCCGTAACCGGCGGAGGAGCGGCTGCCCAGGACAGCTCATTCGCAGATGCTGTGGATGCAGTTCGCCGCCAATATCGGGAACGGCAGGACCCCGTTATCGTTCCGGGTACAGGGGATGAGGGAAAAGCAGAAAACCGGGTTTCATCTGCCCATCTCCGCAGGGTGCAGGGAGCTATGGGGGGGACAAACATCCTGTGGGTTCCGCTCTGGCTGGACAGGGAGGCCGCCATGCCGCCGGCTCATGCGCTTTGGCTGGAACGATGGCAGGGGCTTACATGGGAAAGAGGGGACATAGAACTGCTTCAGCATGCCGCGCTTTTTCTCGGGCATGGGATGGTTCGTCAGCGCACAATGATCCGATCCGGGAGGCGTATCATACAGGTGGCAGTCCTGTTGCTGCTGATGTTTTTTCTTGCATTGCCGGTAACTTCCAGTGTCACCGGCCCAATGCAGGTGGTTCCGGATCGTCCTCATCACATATTCGCCCCAATGGACGGCATATTAAAAGAACTGCTTGTCCAGCCAGGGCAATGGGTGGAAAACGAAGCAATATTGTTCCGATACGATTCCCGGGTGCTGGACAAGCGTCTGGATGAAGCGTATCGGAGCGTTGCTGTGGCCCGGGCAAAGCTGATCCGCCTGGAAGGAGCGGCCCATCGGGATCGGGAAGCCAGGGCAGAACTCCCGGTTCAGCAGTTGGAAGTGGAGCGGGCTGAAGCAAATGTCGGATTTTTTGCAAAACAGCAGGCCCGGGCAGAAGTCAGATCTGCAAAAGCCGGGGTTATTGTGCTGGATGACCCGGATGCTCTTGTCGGGGCAGCGCTCCAGACGGGCCAGATTGTCCTCAGCGTGGCTGATCCCTCACGAAACAAGCTGCATATCATGGTTCCCTCGGGCGATGTGGGGTTTCTCAAAGAGGGAGCAAGAGTAAAGGTGCGCTTGGACAGTGATCCCCTGCGGAGTTTTCCTGCGGTCATCACAAGAATCGGCTTTGAGGTCAGGCTCTCGGAAAATCAGGTGCCTTCGGTTCTCGTGGAAGCGGTTTGGAGCGGAAAAATTCCCAAGGTTCAGCCGGGTCAGAAAGGTTCTGCTAAAATTTTCGGTGAATCAACACGGATGGGGATGCAGATTTTAAGGAAACCACTGATTGGTCTGAGGTCTTTTATCGGGTTTTGATAATTGACAATTGGTAGCCCCGAAATGCTCGCTTGGGATTGATAAATCCCAAGCATTTCAGGCGGATTTGTCAATCCGCCTACTGACAATTGATAAGTCGGCAGATCAAGAAAGTTCGTAGTACCGCCTTCAGGCGGCCTGCTTTGTCAGGCAACCATCTGATTTCACAGTGACCGCCTGAAGGCGGGACTACGAACTTTCTTGATCTGCTGATAATTGATAATAGGAAAAAAACAGATGGAAAATAATTATCCCGACCTTTCTCTTAAGGGACAGTTTATTATGGCGATGCCGGGATTGGCTGACCCGAATTTTTCCCATACGGTTACCTGTATTTGTGAACATACGTCTGAAGGAGCGGTGGGAATTGTTGTCAACCACGTACACGCTTTTCTTTCCGGAAAAGATATCTTTGAAGAGCTTGGTATGGATTACGTATCCGGGGCAGGATCAATTCCTATTTACCTTGGCGGGCCTGTGCATATCGGTGAAATATTTATTCTTCACGGCCCCCCGTTTGACTGGGACGGATGCCGGATGATCACGCGTTCTCTTGCCATGAGCAATACCAGGGATATTTTGCAGGAGATCGCTCTGGACAAGGGGCCGGAATCCCTGATCATTGCACTGGGATGTGCGGGGTGGGGGCCTAACCAACTCGAATCAGAGATCAGACAGAACGCCTGGCTGACATACCCTGCCTTTGAAGAGCTTATTTTTGATGTAGCTGTTGAGGAACGATGGGAGGAAGCAGTAAGAAAAATGGGGATAGAGCCAGGCCTTCTTTCGGATATGGCAGGTCATGCCTGATGTTTCCCCGCTTTCATGATCATGCTGGATCAGAATATATTTTTTTCCTTCCTGATCATATATATAACCTACTAATTCAATTCACTTTTATCTTTTTTTGCCTTTGATTTCGGCTTCTTCTTTTTAAGACAGGTCTTATCCTTTCTTACAAACGCGCAGAGTTTGGGGTTATAATACTCTTTGCAATTCAGGGGATTATATAGCGGACATTCAGGATGTTTTTCTGACATAAATTTTTATTTCCCTTCATTATTAGAAGTTGGGCGCATCATAAAGAAATATTCATTTCGTTCTGAATCAGCATCATCCGTTTCATCCGCTATTCGGACATGGGAATACCGGATGTTTCCGGAATGCACCTCAGAAGTGGCTTCCCATCTGATTCCATTGGTATTTCCGAATGAACATAATCTCACTTTTTATACCTTATATCATAAAACCCTAAAGTTAACAAGCTAGTGTTTGGTATTTAGTATTTGGTGTTTGGTGTTTGGTGTTTGGTATTTGGTGTCTGGTGTCTGGTGCCTGGTGTAAATTCAACGGAATGACAAGATACTTCCATGACTTCACGTCACAACGAAACATGAAAGCCGGAGCAGATGACAAACACTAAACACTGAACACCAAATGACAGAAAAAAACAAGAATCGTTTTGACAAGTTTAATATATTGTAATAAGTAGCCTTAAAAATTAAACCGCATATCAGATGTTAAGCAGAATCAGCAGATCGAAAATGCCCGGCGGATTGCCAAATCCGCCGGAAATGCTTGGGATTTGTCAATCCCAAGCGAGCGTTTAGGGCGTTTTCCATCTGCTGAGGAGATCAATCCCTGGCGGAACTTATTCAGTCATATATCCTCAGTGGGCGGACATTTTAAGAAATTGTTAATTAACAAAGACTGTTATAATGAAACAAGGGAAAACGTCAATGGGGTGAAAGACGTATTTCAGGGTAGAAAAATACTACTTTCACGCAATGCCAGCGGAGAAATTGTTGCATAACGCTCTGCGGTTAAAAAATTGCACCTTTTACGGCGATTTCCAATAAGAACATAGCAGAGTTGAAATGTTTGTAGTTCCGCCTTCAGGCGGCATGAGGCCGCCTGAAGGCGGAACTACAAACTTCGCTGGGTATATTCTTTTCCGGAAATCACCTTACATATGCCGCCATAAAGGGAGTGCAAAAAATTTCATTTTGCAAAAACGGCGCAAAAGCGGGATTTTTCAGCGCATACCGCTTTTTTTCGGCTCCGATTCTTCAGGAGCAAAACGGGTTTTTCACTCCTCCGGCTTTTATTTGTTCTGAATTTGCAGATATTGTTGTGAATACATATAATACATTAAAAAACGAACTGTTACAGGTTAATAAGGATATCTTATCCCTGCTGTCAGAGGCAAAATCCGTGCGGGGAACTGATGATCAGTCCTTTAATAATTGGCAAAAGACATGCAGAGATATCCGGACCCAGATATCAGAAGAAGTGATACGGGTGGCTGTTGTAGGCCCCATAAAATCCGGTAAAAGCACTTTTGTCAATTCACTTTTCAAAGGGGACTATTTAAAGCGGGGTGCGGGTGTTGTCACCTCGATTGTGACCCGGGTACGCAACGGGACTTCACTGAAGGCAGAACTTCATTTCAAATCATGGGATGAGGTGAATGCGGAGATGAAAAACGCTCTTGTCCTGTTTCCCTCCGCTGAATGGCAGGCAGGAAATAAGAGCTTTGACATCAGGGAAGAAAATGACAGGGCAGCCATTGAAGGGGCCTTGGGAATGCTGACCCCGGATCTGCTGATTACCAACGATACCCGCGATATGAACAGTGTGTTGCTGACATCTTATTTAACAGGTTACGAAAGGGTTAAAGATATCCTTTCCGCTGAAGATACCGCGATCCGTCAACACGAGGGAGATGACTTTCTGTCTCATAAGGATTTTGTCGGAGATGACTCCCTGGCGGTATATCTGAATGACCTCCGGTTGGAAATCAGTTCCGGCGATATTGACTCCGATATCGAAATAGCGGACTGCCAGGGAAGTGATTCGCCAAATCCTCTTCATCTTGCAATGATAGAGGATTACCTGCTTCAGACTCATCTCATTGTATATGTGATCAGCAGCAGGACCGGATTGCGCCAGGCAGATATCAGGTTCCTCTCCGTTATTAAAAAGATGGGAATTTCGGATAATATCGTATTCATTCTCAACACCGACTTTAACGAACATGAATCAGCAGAAGACCTGAACGCTCTGATTGAAAGAGTTAAGGGTGAGATTTCGCTGATAAAGCCCTCCCCTGAAATTTATACCTTGTCAGCCCTTTTCAACCTGTTTGAATCACAGAAAGAAAACTTATCGCAAAGAGACAGGCAGAGGCTTCTCCAGTGGGAGAAAGAAAGTGCATTCTCGGAATTTTCGTACCAGGAAACCACGCGGTTCGCATCATATCTGAATCATAAGTTCACAACAGAACGCTATGCACTGCTTTTGAAAAATCATATGGAACGACTTGCCATTATCTCTTCGGGAGTAGCGCATCGGATAGGCGTCAATACAAATATACTCTCCGGCGATACGCATAACGCAGATAAGATGATAAAAAAAATCAGCCTGCACCGAAAGAAAATGAAGCAGATCAGGTCAATGACAGAAAGCGCGCTGAACGGTGCGGTAAAAAAACTGAAGCAGGAACTCAGGACGGATATTGACCGTTTTTTTGATATCCGATCCGGTTATGTGCTGGGACGGGTTCTCAGGTTTATCAAAGATTACGATGCTTCGTATCATAAATACGAAGATAACCTCAGTGCATCGGGCTTTCCCAATATCATGTACCTGGTTTTCCAGGAATTCAGGCAGGCTGCTGATACATTTATGGCGGAAGACATAAACCCGGATATCATCCGCTTCATAAAGGCAGAGGAAAAAAAGATCCGGGAGTACTTGGAAGCTGTTACGGGTCCCTATGATTCTATGGTGCAGGATGCGCTTTCCGAATATAACAGCGTTATGGAGGAGAATTTCGGAATATCCTCCATCCAGGGAGAGCGTCACATAATTGAACTGCCGAATACGAATCTGGTAAAAAGAACGACAAATCTGAACCTTCCGCACATGATCTCCGGGATACGTTACAGCGCGCTCATAAAAACCGAAGCTGTTATGCGTTTCGGTTTTTATGCTATTATCAGGGGAATTAAGAAGCTTTTAAAGAAGGCGATTCAGAATGAAAAAGAAGGCGGACTGCTTGCTTTGAAACACGGGGTGGCACGTCTGAAACAGGAGACAGAAAAAGCAACGGTTTTTTATTTTAAGGATTACCGGGAAAATATAAAATTTCAATATGCTTTCAAACTTACTGATGCGCTCTCAGATATCCTTCGCGATATTCTCCTTGACCGGTTTCAGGCATATGTCTCGGATCTTTCAGAACTCGCTGACCTGATAAACAGGAAGCAGGCTGATAAAGAAAAACTGGCCGGAATTTTGGAAGAAATGGGAGCAGGGGCAGGAGAAATCATTCAGAAAATAAACGTGCTGAAGGAAAAAACAGGGGCAATAACTGAACAGGTAAGCAGAAAAGCCGTTCATACTGAACACTGATCGCTGATGAAAAATATGTGCCCCGACAATCAATCGTATGCTGTCATGCAGACCGCCCTGCCGTCTGATCCGAAAAATCATCTTGCCGACTGTCTCAGTTCAGTGGGGGAAAAAGGCGGGCGCACTGATGCTTTCGGACAGAAAAAAGACCGGGAAAAGCTTCCGGAGCTTGTTCCGCAGTGAACAAAGGAAAGGCGAATTGGTCGGCAGTATCCGAACGACACAGCGTTTTCTGAAACACCGTCTTACTCCGAATCCGAATAAAAAGCTTGTCGGGAAAAGTATTGAGGAATTGGTACTACAACAACTCGGAAATTCGCCCCATTGTTTACATCTTTACATATAAATGTAGGGTGGTTCTAACGTATTTTGTGGCTCCGTATAATTTCAGGCTGTTAACAAAATACAGAGAGCGCAGAGATAAATTCAATTACTTTTCTGCATCGCCATCTCAATCTCACTCCTTGTCACAAGAGGTCCCTGAAGCCTTTGAACCGGAACACTGCCACCAATCATCATATCGCCATGACCGATAAGGTATTCAGCACCTGTCTGGTCTAAAATGATTATGCTGTTACTTGATGTGGTTACTTTGAGGGCTACTTTCAACTGTAAATTTGCTTTGATAATAGGTGTCACGACCTTGGCGTCCGGTCTTTGAGTGGCCAGAATAAGGTGTACACCTGCTGCCCGCCCTTTTTGTCCAAGCCGTTGAATAGATACTTCCAGTTGCTCTTTAGTCTTTTTATCAATGATAAGGTCTGCATACTCATCAATGATAATTACACGATGGCTCAGGGGGGTAGCAAGGTGATTATAGGTGTCAATGTCAATTGAACCTGTTTTTTCAAACAGCCGATAGCGTTCTTCCATATCATCAACTAGTTGAAGAAGTTCTTTCATGGCAGGTTCGTTATCCATTAATACGGGGCCGGAAAGATGCGGCAAAGATGCTATATCTGTAAAGCTGACCCGTTTGGGATCAATCAGCGTAATTCGGAGGTCTTCAGGCTTTGCATTAAGGGCCAGGCCGATAGCTGCGGACCTCAGAAAAACGCTTTTTCCGCTTCCTGCGGTGCCTCCTACCAGAATGCTTGGCATTGTCGAATCGCTCAGATCAGCCCAGACAATTGAGCCGTCAATAGATACGCCAAGAGGAAAGGCAACTTTGGACAGTGGTTTGTTTCGCTGTCCGTTTCGCCAGATTTCTCCCAAAGTCAGTGGAATCCTGATTTTCCGTGGGACATCAATACTCACAAATCCGGCCTGGGGTTGAATCAGCGGAGCAGAGTGCAAGCCAAGTTCCACCTGCAAATTTTCCGACTGGTTCATCAGTTTTCTTACTGTAACGCCTTTTTCGAGCAAAGGCTTTATTTTAAATCGGATAAATCTCGGACCGGCGATGTATCCTAACGGCTCAATGGGCAGCTTCAAGGCTCCGAGGGCATGGGTAATCGCTTCTATGCCCTGATCCGCTTCTTTTTTTACCTCTTTTGAGTTATGTATTTGATTGTCGGACGAGATTGGCGGGTTTTCTTTCTTACGAGTACCCCAGTCTTGCTCGCATTTCGGACTGAATTCACAATCTTTGCAAAGTTGCGGATCAGGAGAGGGCGGCAAAGTTATGTTTTCTTTTTCCTTAACGGCATCCTGAACATCAATGACCTGTTGGAAAAGGTTGGAAAGATTTTGCATGGTATTGGTGATATCTTCTGCGGAATATAGAACCTCCGGTTCATTTTCTTCAAGGTAAAAAACTGCCCCGCGCGGAGATATACCTGTTTCAGTTTTGAGTAGCCAGCAGTAAAGCACAAGCTGCAAGAAATCTTCATCCGCACGACCTGCCTTGCGCCCTTTAAATTCCATAACAACGGCTTCACTGCCTGTCACATCAAAAAGCAGCGCGTCATATCTGCCGCTGACTTGAAGTTTCCTGTCGTTACCCAGATTGTAAATGCCTGTGATCAGTTCTTCAGGGTTGTGAAAGGTTTTTGCCAGCAAAGCGTTTATATCGTTCTTCTGATGCTGCAAAATTTTGTCCAGAAATTGTGCCTGAAAGCGATTCCATAATTCCACCCCATGCCCCAGTTGCATTATCTGGACTTCACCCAGTTTTTTGCAGTGCTGCTCCATAACTGGCAGAAACAAGTGTTTTTCTATAAGCGCCAGTAAGCCCAGTTCCAGATTTTTCCCTGATCCGATTAAAAGTGTGAGACCCTCGCGTATATCGGACTCAGAAGCCATTGCTTTGTAAAAAGGAGCAGCAATATGATCATGAAACAGCTTTCCGGGCATAGTGCCTGTACCCGTCAGACCGATTCTCCAGGCATTTTTGTGGCCGCACAGTTGATAAGCAAGCAATCTTGGGCAACGCTGGCAAAGATGTATTTCGGAAACATTAGCTTTGTGCATAAAGCCATTCCTTTTTCAACATGATTAAAACACCATCTTTTGATGGGATGACCTCAAAGCGATCTTTAAATTTGCTTATGATCATAAGCATTTCTTCCAGGTCAATGGTGATTCCTGATTGATTCAGAGAGTCGGCAAGATTTTGAGAAGCCATCATCATCATTCCGGGTGTGGAACGCAGAATTTCCACCGCCTTTTCGGCAACAAGTTCGTCGTCCGCAACCGGCGGAGGAGGAGGATCAGGTGAGGGGGGTATAGTTCCATCTGACGAGGATTCCGCTATAATCTTGTCAAAATTCTGGAAAGTCCGGTATGTGTCACCATGTATCTTTTCCTGAATAAAGCAAGAAAATTCTTCAGCCGATACAGGCCTCATCTGATTATTGGCATCAGTAACGGTTATATCGCCCTCCTTGACCGCATAGCTAAGTAATGCAAGGGCATAGCATCTTGCAGCCTGTTTATTGTCCAGAAGAACAGCAGAGCCGCCAAGGTTTTCGAAGTTTCGAAGTTTGTCGTTTGTACCTTCCCATTTAGGAAGCGATGGAATAACGCATCGCTGATCCCGAATGTAGATAGCTTTCCCTTCATTATTTTTTCCTAAAAAATCGCTGCCCCTTTTGAGGCTGGCACCTACAGAGCGATGATGTAACTCCATGTCTATAATAAAAATGGCAGGGACGGAAGATTCTGAAAATTTGATTCTGCACTCGAAATCAATATATTTATTTCGATGAGGTTTTAACAGATCAACAATTTCAAAGCCGGTTTCGGGCGGAGTATTATTCAGATAAAGTTTCAGGGCGCGTCTTAACCTTCCACGGTCAGGGGCGTAGCGATCAAAATCAGCCAGAATTGTCTGGTATTGGCTTTCAAATTCCTCCTGCAACTGTTTGACGATGGATGGCTCACTCTGCTTTTTGCCAACAATTTCTCTCAATAGCTTATTGGCCTGCTTGATGACTTCCCTCGGACTTTCCACTTCACCTTCAAACATATGAATCAACTGATCCCTATCGAATGGGAAAAGATCATCTTCTTTATTTTCACAAGCGAAGGCCAAACGGTTTCGTATGATATCCAATGCTTGTTCAACAGTGCATCCTCTTTTGAGTTTTAGCTCGTTTGATTCAAGCCTGTCGATGACATGTTGGTTTAACTTTATTCTGAACTTCTCTTCCCACAGCCCCCATCTGACGAAGGCAATCGGCAACATAGCTTTAGCCGTATCTACCAGAGATTCAACCATTTTTCCAAAGGCACGAATCTGTTCATCTGTTTCCAGATTTTCAAGACGATCAAAACAAATCACCATTGGCTGACCATAACGCGCCATCAAAACGCCGAGAGCATCCAATATATCGCGGGCTTCTTGCTCCAGAGAAGCATCAGTTCTATCCTGTCTGCCCCGAACTCCAAGCAATAAAGCATCTTCATCGTCGATTATACTCCCTTTAAGCCATTTAACAGATGCAGCTTTCTTCCCAGGAATTCGATATTGGAATAATATCTTCAGGAAGTTGTCAGGAAATTTAGGATGTTCTCCCATCATGAAGTTGAGGGATTCTTTCTCAATGTATTCTAACGCGGCAGAGGTGATAATATCCTCTCTGAAAACACTTATCGGATCTTCCCGGAGTTTATCAAGAAGTCTGATGTGTTTCTCAGTTTTGGAAGATCGGAACTTTTTCTCAAGGCCATCCTTAAAAATGTTAGCCAGAATCCTATCAAGATAAGTCGTATTTAAAGAGGGATTAACCGGATAGCAGAGATTGACAATCACCTCGCGTAAAAGATAACGATAAGTCTGTTCCGGATCTTCAATGGGCTGAATATAGGCGAAAGAAAAGGGGGTTCCGGTCCGCCTGCCATATTCAAGTATCCTGCCGATGAGGTGGGTTTTGCCTTCACCTGCGTCACCAAGAACAATTCCTGCAAGATTTTCAGAGGGATCCGCCGCCTTTTGTTGAATGAGTTGGCGAAGCCCTTCAAAAGCGGTTTTGTTCACGTCTTCAACATCCGGATATTTCCTTTCCCAAGGATCCCCCGCGCTGGATGAGGTAAAGGGATTTTTGTTCCATAAGGCATTTAACATTTCATCTCTATTCATCATTTCCCCTCCATGTCACATTGATGCGAAGTCTGCCTTTTTCATCCATAAAAGAATCTTGTATTTCCTTTTCAGTCATTGTCGAAGGGTCTCCGCCATGAAGCCGAATTGTATAACTCCCTCTCAACTCTATTAATACGCTGTCAAAGTGCTCCCGAGACCAGTTTAAATACTCTCGAATGCTATGAATACGAACAAAGTCCCGGCCTCTGCCAACTTCATCGTAGGCTGCTTTAAACGCATCACGGTCATTTACTGTTTTCATTTCAGACTTTTCGGCTTCTAATGAAATCGGAATCTTCTGAGAGACTTCCAGCATAGGCGTACGTTTTTCGTTGAATGTACATAATACTTTACCTGCTTTCAAAAGATCATTAAGGACAGGGATATAATCCGTTATAGTCATGGGAATGTTCATGCTTAATTTCTTTTGACTCAAACCAGGATTCTGCTCAATTTTCTTAAAAAGAATTTCACCCAAAGACATTTTAAAACCAATATATTTAGTTTTCCTATAGCCATCATAATTTTGCAGGCTGTTGCCAAAATGAGGCTCTAATTTTTTGAGAACATCTGCCGGATTTGACTTTTCTTTCTTTAGTCTAAAAAAATTTAATGTAGCAGTGGAAAGGCCATCTCTCACCTGTCTAACTGTAAGATAATTCTTTTCCTTTTTTTTTAATAAGTCCGAAATTTCCTTTTCGATATCAGGAAGTTTGTCATTTTTTATTTGCAATTTATTTTTCGTCATTTCTTTTAATCCTTTTTCCTTATCGTTCTTTCCCCAGTTCTCGTCAGCACAAAGCTAAGTCATAAAGCATCAATTTTTGCTCAAATCCGCCATCGCCAACTTTATAATACGTTGTGTCATGATCTAAGAAATACGACGATAATCATAGGTTGTCAATGAGTTTTTTACATGCGAGTTATACCGGAAAAATGGGAATGCGCCCAACTCATATCCCTATTGCCGCCAACAATTCTGACCAATCTGTCCCGCATTTTCTGAGGTGAGACGGCGGCAAAGACTGTCATCGGCAATATTTCCAATTCAAGGGAATCCTCTGCATATCGAAGAGGTCCCATCCCGCCACTGATACAGAATTTCTCTTTACTGATGGCATGTTCAGCCCGGGGCTTTTTGTATCTCATGGAGTTCCTCCCTGCAAATTGCCTTTCTCCTCAGAAATTTATATGAAAGTCCCGATAAAAAATCCCCCCGGCCCCTTTACGAAAGGGGGAGTCGCTGCGGACTTTCATCATTCGTTGTGACCGTCAGGTCATGGAAGTTCCCAAGACTGAATGCAGCGGAGCGGAACCCAGCACTTTGAAGCGTCGGTGGGTTCCGCTTCGCTGCACCCACCCTACATAAAAAAGAAATACAGAAATACCCCGGATGAATGAACACAATCCGGGGCATCTTTTATGATCTGGTTCAGAATGTCAGGGTCAGTTTGTGATACAGGCAGTAGATATCATCAAAGTCACCTTCCGGGACATTCCCGCGCTGCATCCAGTAATCCCCAGCGTCAAGAAATGCTCCGATGGCCTCATATTTCAGGCTTTCTGTGAATTTCCACTCAAACTTCACGTCATATTCATAGCCCTGATCATCATCAATTCCGTCAGGCGGATCATCTGCTTTGGACATGGCTGCCAGAAATCCGAGGGTTATCTTATCTGTGACCGCGAAATCCATGCCCCCGTAGATCATGCTGTAGCCGTCAAGCATGGTGGTGGAAGCTGTTGCAAATCCGCCTCCCACATGGTTTCCGATGCCGTTTGCAAGGGTGGTATTCATGCCGTGGCTTCTTCCATATGAACTGCTGTCACCTCTTGACAGGATAAACATTTTACCCCAGTCCACCCCGGGCGCGACATAGCCCATAGAGCCGATCTCATCATCGCCGTAATCCGAGTCTCCGGACACATAAGCATATCCGCCCTGGAAGGTAAAGGGGCCCGCGTCAAATGAACCTTCTGCAAAGTAGGAACAAGCTTTTGCATCCTTGTCCTCCATTCCGGGTGCGTCAAATTCGATGGTTCCCCAGATATAATCCAACTCTGCCTGAAAGCTGAACCCGCCGAATTTCCCTGAAAAATAAGGGGCAAGCAGATAGACACCGGCTTCACAGGTTGTGCCGAGGGCCGCAAGTTCTGCCCCGGCTGTCTGGGCAGCAACTGTCAGGTTTGTCAGACTGGCCTGTGCATTTGTAGCATCTGTCTGTGCGCTGGCAGCTTCTGTTGCCGCGCCTTCTGCAAGCTGTCCGAAGTATGCCTGGGCTTCTCCGGCAGTTGTGAAGCCTGCCGCGGCCGCTGTATCACAGCCTCCTGCAAGATCGGGAACCGCAGCCGCCACAGTTGTCAGCGGGGTTGAAGCACCGTATCCGGCAATCACCTGGCCGAATCCGTCACGGGCCGCGGCAGCCTGGGCCGCTCCGGCCGAGTATTGCTCGGCTGCATAAGTATTAGCATTGATGGCCAGCATGAGGGAAGGTGACTGTCCGTCAAGCGCGGCCTTTGCCACCAAAGCATCCCTGGTTTTGAAGGCCTGCTGGGGATCCTGGAATTCCCTGAAGTTATAGAATGCGGACAACAGGCCGAAATGATAATTCTCTGCCTTATATACAGCACCGATATAGTATTTATCATTATCTTGGTCAGAAAAATCCGTGCCTGCGTCATTTTCGGTAACTTTTTCAGCCACAGCAGCAAGATAAAGCTTGCCCCCTCCCACTGGTACGGGAAGGACATATTTGATACGATCCGTATCAGCCTCATCATCTGCCCAGTCAGTTCCCCATGTCACACCTTCCTGGCGGCCCACCTGGATCAGACCGACAGGGGATATGATTCTCATGTAAGCCCGGTCAAAGTCTATATTCTCCTCATCATCTTCATTCGCAAAAGCCGAGTCATTTGAACTCCACACTTTTTCAAGCGCATCAAAGCGGGTGATAAGCTGCAATGTTTCTGTAAGCGCGACCTCGGTTCTGAATCTGAGCCTCATCCTTCTGTACTGGGATGTCGCGTCATCATCATCCAGATTTTCGTTAGAATTGAGTACGCCTTCTACATAATACTCCCCGCTGAATCCGATTTCCATAGCCGTAACCGGTGCGGTAAACATCAGGAACATCCCGACGCATAAAGCAAATACAAAAACCTTTTTCATCTTTTTTCCTCCTGATCCTAAATAATTTTTTCTGAAATAACCTTTTGAATAAATTCCAAAGCCGGGGATTATTCCTGTCTTTTATCCCTCGGTTTTACCTGTTTTGTTCCAGCATCACCTCCTTTTTTTTCATGATTTTTTCTCTCGCAAAGGCGCAAAGGAAAGGAACATAGCCGGGTACATAAAAATTTATGGCCAAATAACGCTATGTGCAACTTATAATGCCACGAAGGCACAAAGGCACGAAGTTCTTTGTGTCTTTGTGGCATTCGGTTAAAAAAAGTTGCACATGGCTTCAAATACTTATCTTGCTTTGCTATGTGATCTCTGATCTTTATATTCGCATCTTGTGAATCGCAAATCAGAAAGATTTCACATTCCACACACCAATAAAACTCGTTTTCTTTCCCATGATCGAACCGGCCTTCGCTATCACGGAGAATACAATCTCTTTCTGGCCGTCATTATCCAGGTCCCCGACTGTATAATCACTGATATAACCGGAAATTCCGTCTGTTTTCCATTTCTGTTCCGAACCTGTCTCGCTCCATCCAAGACACTCAATATGCCCGGTTTCAAAGCTTCTGAATCTTGAAAACAGTCTGCGTGTAACCCCCTGGTTTTTAACAATTATGATTTCATTTTTCCCGTCTGCGTCCAAGTCGGTCATATGGATGCGCTGGGGCAGATAGAAATGATCTGTTTCCCCCGCGCCTGCGTCATCTGATGGAAATTCAAGATAGCTTATGCTGCCGCCATATCTGTCCCAGCTTTCCCATTTCACATCTCCGCTCCGGCTCATCAGGCATATCTGATCATTACCCTTAAAGGCCGCAACAAGTTCTTCGCCGTTGTTCAAAATATCTCCGTATGTAAACCCGAAAATATTAACCCATTCCGGCAACACCTGCTGCTGAACCGCTTCGTATCCGGCGCCCTTCCATCGGAGTTCGCGTATGCCTGGCAGAAAAAGGTCAGATGCTCCGTTTATCTCATATGAGCTGTCCATCCCCGTTAATCCGCGCTTCTGGCCCAACAGGATATTCCCGTGTCCCGGTATATTTAACACCCTGTAGTACCAGTTTGCATCATCGCTTATTTTCCCGAAGGCTGACCCGTCCCATTCCAGCACAAAAGAACTGAGACTCGTGTTCTTTTTAAGACCGGTGACAAATATTTCTGCTTTCCCGTTCTTATTGATGTCAGCAGCATCAACCCCTAGGAGCTTTATATAATGTTCGCCCCTGATCTCGCCCATTGAGACCAGCTTTTCATTCACATACCGGGAGACATAAATGTCCTTCCCATCTGTGAAAACCAGTTCATTTCGGCCGTCCCCGTCCGCATCACCGACGCTCAGTCCTTTGATTTTCATTGTAAAATTTCTGCTTTTCCAAATATGGGACCTAGGCCGATCTTTTGCAGTCGGCGTATCCTCCGGAACTTTTTCCACGGGCTTATCCGAAATCACTGAGGGTTCAACTTTTTTTACAGTCGGCTCAGTTTGTTTTTCGGGTAACGGGGCTTCGGAAACCGTTTTTTTTCTTTTTTCTTCTTTCTTCTGTACCCCGTCTCCTGTCCTCTGAAATGAAACCTGCTGGTGAATCTGATCCGCAAAAAGGGCTGTATGGGCAATCACATCCCCCCGTTTTTCCCCGGATTTATGAAATGTAACAACAGGGTTATTTTTGCGGATATCAATAAACCTGGCATCTGTACTGACACTGTCGCCGAAAACCGTGAGGGTTCCGAGCAGGAGGTAATCTGCTTCAAGCTTTTCAGCCAGGGCAAGGGCTGTTTCTTCATCCGGGATATCCCCCCGGATAAGCTGCTCTACTTTTTTCCGTTTTATTACAACGACTTTGTCTTTCCGGGCAAGTCTGGACGACAGCATATCCACAATCCCGTCATTCAGAAAAGCCAGGTCTTTTTCTGAATGGATTGTAAAGGGAATGATCAGCACCTTGAATGGTCTGACGGCCAGGGCAGTATTTGCAGAAAACAGCGCGAATATAAGGAAAGCAATAAAACGGATACCAAACAACGATTTGAAATTCAATGGATTTTTCTCCTTTTACATGATATATTTTTTATATAAAAGGCTTGATAGCATGAATAGGATAAATTGGAAAGGATAAATTAAAGCGGGTATTATATTAAGGATGCTGATCCCCTTTATCCTGAAAGCGGTTAATATGCTTTAATAGGACACGGATAAACACGGATTTTTTTGGGTTAAGGGATTTCCCAAAAAATAAAATACCCGAAAATGTAGGGTAACCCACCATCGTATCATTCGCCAACAAAGATGGTGGGTTACGTCAACGCTCCGCTCACCGTATCATTCGCCAACAAAGATGGTGGGTTACGCTAGCGCTCCACCCACCCTACATTTTCCGGAATCGGTATTTTATTTATTTGGAGTTCCCTAATGCCCTGAAAGAGACGACAAAATTTTTTATTTTTGCTATGCTCATTCATTAGTCGAATATCCGGAATTTTAATCCTGATCTGTGAATCCCCGTTTGACAGTTAATTACGAATTCGTCATGCTGTAAGAAAATCGGGGCAAAATAAAAAATTATCTGTATGAAACGTATGAAACGGACTCCTGACAGTCTTTTAAAAAAAAATGGACATTCAGCTTTTTAGTTGTATATCAAGATATTATAATAACACGGGCATGTGGCATAGGTGTTAGTACATCACTTTTTAAGTTCGTCCCCCCCTTTTTTAAAGGGGGCCGGGGGGATTTTATGTTACAAAAAAAGGGTGTTGAGGGAGAAATCCCCCCCGGCCCCCCGGCCCCCCTTTAAAAAAGGGGGGAGGAACTTAAAAAGTGGTGTATTAGGTTTTCCATTTATGCCGTCTTGTTATTTTCCCAATAGTCTTCCCAGTCTCCGTTTGCACGTAATACTCTTATCTGTAATTTATGACAGAAAGCAGACAGAAATGCAATCAGAAAGCCATATAAAAATTCAGATAAAATTCAGACAATTAAAGACAAGTTCGGAAAAAGTTAATAAATAACGGTTCTTATACAGATGAGAATCTGTAAATCCATGTCTGACAAGGGCTTACAGATTAGAAATAAAATTTGAAGCAACATTTAGGATGATTTCCAATAAAAAACATACCAGATCAAAGTTTGCAGTACATCAACTTGTAAGTTCCTCCCCCCTTTTTTAAAGGGGGGCCGGGGGGGATTTCTGCCGCAACACCCTTTTTTTGTAACATAAAATCCCCCCGGCCCCCTTTAAAAGGGGGGGGGACGAACTTAAAAAGTGTTGTAGTAGTTCCGCCTTCAGGCGGCATAACACCGCCTGAAGGCGGAACTACAAACTGCACCTGGTATATTCTTTTCTGGAAATCGCCTAAGTATTATAAGACGGGTCTGAAAACCTCGCAGGTCTTCGCGTGGCTTCATGAAATACAGACCTGCGAGGTTTGAAAACCCGCCGGGTCAGTATTATAAGACGGGTCCGAAAACCTCGCAGGTCTTCGCGAAATGCAGACCTGCGAGGTTTATTATAACAGATTCTGATTTCATTAAAAAATCTGTCAGTGATAATTTCCGAGCTGATTCAAAAAAGTGATCACCGGTTTCAGAAAGCCGTTGTAAATGTAAAATTACGGGTTGCATATTCTGACAGTCTCCGATATATTTTTTAGTGAAGATTGAGGCATGGATAAGCATTGTCAGTAGCAACATTTGTAGTTATATTGCAATCTGAAGAGGGGTTTTATGAAACGAAAATTCAATGACACGGGCCTGTGTGTGTCCCATCGCCATTACATGGTTGACACTTCAGCCAAAATTGAACAGGTTATTGAGATGGTTGAGGCGGGTGAGTATTTCACCATCAACCGCCCCCGCCAGTTTGGAAAGACAACGACCCTGCATTTGCTGAACACTCAGCTCAATCTCCGAGAGGAGTATCTGGCTCTGAACCTCAGTTTTGAGGCGATTGACACCGATACATATCAGTATCAGGAGCGGTTTGTTTATACCTTTCTGGACATGCTGGCGTTGGAATTTGAATATCTGGATCTTCCGGATCCTGCCAAATTTGTTGAACAGCAGATGGATCAGATCACCAATATGTCGGCATTGTCACGTTTCATCACAAAACTTGTCCGTGAGATGCCGGGGCGGAAATCGGTGGTGTTATCCATCGACACCGCCTGAAGGCGGAACTACAAACCGCACTTGGTATATTCTTTTCCGGAAATCACCTTAAATGTTGCCCGAAATTTTAATCCTAAATGAAGGACGCTCTCTTTTTTTCGTGTATTCCGTGTGTTCCGTGGTATGTTCTTTTCCGGAAATCACCTTAGTGCTCCGTTTCAGAAATAATGTCAGGATTATAAATCCAGCGGAGTGCAAAGCTTGCTTTGCGGGAATCCCGGGCTGGCGCAAAGCAAGCTTTGCACTCCGCGCGTCGGAAAATTTTCTGTATAACCTGTTCATTATTTATGAAACGGAGCACTTAGTTTTTGCATAAAAGTGCATTTGGAACCCCATGAAAACCATACAAAAAAAACAAAGCGATCCGCGGGTTGAAATCATTACATCCCGGCATTTTCTGCAATGGCTTCACGAACAGCGGATCAGCCTGGCATTCACCACTTATCAGACCAACCGCCTGTTTTTGCTGGGACTGAAACCGGACGGCGCTCTTTCCATATTTGAAAGGCTGTTTGACCGTCCCATGGGGTTATATGCGGATCCCGGGCGTTTATACATGAGTACCCGTTATCAGCTCTGGCAATCGGATAACATATTGGAGCCGGGCGAATTATACGAAGGATATGACTCGCTTTATGTGCCGCGGGTCAGCCATGTCACCGGCGATCTGGATATTCACGATGTGGCGTTGAACCAGGATAACGAGATCGTTTTCGTCAATACCCAGTACAGTTGCCTCTCCGTGTTACACCCGCGCCACAGTTTCAGACCGGTTTGGAAACCTCCGTTTATTTCCGAACTGGTTCCCCAGGATCGCTGTCACCTGAACGGCCTTGCCATGAAACACGGAAAACCGGCATATATGACAGCGGTAAGCCGTTCTGATGTTCCCTCCGGCTGGCGTTCCCGCCGGGAAGACGGCGGCTGCCTCATGGATGTGACAGCCGATGAAATCGTTCTGACCGGTCTGTCCATGCCGCATTCCCCCCGCATATATCAGGACAGGGTGTGGCTGCTCAATTCCGGGGCCGGTGAATTCGGGTATTTCGATTCGGACAGGTTCAACCCCGTGGTTTTCTGTCCGGGATACCTCAGGGGATTGGCTTTTCACGGCGATTTTGCCATTGTCGGCCTGTCAAAACCCCGGCATGACCGCACATTCATGGGGCTGCCCATAGATCGGGCTTTGGCGGCAAAAGACGCCGCACCCAGATGCGGGATTGCGGTCATTGATCTGAAAAGCGGGTACATCGCTCACTGGGCAGATATCGAGGGCGTGGTGGTCGAACTCTACGATGTCGTCGTACTCCCTGATATCCGCAGACCTATGGCTTTCGGATTCAAATCCGATGAGATTTCGCGTGTGATCACATTCAAGCACGACAGCGCGGTGGTCCGGCATACGCTGCCGGCATCTGACATGCCGGGCAGGGTCGGGTTGTCCCCGGGTCTTCCTTTGCCTTCGCGTTCGGTCATGACAGATTCACAGCCGGATCACGACGCATCCCCCGACCGCCTCGCCAAATATCGTTTTCAACTCAGCCTCGACATGACGGTTGAATCCGCGGTCAGCCAGTTTGAAACCCTCACTTTTCCCAATATCCGAAATCAGGCTCGGGAACGGAGGATTCACGAACCGCTGATCGCCACGGTCTCCCTTCTTGATTCGGAGATGGTCGGCATGGCACTTGGCGAAACCCGGCCCGACGGAACCGCCTGGTTCACATCCCTGTTTGTAAACCCCGAACACCGGCGGCAAGGGATCGGTGATGCGCTGGTCAGAGCCTTGGGAAAAGCCTTCTCATCCCTCGGATACGACCGTATTCATATCGGATGCCGCCCTGACTGGAGCGATTTCCCTTTGATCGAACATATTCTGAAAAAAAGGCGGTGGAATGAATTCTCGCCGCCTGAAGGTTCGCCAGCCAAACCCTGGCGATATTTTCGCAAACATTTGAAACCTGTCATTTAGCCAACTGTGGAAGGAGATAAACATGCCGATTTTTTTAAATATTCATAACCCAGAATCTGATCTCGGAGAATCGGTAAAGGGACATTACCCGACATTTTCTGATATTGAAACAGATGACCCTGAAGAAAATGAACTCTGCAAGAAAGTCGGAATCCTGAGCCGGGGGCTGTTTAGAAAAATAATCCGAAAAGTGAGGGGTTTCATGTTCAGATGGCAGAAAGCGTTTTCGAGTGCTTATGGGAAAAAACCCGGGTTTCCCTGCCGTTCTCTGAACCGAACCGGATACACACGTATTCGAAAAAGCCTCATCCGGGGCGTGGTAATTGCTGCAAGCGGAATGATACTGATCGCTGGTTCCGCTCATGCTGTGACATTTATCCGGCAGCCCGATTTAAATAACCCCTTCGGCACGCTGCTGTACGCCCCTCTGTCCTTCTCCTGGTTTACAAAACCGGCCATTGCGGACATAGACGGGGACGGGGATTCGGATGTCGTTATCGGGAGTCATACCGGTTACATGAGCTATTATAAAAATACGGGATCGGGTTCCGAACCTGAATTTACGGAAATGGTCGGCGCGGGGAATCCGTTCTATGGGATCAACCCGGGAAAATACAGCGATCCGGCTTTTGCTGATATAGACGGAGACGGGGACATGGATGCCTTTGTCGGTGCCGAGGATGGTCAGATCAGGTATTATAAAAACACGGGATCAGCTTCTGTCCCTGCATATACGGAAATAAACGGCGAGGAAAACCCCTTCAACGGCGTTGACGTGGGAAGATACAGCGCGCCGGGTTTTGCTGATACAGATTCGGACGGGGACATGGACGCATTTATCGGGGAGGTTGACGGCGTTATAAATTATTACCAAAACACGGGGTCGGCTTCATTACCGGTGTTTACAGAAATATCCGGTACATCCGCTCTTTTTAATGGTGTGGACGTCGGTTATATGAGCGTTCCGGGGTTTGCCGACATAGATGCGGACGGGGATACGGATGCTTTTATCGGAAATAATGACGGCTCCGTTATGTATCAGAAAAACACGGGTTCAGGTTCTGTCCCTGTTTTTACAGAAATGACCGGCGCGGCGAATCCGTTTGACGGTATGCAGGTGAGTTCCAGGAGTGCCCCGGTCTTTACGGACATAGACGCGGACGGGGATATGGATGCATTCATCGGCATGGGTGAAATGACTATCAACTATTACCAAAATACGGGCACGCCTTCGGCTCCGGCATTTGTCCTGGAAACCGCAGATGTGGGCAGAGAGGCTGCCATATCCTTTGCTGACATAGACGGCGACGGAGACCTGGATGCATTTATCGGGGAGGAATACGGAACCGTCAGCTATTACCGGAATACAGGCTCGGGTACGGTGCCTGAGTTTACGAAAACAAACGACAAGCCTGACTCCTTTAACTGCCTGAATACAGAATATAACAGCAAACCGGCCTTTACTGACGCAGATGGTGACGGGGATATGGATGCCTTTATCGGGGAGTATTTAGGAACCATCAGGTATTGCCAGAATACAGGCTCAGGTTCAGCCCCGTTTTTCGAGGAAAAAACCGGCGCTGATAATCCTCTGAATGGCGTGAATGTGGAAGAATCCAGCGCCCCGGCCTTTACGGACATAGACGGCGACGGGGATATGGATGCCTTTATCGGGGAGTACGAGGGAATTATCAGGTATTACCAAAACACGGGATCGGCTTCCGTTCCTGTGTTTACCGAGAGAACCGGCACGGGCAATCCTTTCAACGGGGCAGATGTGGGAGATAACAGCGTACCGGCCTTTACGGATGTGGACGGCGACGGGGATATGGACGCTTTTATCGGGGAGTACTATGGAAGTATCAGGTATTACCAAAACGCGGGATCGGTTTCAACGCCTGTGTTTACGGAAATGACTGGCAGGGATAATCCTTTCAACGGGGTGAATTTATCTTGGAACAGTTTCCCGGCCTTTGCCGATATAAATGACGACGGGGATATGGAAGCATTCATCGGGGAGAGCTTTGGCCGTATAATTTATTATGAACAGCTATCCGGACAGTTCAGCCTGACAGATGCCATACTGGTTTTGAAACTCCTGACTGGTATCCGGGGTGAACCTGTTTTAAAGGAAAGCGATGTCAACGGTGACGGACGGATTGATCTGACTGATCTTGTTATTATCCTGCGATCCCTAGGCAAATAATATAATATAGTGACCTGAAAGTGCGGTTGCTAACTGCTAACTAATGCTTGCAATTTTTCAGCAGTTGTGTATGTTATGCTGATTACAGATATAAATGGCCATGATCTTCGTTCGGACCACATGGCTCGGCTCGGCACTTCAGCGTGAGATCAGTTGACAAATCCGAGCCATGTCACCGCCGGATTTGTCAGTCCGGCGGGAGCAAAAGCGGATGAATGGCCGAAACGAAGATCAGAGTCGTACAGACGTATGCGCACGGATCATTTCTGTAATAAAATCCGTGTGTATCCGTGTCCTACTATATCGCGGGAATCAGGACACGGATGAACACGGATCACTTTCAACGAAATCCGGGCCGCAGGACACAGTCCTCGTTCCCAAACTCCGTTTGGGAACGCAATTGCAGGCAAAACTCCGTTTTGCATGGCAGACAGAGTCTGCCGGGCAGGTGTGTTCCCAAACGGAGTCCGGGAACAAGGACACATACTGAACCTGACACTTTTAATTACACCCGGACGATTGACAAATCCGAGCCATGTCACCGCCGGATTTGTCAGTCCGGCGGGAGCAAAGCGGATGAATGGCCGAAACGAAGATCAGAGCCATATAAATATCATTTATCCGGGTTTGATTTTATATCAATTATTTGATAAATTTATAAAAATATTGCAAGTAAAGAGGACAGCATTATGCCAGAATCGCCGCTGACACTGCTGGTAGCAGATGATGAGCCCCTCGCTCTCAGTTTTCTTAAAACACTGCTCAGAAATGAAAATTATCATATTGTTACTGCTGAAGATGGTGAGAAAGCCTGGAGATTGCTGGAAGCGTCCCCTTCGGATTTTGACGCCGTCATTCTGGATCGGATGATGCCTGGCATGACCGGTATGCAGGTGCTGACTATGATGAAAGCACATGACCTGTTGAAAATGGTTCCGGTGATATTCCAGACTTCGATGAATGAAGATGAAGACATCCTTGAAGGGTTCCAGGCTGGCGCGGATTATTATCTCACCAAGCCCTACCGCCAAGAGATTCTCCTGTCCGTAGTGAAAACCGCTGCTTATGGTTATACCAATTACAAATCCATGCAGAAAAGTCTTGAAAAGACCACAGACACACTCATGCTCATGAAAACAGGACTTTTTGAATTCCGGAATATGGATGAGGCACAGAGACTGTCTTCGCTGCTGGCAGGGGTATGTCCTGATCCGAGCCGGGCAGTGCTCGGATTGTGGGAACTTATGATCAATGCGGTGGAACATGGCAACCTGGGGATTGACTATGATGAAAAATCACGGCTTATCGAAAGGGATGAATGGAGCATAGAAGTGGAAAAACGAATGGCTATGCCGGAAAACGCGTTGAAAAAAGCTGCTGTTGAATTTGAAAACTCAGCAGATGAAGTCCGGTTCCTGATCCGGGACCAGGGAACCGGGTTTGACTGGCATTCATTTATGGAATTAAAACCGGAGCGGGCCTTTGATCCCCACGGAAGAGGCATCCACCTGGCCCGGACCATCAGCTTTGATCAGGTCGAATATCTCGGAACCGGCAGTGAAGTGCTGGCAGTGATTCGCAGGGAGTCATCTGTCACTTAATCATCCAAGTCAGCGTAACTTTGTTGCCTGTGGCATTGTACATTACCCGGTCCACAGACATACCTGCGATATATATCCCTCTCCCCGAGGAACTGCTGATATTGTTGTTAGCTCTCGGATCAGAAATGCTTTCCACCTCAAAGCCGCTTCCTTCGTCTTCAACTGAGACTTCCAGTTTTTCCGGACTGTACTGGCATTCTATACGAATCAGTTTATCACCGCATTTTTCCGAATTCATGCGGTTTTCAAACATATCCCGGTATTTTTCCGAATCAAAGAATTCAGGATTTTTTTTCAGATCTGTCAGTTTCAGATTGCCATGTTCAATAGCGTTCAGCAGAACTTCAAAGAACGCGACCCTCAGCTTTCCTGTTTTTTCAGAAGAAAGCCCGGATTTTTCCGCAACATGCCCCATAAAAAAGTCGGTCACATCGTCAATCCGGATGTGCCTGGTTTTCATCTCAAGAAGATATTTGTTTGAGGAACAGAATCGGTTCCACGGTCTGGTGCAAGTGTTGCCATTATCCTCATCAAAAAGGCTGACAGCCAGTATGATAACATCATCCTGGAAACAGCTATGTTTTTGTTGAAAATCTTCAGCACTTTCTTTAATACACTCCACCAAGCTGGATATATCATGCTTTTCTTTTCCGATACTCTGTTTCACGCCGTTCAGTCCGAAAATTTCACCTTTTTCGGATCGTACTTCCGTTATTCCGTCAGTAAATGCAACGAGCAAATCATCTTCTGACAGCGACAGGGTGACATCTTCATAAACAGCGTCATGAAAAGCCCCCAGGGGAAATCCCGTGGGTTCCAGGCATATGTTTTCATGATTCCTGAGAATAATCGGGGCCGGGATGCCGCAAAGGCAATAAGTAAGGGTCATGGCCTCCAGATCAATCTGTGCGCAAAAGGATGCGATAATATCATCCGGGAGGGTGATCCGGGACACGATATCATTCAGATGCCTGCATATCATGGCCGGGTTAGTATAGGTTTCCGCTATCTCCCTGAAAAGTGTTTTTGCAGTGTTTGCTGTCATGGCCGCGGGAATTCCGTGACCTGTGACATCTGCAAGAAAAATGAGCAGACATTTCTCGCTGATTTTCAGGAACTCCACCACATCACCGCCAACATTTTCAGCAGGAAGACATTTCACATTGATTCTTAATCCTTTTATCATGGGTAGCTGCGGTTTTACAATCAGATCGTAAATTTCCTTTGCCCTGGACATTTCAAGGTTAAAAATATCTTCCTGTTTCTTCTTTTCCGTAATATCTTCAACAAAGCCCTCAATATAAAGCAGTCCGCCATCGTCATTTAAGGCAGCGCGCAGCGTCACTTTGGCAAAAATAATGCTTTTGTCTTTACGAAAAAACTCATCTTCAATCGTCATCCATTCCCCATATTCCAAGATATGCTGAATCAGGGATTCTCGCTGGGAAGGTTGGATATATAAATGTTCAGCGATATTTGTTACGGAAGAAATCATCTCATCCGGAGACGAATACCCCAACATCCTGGCCAGTACCGGATTCACGCTGATAAACCTTCCTTCCGGAGAAGACTGGTAGATACCGATAGGCGCGCTTTCCCATATATTCTGATAGTTCTGTTCAGCCCGTTTCAGTTCCTTTCTCAGACGCTGTCTGTCCGCTGCGGACCCAACAGCAAGCCTGAGCGCGGATACATTCACCGGTTTCTGAAGAAAATCAATGCCCCCGAGTTTCATGAACTCCACAGCAATATTGATATCCCCCCGGCCTGTTACAGCAATAACGATGGTGTCCGGGTATATCCGTAACACTTCTTCTGTCAGTTCCAAACCGCTCATGCCCGGCATATGGATATCCGTGATAAGAATATCTGCCGGATCATCCCGGAGTAAAGCCAATGCCTCCTTACCGGAACTGGCTATACGGGGGGTATAGGACATCTTCGTCAACGCGTAAGAGATGAAGCTCGCAAGGGAGGCATCATCGTCCACGACAAGCAGATTTAATTTGTGATTTATCATACGATTTGCGATTTGTGATTTACGATTTACGATTTACGATTTACGATTTACGATTTACGATTCGGACGGACAGAAATCGTAAATCTAAAATCGTAAATCTAAAATCGTAAATCGTAAATCAGCTTAAATCTTTATCTCCGGAATCAGTTTGTCCAGCATGAGGGATTCAAATATTTCTCTTATGGAGTCATTGAGCGGTGCGACATATATTGTGCCGTTCTTTGACTTAAATCGCCTGTAAAACATTAAAATTTTTCCTATACCATGACTGTTGATCAGGTTCGTGTCTCCGAAATCAATAACAATTTCCTTTTCGCCTTTGTTATAAAGTTCCATCAGGACTGTCTTGAATTCCTCGCCTGTTTTCAGATCATCAATATCTCTGAGTATCCTGACAACCACCCTGTTTCCGATTCGCTCTGTTGATGTAACCATTTTGTTCCTCCGAATTTCGTATATTAATCAGAAAAACTCGACGTCATCTTCAATATCCCTCTGTATGCGAGGTGTATAAACATCGTTTTTATCATAACATATTGTTTTGTCATCTTTTATCAGACTGACTTCATCTCCTGCATATTCCTGAACCCTGTAAATATTTTCAAACCGGGCTTTGAAAGTGCCTATCGAAGAAATGATATCCGAGATTTCCTGGCTGACTGCGTCCTGAAACTGGAGCGATATGGCGGAGCTTTCAATGCCCTCTGTTATTTCATGATAACGATGGGTTAATGTCTGTATGGCATCGGATATGTTATTCGCGAACTGTCTGAACCGGGTAAACGCTTCTTTCAGATTTTTTTCAGCGTTCTTCATTTCAGAAGTTCCTCCCGATATCTTCGAATCAATGTGATTCTGAACAGATTTCACGACGCCTACGGATTCTTCAGCGATCTCACTGATATTCGCAGCGCTCCGGGCAGACATATCCGCAAGGTTCCGCACTTCATGCGCCACCACGGAAAACCTCCGGCCTTTGTCACCGGCTCTGGCAGCCTCAATGGCCGCGTTAATCGCCAGCATTTTCGACTGGTCAGCAATTTCATCAATATCCGCCACAAACTTATCAATCATTTTCACCTTTTCAACAATAATTTTCAGATGATCCGATAATTCCCTGTTGACCTGTTCAAGAGCGTGGAAGGCTGCTCCGGTTTTTGCCACCACGGATTCGTTCTCCCGGATAACTCGCTCAACATAGCTGGTTCCGAAGGTGGCCTCCGCTTCCTCGGTATTTCCGGTAAAATAGGCGACCATTACTTCTGCTTCCTCGGATCCCTCCTTACTTTTCCGGACAATATCCTGTAAGGTCATAACAACCTTCACGGTATCATCTTCTGTTTTTTCCCTGACAATGTCAAGCCCCTGTATAAGTTTCGGCAGGAGTTCCAAGCCATAACTGATGATCTCCCTGGCCCGCATCGGGATATCAGCTTTACGGGGTTCGAAAACAATAAAGCATAAACTGTCTGCCGCATGGTTTACCCGGATAATTTCCGATCTGAGAAGTTGCGGATCATCAAAGGAGTCCCACAGGGATCTGAGAAGCGCATCTCTGAAAGATAAAACAAACCGTGCTGTTTCCGAGGGAGAAATTTCTGACTCCGTGTGGGAATATCTTATGTCTTTAAGCATATTATATGGATCAGAAGAATCTGTGTTATTTGTATTGGCTTCATCAGAAAAAATTCTGATAAACGCGTTGAAGATATCTTCTCCCTGGGCAGTCATCTGATCCCTGGTTATTTTTGCCAGGATATCAGGGCCAAGAGAAACCCGCAGTTCTTCGGACCAGCGGAGGAGAATCTCATTTTTATTTGAAAGCATAACTTGCAAGGTTGTCTTCTTTCCTGCACCCGGAACCGCTGTCGGGAATATTTTATGATCCGAAATCACGTCTTGCCCGATTGTCTTTTTTTCAAATTTATGACTTGTTCTGATCATCAATTTATGTATATAAATATAAGGAGTTTTCTGACCGCGAATGACACAGGTGATATTATTTTAGTGTGATTCGTGGTCAGAAACTTTTTTTATATGCTGAATGTAAGATATCCCAACATTTTCAACTTAAAAGCCATAGTTC
>JAUCGG010000148.1 GCA_030378015.1 Desulfococcaceae bacterium HSG8
TTAAGCAGATAAAAATTCCCGGAACTGATTGAATAACTTCATAAGGTCAGAGTCCCTCGGGTTCATCTGATTTTTCATCTGCTGGTATTCCTGTGCTCGGTGTCTGATTAATACAAACACCGAACACCCCCGTAAAAACCGTAACTGTCTGAAATTGATAATAGGTTTGAAAATATCGTTATCTGTAATTTCAACAGGTTATGAGAATTTACGAATATCGGGTAAACACTTAAAGCCCTTTTTCAATAAATCGGATTTCATCGGATTTCAGGACCCTGTCAATATCAAGCAAAATCTTTACAGCGCCTTCTGTTTTTGCCATTCCGAGAATGTAATCCGTATCCAGTTGAGTACCGAATGCCGGCGGATCTTCAATATCCTCTTTTCTGATATTTAATACCTCTGAAACAGTATCTACGACAATACCGATCATCACGTTCCCGGTTTCCCCGGTGATTTCCACCACTATGATGCAGGTCCGCTCCGTATAATCAATTGATTCCATGCCGAATCTCAGTCTGAGGTCCATCACCGGAATCACCTTACCCCTCAGGTTAATAACTCCCTTCACAAAATCCGGTGTCTGGGGGACTGCTGTTACAGGCATCATTCCGATGATTTCTTTGATTTTCAGGATGCCGATACCATATTCCTCGTCAGCCAGCGTAAACGTAAGATATTTCCCATCCCTTTCTTCCATTGATTTTACCGCCTGATCCATCTTTTCAGCTAATTGTTTCATGTATCGCTCCTCCTTAGTATTATTTACCGTGAAAACACACATCCGGACTTCCGAACTTCCGGAAATCTCTGCTCTGATTTTCATTACCGGGTGATCGCCTTTGACAAACTGAACAGGGAATTTATAACTTTCCTGACGCTTTGGCAATGTTTTTTGTATATTACATTTATAATGACCTGAAAACTCTAATTGCTTGTAATGTATCTGCTGGGAGAGTATCGCTCCCCATACCATATTTGTCAGGATTTTAACAGGTTCCTCAATCTATTATACAGAAAATCAGGAAATTACAAATCCGTTTCGAAGAGGGAAAGTTATATTTTTATAACTCACTGAAATCGAATGTTTTTGAATCATCTAAAGACTTTCAGGTTTTTACTTTCGCCTGGTACTCTGTCAGATTTGATTTTAGGAGTTGGCATATTTTGGATGGCAACTCCTAAAATCAATCCTGACAAGGCACTATATGGAAACCAAAATTATTATGGTCTTTTACCGGTCAGCTTCGGGTTCCTCCGGTGCCTTTCTTTATCTCGTTTTGTCTTTTTTTCAAGATTTTTCAGGATAGCTTCTGTCAGATCAGTCCCGGTCTGGTTCGCAATACAGACAATGACAAACAGAACATCAGCCAGTTCATCAGCCAGATTATAATGTTCATCAGATGTTTTGAAACTCTGATCACCATAAATTCTTGTCATGATCCTGGCAACCTCTCCCACTTCTTCCATCAGTATGCCAAGATTTGTAAGTTCTGAGAAATATCTCACACCGAAAGTCTGAATCCATTCATCAGTAATCTCCTGGTATTCCTTAATCGTCAGTTCAGCCATTTGGTCATGTCCTTATTCATCGCCGCAAAGGTGATTTTCCACGCGCATAGCTTCTTTTTCCATTGGCGATTCATCATAACCGATTGTGATACATTCCATAAGATATTTTTCGAGAAAAGGCATGAAACCGCCAAGCTTCTCATACTGGACCAGTTCGTGAACAACCACCCTGCGGACGTCTTGGAAATCGTCCCGGATTACTGTAAGCCCGACACTGCAGCCAGGCTGAAATTTTCAGGAACGGGGATCACCGGGACTTTCAACAACCTGACACTGTCGGGGCGTACTCCGATACGCCTTGCATCTTCAATCTGATAAGGAGTCAGACTGATCCCGTAGGGTGCAATTAAAAGTGTTAGGTGAGTCAGGTGAGCCGTTCTCGTTCCCAAACTCCGTTTGGGAACGCAATTGCAGGCAAAACTCCGTTTTGCATGGCAGACAGAGTTTGCCGGGCAGGTGTGTTCCCAAACGGAACCTAACACTTTTAATTACACCCGATCCCGTACCGCAGTATATATCTCTCCTGTCTTTCAGCCCAATCGCAGACCAGGGGAATAAGCATCCGGAGATGTTTGGTTTTAATCCTTTTTTGTCAGTGGTCAGTGGTCAGTTGTTAGTTGCGAATAGCAACTGACCACTTCCTTTTTAAGGTGATTTCCAATAAAAAACATACCAGATCGAAGTTTGCAGTTCCGCCTTCAGGCGGCTTAACACCGCCTGAAGGCGGAACTACAAACCGCACTTGGTATATTCTTTTCCGGAAATCACCTAAGACATTTTACGAATACGTATCTCTGTTCCGGTGATATTTTTCAGCAGATCAGAAAGATCAGACGGATTCGTCTCCCCATAATGATACGGGTAAAGGAGCTTTGGCCCGAATGCTTTTGCAGCATCAGCGACCATTTCCGGTGTCATTGTGTAAGGGAGGTTCATCGGCAGAAAGGCACAGTCTATATTCTTCAGTGCCTTCATCTCCGGTGTATTTTCAGTATCACCTGCAATATACACCCGCTTGTCACCAAAAGTGAGAATGTAACCGTTTCCCACACCTTTGGGATGATAGGGATTGCCCTCGCTACGCATATGGACAATATTATAAGCAGGCACGGATTCTGTTTTCAGACCTCCGACGGTCCTGACGTCTCCGTTTTTCATAACAATGCCGCGGCCGAGTTTTTCAGCGCAGGTTTCAGTGGTCACTAGGATAGTCTTGTCGGCACTCAGGAGCTTAACAGCTTCGGGATCAAGATGATCCCTGTGTTCATGAGTGATCAGGATGATATCAGCCTTCGGCAGTCCGGAGTAATCAGCCAGCCGGGTCCACGGATCAATGTGGATGATTTTTCCGCCAAAAGTAAACATCAGAGTCCCGTGGCCGATAAATGTGATCTCAAGGTCACCGGCAGATGTTCTGATAATATCTGTTTCGAATTTTTCCTGAGCGTCTGCTGCAAAAGTGAAAAATGATGTAAGCATAAGAGCATAGAAAAATGATTTTTTCATAATTACACCTTTCCGTATTGAAGTTTGATATTGTAGCCGTCAGCCACTATCCATTAGGCGTTAATCGCTATCTTTTAGCCAAGAACTGACAGCTAACAGCTAAAATCTAAAATCAGAATCCCATATCCGCATTGATCAGAATAACCTTTATCCTGCCCTTGGGAAACGATTTTTCAGTAATGCTCCAAACATTACATATCCGATCAGGACTTTTGCATTCCTGGCAATAGCCAGTTTTCGCACAGGGTGTTTTCTTATCCAGCCGCATGGTATTCACCGGAGCCGCATAGTCTTTGATACGGAACATTGCTTCTTCAATATCCGGAACAATTTTATTTCGGCCAACGAGTACGATAACAGATTTAGGGCCGAAGGTAAGGGCTGCGACCCGGTTCCCGATCATATCAAGATTAACAAGCTGCCCGGCTTCGGTCACTGCATTGGTTCCGGTTATAAAAAGATCAGCCAGCAATGCCTGCCGGCGGCGTTCCAAGTTTTCTTCAACAGGAATGTTTTTATCAAAAGTGTCGATCACTTTCATATCGGCACAGCCTTTCAGGGCATCATAAAGTCCTGTTTCTGTAAATGTTATTGAGCCGCCCCATGAAACGCTCCCCGCCCCTGTTTTCGGAATGATTTCTTCCAGTGCGATTTTTTTCGCTTCATCAGGGCTTCCTGCCAGAAACACTTCGAAGTTGTTTGCTTCCAAGGTCTTTTTGAGGCTGGAAAGCCGGTTTGTCCAGTAATTTTCAATCGGATCTTTCATAAGTTTCTCCTTGTCAGTTTGATCAGTTGTCATTTGTCAGTTGTGAGTCGTCAGTCGTCAGTTGTCAGTTGTCAGTTGTCAGTCATCAGTCGTCAGTTGTCAGTGGTCAGTCGTCAGTGGTCAGTCGTCAGTTGTCAGTTGTCAGTCGTCAGTTGTCAGTTGTCAGTCGTCAGTTGTCAGTTGGCAGTCGTCAGTTGTCAGTCATCAGTCATCATTTGTCATTTGTCATTTGTCAGTCATCATTTGTCATTTGTCATTTGTCAGTCGCAACGGACCACTGACCACTGACTAAACGGCATCTTCCAAAATTTTTGTAAGTTCCTGATCTGTAAGTTGAACAGGGTTTCCTTTCATACTGCTTGCGTTTTTAGATTTACTTACTACTTCCGGAAAATCAGATTTCTTTAAACCGAATTCAGCCAGCTCCGGCACACCCATATCCGCACAAAGCTCCTGAATCCGGTCAACCCCGTCTGCTGAAGCTGCTGTTTTCTTTCCGGTAAAAATCCGGGCGATTTCATCATAGCGGGTCAGTGCCGATGATCCGGGTGCCCGGGCCTGCAATGCCCGGATATTGGCTCTCATCACATAAGGCAGCATCCGGCCGCAGACCACCCCGTGCGGCACAGGAAACATGCCGCCTACAGGACCTGCAAATCCGTGGACAGCCCCCAGTTTTGCATTGGCCAGAGCTATACCGCCCAAAAGACTGACAATTGCCATATCTTCACGGGCAGCAGCGTCTTCCCCATCTTCATATGCACGTCGTAAAGAACGGGCCGCACGTCTTATCCCCTCACAGCACAGGGAGTCTGTCAGGGGATTGGCTCCGGGGGAAACATATGCTTCTGTTACCTGGGTCAGCGCATCCAGACCTGTGCTGGCGGTTATGCCCGGGGGCATGGTGTGCGTCAGTTCAGGGTCAATCACAGCTAGGCGGGGAAACATCAGGGGACTTCGCAGACTCACTTTCACCCGATATCCAGGTGAAGCGATCACCGCATTTTTAGTTACTTCGGAACCAGTACCTGACGTCGTGGGAATAGCGATGCAGGGAGCAGGCGTCCGGAGCAGCGGTTTTCCCTTGCCGATAATCTCCAGATAATCCGTAAGATCGCCTTTGTTGGCCAACAGTGCGGCAATTGCTTTGCCAGTATCCAGGACGCTTCCGCCCCCGATACTGATGACCAGATCACAGTCAGCTTTCCTGGCCCGTTCCGTCCCTTTTGTTATCATTTCCGTTTCCGGTTCACCGGGTACGCGAAAAGTGACGGTTTCCATTCCCTCGCTTTTCAATAAATTGAGCAAGGGTTCGGCGCGTTCGGCATTCTGTCCGGTGACAACCATTGCACGTTTACCCATTTCGGATGCCAGGGGAGCAACTTTTTTCAGTGTCTCTGAACCGAAAATAATGCGGGTGGCAGTGGCAAATTCAAATTTCATAATCATCAGCATATCCTGAGGGCTTATATTTTTATTACAGGAGATTATCAATCAGAACTCCGGGACATCCAAAACACCTTGGAAATCATACCACTACAAACATACGAGGTCAAACTTTATTGCAAAATGGCAAAATTATCCTGTATATACAGATAGATATAGTCAGCAGATCGAAAGGCCATCGGTTTAGCCTTAAACAGTGGATTCCGGGTTAAAATCGAAAAACGGATGTTTTTTAATTTTAACCCGGAATCCACTGTTTAAAAAAGTTTTCGATCTACTGACAGTTGGTGAAAAAAGGGTACAATTAAAAGTGTTAGGTACTCGGGCCCTTGTTCTGTCTGCATCTGCAGCTACCTGTCATTTCATGCAAAACCGGAGTTTTACGGGCAATTGAGTTCCCAAACAGAGTTCGGGAACGAGGACTTACCTAACACTTTTAATTACACCCGTGAAAAAATATAAATTTCATATCTTAACTGTATTGACTATAATATAAAATACCGTTAAAAGACAGTTCCGGCAGATTGAAAAATTCTATGAACTTTGCAAACAGCGAATTTCGTGTTAAGATACAGGTAAAGATGTTCATTGTTCCCAAACTTCGGCCTGCCAAATCCCGGTTTTGCGCAAACGAAGTTCGGGGAAAATATCCTGTTGCTCGCGGGAGATTGACATCACCGCCGCGAGTTCGGATTTGTTAATCCGAACCGAGCAATAGTGGACTTGGTGTACATGGAGGGATTGCGAATCTGTTGATACCCTGTCTGCAGAAAACCGTTCAATCACAAAAATTCTTGAATTATGGAAAAACCTCTCAGTGGATCAATTTTTGTGGGGCAGGAACTTGCCGCCTTTACTGTTGCAGAAAAACTGAGTTCTGATATGATTGTTATTCATTTTGAGAGATGTCTCATAAATTATAAGGGTTACTAGGCGATTAACCAGATATTTCTTGAATCAGCAAAAGAATTTACACTTGTCAATCGGGAGCAGGATATTGATGACGAAGGCTTGCGCAAGGCTAAACTTTCATACAACCCGTCGGATTTTATTCGCGCTATCTTTTCATGAATCCGTTTTTAATTTGACATATCGCTGAGTTTTAGGTAAAAGCTATATATATTTTACACACTTTTATTTATGATTTGGAAAAAAGAGAACAAAAACGTGATGCGTGATGCGTGAAACGTGGTGCGGAGTCCGTTTTTTTTGTATTTAATGTAGCTGGCTTTTCAGCTTTCAGCCCCGGAATTTATTCCGGGGCTTATGGTCGCGAATAACAGGATTGGATAAATGGGGATTCTGAAAAAATATCCGGCAATTTCTTACGGGATTTTCATAACCGTCATTTTTCTGGCACTCGGGTATTTCCGAGCGGATATTATAGACACGCTGGAACTTAAATATTATGATATCAGGATGATGAAAAGGGGAGAGCCGGAAAGTGAAAGCAAGGTTGTAATCGTCGATATTGACGATGAATCCATAGAAAAACTGGGCAGATGGCCCTGGCCGCGCTCCCGTATAGCTGAAGGTATAAGTAAGATAAGCAATGCCGGCCCCAGAGTAATCGGTCTTAATATCATCTACAGTGAGCCGTCGGACAGCACTGCTTTACGTGAACTTCAATATCTGACAGAACGCCTGAAAGAACAGACTGATCCGAATCAGCCGGATGAAAGAATATCCCGGACAATTCAGGCCATAGAAGAAGCCCGGACAAGGCTTGATAACGATCAGAAGCTTGTTAAATCTGTTGATGCATCCGATAATGTTATGCTCCCGATATTTTTCAAAATATCGGATGAAATAGTTGGCAGCAAAGAAAAGCGCACGGCTCTTATGAATTATTCCATTCAGAATGTCGAAGCCCCGGAGAGCCTGGAATGCCCTGAAGCCAGTGAAATCGTGATGCCTCTGCCTGATTTCCTTCAAGCTTCAGAAGGGATCGGCCATGTCAACCTGCTCGATTCTCTTGATATTGACGGAAAAGTCAGAAAGGAAAGTCTGTTATATACATATGACGGGCTTTATATTCCGTCTTTTTCCCTGAGACTGGCAGCTCTTTACCTGGGGGTTCCGGGTAATGAAATACAGATTACAAAGAAACCCTCTGTTTCCGCAGGTCTTCTTGATATCCCCATTACCCCGGGGGCCGAATTTCTGATCAATTTCAAAGGAGGCCAGGGTTCTTTCAAACGTTACCCTTTCTATGACGTGATTAATGATAAAATTCCCGCGAGCATATTAAAGAACAAAATTGTTCTGATCACCCCTTCGGCAGCAGGAATTCTTAACCCGATAAGCACTTCGACAGCCCAGGCTATGTCCGTGGGAGAATTTACGGCAAACACCATATGGGCCATGCTGAACAGGAAATTTATTCGCCAGCCTTCATGGGGAAATATTTCGGAACTTGTCATCATATTTTTCACAGGGATACTGATCACCCTTCTCCTGCCCCGTTTAAAGGCAATATTTTCGGCCACTGCCTCCTGCTTTCTCCTGGTATTTCTTATCGTCGGTTCCTCCTACCTTTTTATATATCAGGATATCTGGATCCCGGTGACATATCCTTTCCTGCAACTGATCTTCGGATACATCGGGGTTCTGACCATCAAATATTTTGTCACCGAAACCCGTAAAGAAAAGATCGAAGAAGAATCTGCTGAGACCAACCGGATGCTGGGACTTTCTTTCCAGAGCCAGGGACAGTTGGACATGGCTTTTGACAAATTCCGGAAAGTGCCGGTTGACAAGGAAATGAAAGGCATTTTTTATAACCTGGGTCTGGATTACGAAAGAAAACGGCAGCTTAACAAGGCAGCCGCTGTGTATGAATATATAGAGGAGTACGACCCTGATTACAAAGATATCAGCACAAGGAAAAAGAAACTGCTTCAGGCCAGTGAAACCATGGTATTCGGTGACGGATTTCTGACCGGAGCAGGAACTAGCGACGGACTGCTGACACAAGGCAGCGATACCCGCCCCACGCTTGGCAGATACGAAATCATGAAACAATTGGGAAAGGGGGCAATGGGCGTTGTTTACCTGGGACAGGATCCCCGCATTAACCGGACCACCGCAATCAAAACTTTCCGATTCACTGATGACTTTGAGCCGGAAGAGGTCAAGGCCATGAAGGAAAAATTCTTCAGGGAAGCAGAAAGTGCGGGAACCCTTTCGCATCCGAACATTGTTACGATCTATGATGCAGGAGACGAGCAGGATCTGGCTTATATTGCAATGGAATATCTCGAAGGGGATGATATGCAGAAATATACGAGAAAAAACAGTCTTCTGCCAATGCGAAAAGTACTTGATTATGTTGGTGATGTTGCCGATGCCCTGAATTATGCCCATGAGAAAGGCATTGTTCACCGGGACATCAAACCAGCGAATATCATGCTTTTGAAAACCGATGTGATAAAAATTACGGATTTCGGTATCGCCAGGATTACGGCCAGTTCCCAGACCCAGACCGGCGTGGTCAAAGGAACGCCGCATTATATGTCACCGGAGCAGATTTCCGGTGAAAAGGTGGACGGCCGATCCGATATTTTTTCACTGGGAGCAATGCTGTTTCAATTGTTAACCGGTGACGTGCCTTTTCATGGCGACAGCCCTGCGGCCCTCCTGCACCAGATAATGAATGTCCGCCAGCCGGATGCAAGGACACTGAACCCGAAATTGTCAAAGGCGCATGTAACCATAATTAACAAAGCCATGGAAAAAGATCGGGCCAAGCGATATCAGAAAGCATCTCAGATGGCTCTCCATTTAAGGACGCTGGGTAAAAAAATTGACGTACTTATGCAGCAAAAAAAGAAAGCTGTCTGATCAATTATCAATTATCAATTGACAATTGTCAATTGTCAATTATGGAAAGGACTTCGGAGTGATGGTAGTTGTTGAATCGGCAGGTCTTACCGATGTGGGCAAAAAGCGGAAAGGCAACGAAGACTCCCTGCTTGTTGATGATAACCTGGGGCTTTATGTGGTTGCTGACGGTATGGGCGGCCACCAGGCCGGGGAAGTTGCCAGCAGTCTGGTGGTAAAGACTATGGGAGACTACATGCGGCAGTTCAGGAATAACGCGGACGCGGAGGAACCGGCCATGTTCGACAGCACGCTTTCCAAGGAGGCTAATCGGCTGATTTCCGGTATCCATCTGTCAAACCATGTGGTCCATCGGATTTCCAACAGCAAAGCGTCCTACAAGGGGATGGGATCAACTGTTTCAGCAGTTTGTTTCACCATTGATACGATTATTGCAAGCAATGTTGGGGACAGTCCGATTTATCTGATCCGGAATGAAGCGATAAAAACACTGTCGGTTCCCCATACCGTAATTGCTGAACAAATGGCGCTGCACCCTGACGGGCCAATGCGCTTCGGGAAAGCCTTCAGCCATATGCTTACCCGGGCCATGGGTATTGAAAAAAACGTAAAACCTGATATCTGCGAGGTTCAGTGTTTCAAAAATGATATGCTGGTACTATCGTCCGATGGCCTGAGTGACAAGGTTTCTCCGAAGGAGATACTTAAACTGGTAAAAGACAGATCCCCGGACAAGGGATGTCGGATACTTGTGGATCTGGCCAACGAACGCGGGGGAGATGATAATATTACTGTGATTGTGCTGAAAGTAAAAGCAGTTAAATATGAGAAAGGCAGGATATCGGGATTTATCTCGCGAATTATGGGTAGTCAGTAGTCAGTTGTCAGTTGTCAGTTGCAACGAACAACGAACAACTGACAACGGATACTGGCAAAGGACAACTGACAACTGACAACTGATAACTGACAACGGAGGGGATTTGCGATGCCAACTTTGACGCTTAAATTCAAAAAAGATTCAGCAAAAATAAGGGAATATAAGATTGAAAAGGGGCAAGCCGTAAGCATCGGGCGGCTGGACAGCAATGATATCGTTATTGAAAATCTTGCCGTATCCGGGCATCATGCCAAAATAGACTGGGCAGGCAACGGCTTTCTTCTGACAGATCTGAAAAGTAAAAACGGCACGTTTGTTAATGACCAGCTTGCCATTTCTCACTGGCTCAAGAAGGGAGATATGATAACCATTGGCAAACATGTCCTCATTTTTGAATATGACAAGGGAGAAGCCCAGCCGGAAAAAGGTGATGAGAAAATGGGCGAAACCATGGTTATGGATACGGGCAAATATCGATCCATGCTGGCGAAAAATGTTTCGAGTGTGGCCTCTCAGTCCGGTGAAGGTGAACAGCTAGGGGTGCTGTCCTTTCTCGCGGGCGGTGACGGGGAAGTAGAACTGAGCAAGAAACTGACAAAGCTGGGAAAAAATGCTTCATCAGATGTGGTGCTGAAGGGATTTTTTGTGGGTCAGACCGCGGCCACAATCAGCAAACGGCCTGATGCTTATTATCTGAGCTATGTGGGAGGATTTTCAAAACCGAAGATCAACGGCAAAGTGGTGAAAGATTCGGTCGGCCTGAAACAGTTTGATGTGATTGAAATCGGTTCGTTCAAAATGCAGTTTATTCATAAAAGTTAGTCCGTTGTCAGTAGTCAGTTGTTGTTCGTTGCAACTGATCACTGACCGTCGAACACTGACAAGAGGGAATTACTATGGGAAGCCTGTTCAGATCCAAGATTTTTCTTATGTTTTTTTTGCTGCTTGCGGTGCTTGCCGGCACGGTGGTCTTTTTTTACTTTACCAATGAGGGCGTTGCCACAGAACTGAGACAGGTCAGGCAGCCGAATCCCAATCTTTTTTATGTAGGAATTGATGTATCCGCAACTATTGACGCTGATCTGCTTAATGATTTTAAAAAGAATGTTGTGGCCCGGCTGAAGAATTTCATCGGGGATGAGGCTGTATCCTATAATGTTTCCACCTTCGGAAACCCGGGGTGCGGTGATACATCTGTCAAAGGCATTGTTCCAAAAAAAGATGCCAAATACGTACTGAAAAAATCTCCGGCAGACCCCACAGTGTTTAAATATGAAGTGGAAGATGAAATACAGGGGGTCTCTGCTGCCAGGGAGCCTGAAGCGGGAAAGCCGCTTACAACCCCTTTGCATCATTTTCTCGAACAGGTGCTTGCTAAAAAGAGCGGGGGACGGGTGATCATTTTCTCGGATGTGATGAATGATGACAGCGATTGTACAAGACAGTACCCTTTCCCTGGAAGAGCAGTCACAAAATTCGGTGCAGATAAAAGCGGTCAGCTTGTCTTTCTCTATCCCACACCGCCGCTTACAAATACGCCTGAACTTAACGAGAGAATATTGAAAAGACAGCAGGAATTCATAAAAAAAATGGAAAAGCTCCGCACTGATGGAAAAGTCAGGGCCTTCTTTTACCATATTCCTGATGATCCCGGGAAGCGGTCAGGGTTTATGGAATCACAACTGCAAAACTCCATACCGACAACGACATTTGAAATTGTATGGGAAAGAGCCTCCAAGATGATTGATACGATTGTTTCGGCAGTGAGAGGGTAATTATTTGTCAGTGGTCAGTTGCAAACAAATTTCAGGGAAACGGCGAACTTTGAAAGGTAAAAATACCCTGCTTTACAGGCATCCTTCACCATCAGTTTACAGTTTTTGAGACCAAGAAGTTTGAGTTCCGCCTTTAGGCGGTGCAACACCGCCTAAAGGCGGAACTACAAACTTTCCCATCCGAAAAGTGCAAACTACTTTTCATGCAAAATGAAGGATGCCGCTTTTCAGGGTGTTTTTACCACATTCCGGTTATTTGAAATTTTGGAATAGTTATTGAATTCATTTTTCCGTTTGTTTTAAAAATACTCTCTATTGACGGCCACATTTCTTTGAATAAAGGCGATATAAAATCAATTATCCAGCCCTCCGTTTGTATCCAACAGTGAAAACCTTTATCTGAACTTGATATACTCAGTAGATCGAAAACTTTCGCAAGCAGTGGATTCCGGGTTAAAATCGGAAAACATCCGTTTTCCGATTTTCCCCGGAATGACAATAGTTTAAAGCTGTCATTCCGGGGGAAAATTAAAAAACGGATGTTTTTTAATTTTAACCCGGAATCCACTGTTTACAGCGGTTTTGTTACTCGTTCCCAGGCTCTGCCTGGGAATGCATACTGCAAGGCTCTGCCTTGCGAGGCATTCCGTTTAAACCGCCTGTTTTAAAATGAAACACGAGGCAGAGCCTCTGTAAACGCATTCCCAGGCAGAGCCTGGGAACGAGAATCTCCTACTTTTTGGGTATGCGCCCGATGTTTTTTAATTTTAACCCGGAATCCACCGTTTAAAAGGGTTTACCGGAAACTTTTCGATCTGCTGATACTTCCATCATCATGTCTTTCCCCAAACATAAAAACCCGAACCGCCTTTACCGGGGCAGGGCCAAATCAATATTAATTGGCAAATCCCGGAAAAGGATGGGAGCTATATATCACTGGCGGAGACCTGGAGTTTGCCCCGTCTATCACGATCAAGCTGAAATCAGGGCTGTGTCCTGCCGGGCTGTGTCAGCTTACGCTTGAAGTCACGTACACAACCGAGGGGATGAATACCCGTTGACAGTGAAAGAATACATTGGCCCTGTAATTGAGGGCAATTTCCCGAACCCTGTAGCCTGTGCAATCCACGGGCTGAGGCTTGAAGCGGGGTACGAAAGCGAAATGACCCTGTATTATGATGAAAACCGGGACGGGGTTATGGATTTAGCTGATGTGATATTGAAGCTGAGGGAGGCAGTGGGGAAAATTGTTGAAATTGAAAAGACCGGACAGTAATATTATCTGCCCGGTCACCGATTCGGTTTAGTTTATTTACGGGTGTGTGTAAACCAGTCGTCAAGCCAGTATTGTCCGACCGCCGCTCTTATAAACATTTCTCTTTTAATAGACATAGCTGACCTCCTTTCCCGGAGGCCTAGCGAAGCAAGTTTTTATTGACACAAATGGAATTTGTGCTAATAACGAATTTAGCTAGGTGCGCTTCGCTAGGCGCTCCGTATTTTATTTCCCGTGTTGCTAGTTGGCGCTAGCAGCGCGGGTTTTTAAATTGAAACACATTAAAAACAGACTGTTACATACTTTGTCTTAATTTCCGTGTTGATAGTTGGCGCTATCAGCACGTTTTTTTGGGGTTTCTATTTAAAATCTAAGTGTTACAGCCCTTACCGCAATATATAGTGATGTGTCAACAGAAAAAAACAACATATAGTGTTAAGGGAGCGTAAGGCGGAAACAGATTTTAAAGGATAACAGCGGGGTAAAAAGGAGGTCTTTATTAAAAAAAATGTTTTCAGGATTTTTATGGCATGTTTTTTGCTTAACCTGAAGGTTGATCACTCCGGCAGTCCTGCCCTCGTTAGCTGCCAGGTTGGCAAAAGCACTTCTGAAGCGGCCCCGTATGACCGCGTTGTCTCAGCAGATGTCAGATGTTGTAGGAACTATCCGAATTGTTTATAAGCTGGTTTTTTGTATATTTTAGCGAATCCGAGTTTTAAAGAAAATCTTTTTAAAATAGGATATACCATCAAATTTACCCCCGAAGATAGAGCTAAACAGCTTTCAAGATCGACCTCAGTACCGGCACAGTTTCAGGTTGCTCATGCAATTGAAATTTCACCTGATTGGGAATTAAATTTAGTTGAAAAAATGATTCACCACAGATTGGGCAAATTTCGATTCTCACCAAGAAGGGAATTTTTTGAATTATCTTTGGAAAAAGCGATCAGAGTTGTTGATATTATTGGAAGTAGATTAGAGAAAATGTCAGAAGATGTGGAAGCGGGACTCCGCATGCTTCGGAGCGAGCCTAAGACGATTTCCAATAATGACTTCGAAGCCTTGAGGGGCGAAGCAGGAAATTTTGAAAACGACTTAAAAGACAACGGAGACGGCACTGTGACAGACCATGTTGCGGAGCTTATGTGGCAGCAGTCGGGGTCGGATGATTGTATGGAATTTAAGGATGTACAAACGTACATTGATGGCCTTAATAACAAACAATTTGCAGGCTACAGCGATTGGCGACTGCCTACACTTGAAGAATTAGTGTCTTTGATTGAAAGTGAACCAGCGGATGATCTTCATATTAATTCAGTATTTGATAGAAAACAAGAACATTGCTGGACTGCGGATAAATGTCCGTCGGGGTCGGAGCTTTTAATCAATTTCAGATTCAACGAAGCTGGGCACATTTGGTTCAACTATGTCCGAGGTGTTCGCTCCAGACAATATTGACCATTCGATTATTTGATCATTTTACCCCTTGATTGTCGGCCCGTCGGTCAGCCCGACAGGTTCGTACCCTGAGATTGAAAGAGTGGCAGGGATACGGCGGAAAACAGAAAGGGAAGTATGACGGAAGCACAGGCCGGATACGGCGATACAAGCGATACAAGCGATACAGGTAACGAGACAGACAGCGAAGCAGGTAACGAGACAGACAGCGGATCTGACGAAGCGATAACCAGCACGCTGATTATCTCGCAGGTGTTCCGGAGACGACACCGGGATATTCTGCGAGACGTGCGGCGACTCCTTGAAAGGTATCCGGATGCTGCGGAATACTTTTCACGAAGCACTTACCAGGATTGCCAGGGCCGGAGTCAGCCCTGTTATCTGATGAATCGTAACGGCTTCAACATCTTCACGCTCGGTTTCTCGACTGAGCGAGACATCGGCTGGAAGATTATCTTCTCGACCAAAGCTATAATATCGATTCGTAGTTTTCTAAGCCTTAAATCTTCTTAAAAACAAGTCTTTTTGTCATTTCCCGGGCATTTATTCCAGCATCGTAGTTCGAAAACTTTTGCAAACAGTGGATTCCGGGTTAAAATCGGAAAACATCCGTTTTCCGATTTTCCCCGGAATGACAGTAAGTTAAGTTGTCATTCCGGGGAAAATTAAAAAACGGATGTTTTTTAAT
>JAUCGG010000149.1 GCA_030378015.1 Desulfococcaceae bacterium HSG8
AAAAAATACTTGACAAACACTGATACATGCAGTTATTTTATAAAGTATAAATTTTGGATAATAAGAATGCATACAAACAGAATTCATATAAATAACAACTTCAAACTGGAAGGCTGGTGGTGCTGGCAGGCTCAGAAGGACGGGTGTGCCAACGGGTGTTTATCAGCCTGATTATTCATAAATTCAGTCAGATAGATACTAAAACCGTGGGCAGCCCCAAGCTCACGGTTTTTTTGTTTTTTTAAAGCCGTGAAAATTTTTCACGGCTTTTTTTATGGCTGCTTGCCGGTTTATTGCCGGAGGAAGCCAGAAGCTACAGAAAGGAAAAAAACATGCTGATCAATCAGTTTCCGGATAAAGATCATTTCCACAGCCTTGCAGCGCAGCATAATGTCATACCTGTATGTGCTGAAATCCTTGCGGACACGGAGACACCGGTTTCGCTTTTGAAGAAAATCCATAAAGGTAAGGGGCCTGCCTTCCTCCTGGAAAGTGTCGAGGGCGGGGAGCGATGGGGTCGTTACAGTTTCCTGAGTGCGTCGGCCCGTTGTCATATATGTGTATATCCGGAATTTGTGGAAGTCCGGGAGAACGGTTCTGTAAGGCAGATTCCTCACAACCGGGACCCGCTTGCTGTTCTGAGAAGCCTGATGGAGCAGTATCGGCCCGCCAGTGTACCGGGACTTCCGCGCTTCTGGGGCGGGATGGTGGGGTATCTTACATACGAAATGGTCTCTTTTTTCGAGCCGATTCCGAATCTTCTGCCGGAAGACAAACCCCTCGCGTATTTTATTATTCCAAACGAGCTTCTTATTTTTGATAATATCCGGCATACCTTACTTTGCGTAGCGATTTCCTTTACAGACAAAGAAGAGAGTGCGGAACATGCCTATCAGTCTGCAAAAGCCCGTGTCAGTCGCCTGCTGGAAGAGGTTGAACAGGATTTACCCGAACCAGGAGAAAATTCGGAAAAAACCGGATTTATGCTGAAACCCCTGTGGGAAGAAGATCGCTATCGGGAGATGGTGAAGCAGGTAAAAGCCTACATCCGGGCCGGTGATATTATCCAGTCGGTGATTTCCCAGCCCTTTATCTGTGACCCGGCTCCTGATCTGTGGTCACTTTACCGGGCCCAGCGTTTCATTAATCCTTCGCCATACCTCTTTTTTCTTCATCTGGATGATATGACGCTGGTGGGATCCTCTCCGGAGACAATGGTGCGTGTGGAAAACCGCGTCGCGTCGCTACGTCCCATTGCCGGAACCAGACCCCGTGGAAACACCGAGCAGGAAGACCGGGCACTTGCCAATGAACTGCTCCAGGATGAAAAAGAACGGGCCGAGCATCTCATGCTGGTGGATCTGGGGCGGAATGACCTGGGACGGGTTGCCGAAGTGGGAACCGTGCAGGTGACGGATCTGATGTTCGTGGAGCGGTATTCCCATGTGATGCATCTGGTTTCAAACATTCGCTGTGACCTGAAGCCGGAATACGACGCGTGGGATCTTCTCAGGGCTACGTTTCCTGCCGGCACTTTGTCCGGCGCGCCCAAAGTAAGGGCAATGGAAATCATAGCGGAAATGGAGAAATTACCCCGGGGACCCTATGGCGGGGCAGTCGGATATGTCTCGTTTCACGGGAATATGGATATGGCCATCACCATCCGAACCGCGTCTGTTGAAAACGGCCGACTGAAAGTTCAGGCCGGTGCAGGCATTGTGGCTGATTCTGACCCGGAGCGGGAGCGGGTAGAAACCGTAAACAAAGCTATGGCAATCCAGAAGGCGTTGCAACTTATCAGATAGCATGTAGGGTGGGTAGAGCGAAGCGGAACCCACCATTCGGGAACTGACCTCGTTCCCACACTCCGTTTGAAAACGCAATCGCACCCAAAACTCAGGTTTTGCGTGTCTGCTGTATCCGGGGGCACAATCAGGCAAACAGAGTTTGCCATGCAATTGTGTTCCCAAACGGAGTTTGGGAACAAGGCTAAAAATGGTGAGGTACGCTTCGCTCCACACACCCTGCGTTGTAAAGGGGAAATGACGATGATTTTAATGATTGATAATTACGATTCTTTCACATATAATCTGGTACAGTACCTTGAGGAACTGGGCACACATGTCAGGGTTTTCCGAAATGACGCGGTGTCTGTTTCGGAAATTGAAGCCATCAGTCCCAAGGGGATAGTGATTTCACCGGGACCTGGCCGGCCAGAATCCGCGGGCATATCGCTTTCGGTCGTAAAGCGTTTTTCAGGAGCAGTTCCAATCCTCGGGGTATGTCTCGGGCATCAGACAATCGGAGAATCCTTTGGCGGAAAGATCGTGTCTGCCAAGCGTCTCATGCATGGGAAAACATCTGAAATAAAGGCAGACGGGAAAAGCATCTATGAAGGTGTCCGAAAACCGTTCCAGGCTATGCGATATCATTCCCTGGCTATATCAAGGGAAGATTTTCCCGAATGCCTGGAAATCACCGCTGAATCAGATGACGGGGAAATCATGGGACTTCGGCATCGGGAACATCCCACCGAGGGCATCCAGTTTCACCCGGAGTCAATTATGACGCCTATAGGTAAAAGGCTCCTGAGGAATTTTTTACGCGGTGCGGAGGGTCAGAAATCATAATTTTTTGAGGCACGCTCGTTTGGGATAGAGCTTTTAACAAAAGGAGTGCCAAACTTACAGTTTGGCAGGTTTGGCAGCCTGGAATTCTGCCAAACTGTAAGTTTGGCACTACGGACTATATAACAGGGAGATAAACATGTTTCGAGAGAATCTTAGTAAAATTGTTCAGCGGACTGACCTGAACGAAGCAGAAATGGCGGAGATGATCACGGAGATTTTTTCAGGAAATATAACAGATGCACAGGTCGGGGCCATGATGGCCGCGCTTGCTACAAAAGGTGAAACATTTGAAGAACTGGCCGGAGCCGCAACTGCCATGCGCCGAAAAGCAAAACGCATTCAGACTTCGTCATCTGTGGTGGTGGATACATGCGGAACCGGGGGAGACGGTGCGCATACCTTTAATATTTCCACAACCACGGCCTTTGTTGTGGCCGGATGCGGCGTAACAGTTGCCAAGCATGGGAATCGTTCCATATCAAGTAAATGCGGCAGTGCGGATTTGCTGGAAGTGCTGGGGGTGAAACTTGATACTGCTCCCGAAATTGTGGAAGAAGCGGTTCAGGAAATCGGTATCGGATTTCTCTTTGCCCCGCTTTACCACAGTGCCATGCGCTATGCCGCGAACGCGAGGAAAGAGGTGGGGCTTCGTTCTATTTTCAACATGCTCGGTCCTCTCACAAATCCTGCCGGGGCCAATTGTCAGCTTATCGGTGTTTATGCTCCCGAACTGACCGAAATGTTTGCAAACGCCCTTCAGCTTATGGGCACAAAAAGGGCATTTGTGGTTCACGGGCACGACGGGCTTGATGAAATATCTGTATGCGCTTCCACACGGGTCTCCGAACTCAGGGACGGGCTTATTCGCACCTATGATATCAATCCTGGACAGTTTTTCGGAGAACAGGCAGATCCGGAATCGCTTGTCGGCGGGACCCCGGAAGAGAACGCTGATATAACAAAAAAGATACTCAGCGGAGAAAAGGGGCCTAGGCGGGATGTTGTCCTGCTGAACGCGTCCGCAGCCCTTGTAGCGGCAGGCAAGGCCGGGGATTTTGAAGAAGGTATCCGCATGGCCGGAACATCTGTTGACGAAGGCGCTGCAGCCCGGAAGCTGGAGGAACTGGCCAGCTTTACACAGGAGAACGGATAATGGCGAAGGATTTTTTAAGCAGGATCGTTGAACAGAAAAAAGAAGAAGTCGAGGATGCCCGGAAGCGGTTTCCTGAAAAACAGCTTAAAGAAGAGTCGGGCAGACCCAGGACACGGCGTCCGTTTCTTAAACAACTGGAACGCCCCGGGGTGAACATCATTGCTGAAATCAAAAGAGCTTCTCCGTCCAAGGGCGTGATTTGTGCTGATCTGAACCCGGTCACGTATGCCTCGGCATATCAGCAGGGCGGGGCCGCTGCCCTGTCAGTTCTGACAGATCACCCTTATTTCCAGGGAAGTCCCGAGGATTTGAAAGCAGCCCGGGAAGCAGTGAATCTGCCGGTACTTCGGAAGGATTTTATTATTTCTTCCTACCAGATTTATGAATCCTGTGTCCTGGGAGCCGATGCAGTGCTGCTGATCGTGCGAATTCTTTCAATGGAGCAGTTGATAGACTATCTGGATATTTGCAGTGAACTTCAACTTGACGCGCTTGTGGAAACCCATTCTGAAGAGGAGATAGAGAAGGCCAATCTTGCCGGCGCCAGACTTGTTGGGATTAATAACCGAAATCTCAGCTCTTTTGAAACCAATATTGAGAACGCTGTGAATATGGCGTCTCTCCTGGACTCCGACCAGGTCGCGGTTGCGGAAAGCGGAATCCGGGGGCGTGAGGATATAGAGAAACTAAAGAGCGCCGGAATTCATAATTTTCTGATCGGGGAAAGCCTTGTGAGGGCTTCTGATCCGAAGGCGTTTCTTAATTCCCTGATTGGTTGAAATAAATCCCAAATCCCAATATCAAAATTCCAAATAAATTCCAAATCTCAATATCAAAATCCCAAACTGAATTTTATTTGAGATTTACTGATTATAACGGATTTTGGAGAGGGCACTTTTTTGTCCCGGAGGGACACCTGAAAATAGCCCGGCAATTCATTGCCGGGGCAGGATGGCAACCTTCCGAAGTCCCGGGAGGGACGACCGAAGTATAAAAAAAACGGTTTTCAGTCGTCCCTCCGGGACTGAAAAACGTGCTGCCGTCCTCAGACCCGGCAGTGAACTGCCGGGCTATTTTCGAGTGTCCCTCCGGGACAAAATTTGGAATTTATTTAAAACTAATGGTACAAAAAATGAAAAACAGCCCTCAAATTAAAATATGCGGTCTGACAAATGTTGACGAAGCCCTGGGATGTGCAGACCTCGGAGCTAACGCTATCGGACTTGTATTTTATCCGAGAAGCCCGAGGAATGTGACGGAAGATCAGGCAAAAGAGATTTCCACGGCCCTCCCGATAGACGTAAAAACCGTGGGTGTATTTGTGGATGAGACATTTTCAAATATTATGCGGAAGGCTGAACACTGCCGCCTGGATGCTGTCCAATTGCACGGGCAGGAATCCTCAGGGCTGGTATCGAAGCTTCGTGATGAAAATCTGATAGTAATCAAGGGGCTGTTCATGAAACGCAGCCCGTTTTTGGAGGATGCCGCAAAATATGACGCGTCCGCATTTCTTGTGGAATGTGGCAAAGGCACGCTTCCGGGCGGCAACGCAATGTCGTGGAACTGGGAAGAAGCAAAGGATTTCGGAGAAAAATATCCGTTTATTCTCGCTGGAGGACTTTCCCCGGATAATGTTTCCCGGGCCATCCGTGAGAGTATGCCGGATGCTGTGGATGTCAGTTCCGGTGTGGAGTCTGCCCCGGGGAGGAAAGATATTCATGAAGCAGAGGCGTTTGTAAATGCTGTTTTGGAATGCGATCTCAGTAAGAAAATAAGGAAAATCTTTTGATAAATCACAAACAAATAAATCCCAAATTACAATATCCGAATTTCAAACAATATTGTTTTTTGAGTATTGTAATTTCAGCTTTTGATCTTCGTTTCGGCCCGCTCTGCTCCCGCCGGATTGACAAATCCGGCGGTAACATGGCTCGGATTTGTCAATCCGAGCCGAGCCATGTGGCCAGATGGCTGAGATTTGTTATTTGAGATTTGTTGTAATTTGTTTTTTGGGTATTGTAATTTACTCTATATATGGAGGATTTTTTAATGGACAAATTTGAAGCGGAAAACTACCCGGATTCAAACGGTCATTTCGGAGCCTACGGGGGGCGCTATGTCGCGGAAACCCTGATGCCTGCGCTACTGGAACTGGAAAAAGCCTATTATGACATCACCCCGGACCCCGCGTTCCAGGATGAATTTCACGGTCTGCTGCATCATTACGCGGGCCGTCCCACACCGATCTTTCATGCCAAAAGACTCAGCGCCCATCTCCAGGGAGCCTCGATCTATCTGAAGCGGGAAGACTTGGCGCATACGGGCGCACATAAAATCAACAATACGCTGGGCCAGGCCCTGCTGGCCCGCTGGATGAGAAAGAAGAAGGTCATCGCGGAAACCGGAGCGGGCCAGCACGGGGTAGCAACCGCGACCGTGGCCGCGCTGTTCGGAATGGAATGTAATATTTTTATGGGAACAGAAGACATCCGCAGGCAGGCTGCCAATGTTCAGAGGATGAAACTCCTGGGTGCCGAAGTCACTCCTGTGGAATCCGGAACCGGAACCCTCAAGGATGCGATGAATGAGGCCATGCGTTACTGGGTCGGCGCGGTTCAGGACACCTTTTATGTTATCGGTTCTGTGGCCGGCCCACATCCTTATCCTGCAATGGTCAGGGATTTTCAGAAGGTCATCGGGGAAGAGGCCCGGGGACAGATTTCAGAGGAAGCCGGGGGAATGCCTGACATGCTCATCGCGTGCGTCGGCGGAGGAAGTAACGCAATGGGGCTTTTTTTCCCTTTTATAAATGACACTGTGGAAATGGTGGGCGTTGAAGCAGCCGGAAAAGGAGTTGAAACCGGGAAACATGCGGCGACCCTCGGCGCGGGTTCTGTGGGTGTACTTCACGGTTCCAAGTCGTATGTTCTCCAGGATGAAAACGGGCAGATCCAGGAGGCCCATTCGATTTCCGCGGGGCTGGATTATCCCGGGGTCGGGCCTGAGCATTCTTTACTGAAAGATCTGGAAAGAGTCCGCTATGTCGCAATCAATGACAGCCAGGCTTTGGAAGCATTTCAAACCCTGTGTACCCTGGAAGGCATCATTCCTGCCCTGGAAAGTTCTCATGCAGTTGCCCAAGCCATGATCGAGGCCCGGCGCAGACCCAAGGGGGATGTTATCGTGGTAAATCTTTCAGGAAGAGGGGATAAGGATCTTGGCATCGTGAATCAGAATCCGGAACTCGGGAGTTGAAATTCGGGATTGAAATAACCCGATGTTCAGGTTCTCCGGTTTCTAGCCGCTATCCGGCATCGGGAGTGAATAAGGAGCTTGAATTATATGAATCGTCTTCATGATATGTTTGAGAATTTAAAACAAAAAAAGGAAAAAGCACTGGTCGGATTTGTCACCGCGGGGGACCCGGACATCTCCGTCTCCCTGCGCATGATTATAAGCATGTGCAAATCCGGTGTTGATATCCTGGAACTGGGAATCCCCTTTTCTGACCCCACAGCCGACGGTCCCGTGATTCAGCGGTCATCCGCAAGGGCACTGGCAAACGGTGTAAGCCTGGGTAAAGTTATTGGAATGACGAAAAAAATTCGGGAGGAAACAGATGTTCCCATCATTCTTTTCAGCTATTACAATCCCATCCATGCATATGGAAACGCCAGGTTTTACCAGGATGCGCTTGAAGCAGGGGCTGACGGGGTTCTGGTGGTTGACCTTCCCCCGGAGGAAGCTGATGAGATGACCGATACCTGGGCAGGGGATGGCCTGTCGCTGATACGCCTGGTTGCCCCGACCACGCCTGGGGAGCGGATGAAGCATATTGCGGAATCTGCATCCGGCTTTATGTACCTGGTTTCCAAAACCGGTGTGACAGGGAGTGACGGCCTGGACACGAGTGAAATAGGTCAGCATACGGAACTGCTTCGCTCTGTCACACAGCTTCCTATCTGCGTGGGATTCGGGATATCCACTCCGGAGGATGTTGCCGCGGTTGCCGCGGTTGCGGATGGGGTGGTGATCGGGAGTGCTTTTGAACGGCTGATTGAGGATAACCTGGATAATCCCGATCTGGTTTCCATTATTACTGAACGCGTATGTGAGTATAAGGCCGCGACAAAATTGTAAATTGCTTTAATCTGCGGGCAGATACAGTTGAATGTCTGAACCATGATGAGAGGATTAAAAACTTGCTTATTTATTATATAAACGCCTATGATCGGGACGGGCGATCATGAAACCCTGCCTAACCGAAGCAGGTGAGGAGACAGGTTTCTGTATATAGACACCATAAACTCTACATGTGAAAACTTGTGTCTATATATAGAAACCCGGTTCTTGATAATACAAGTAATATTGCGTTTTAGAATGGCCGACTCACATTTGATGGCACTGATTCCGGTTTGCTGTCCGCGCTGCGGAGTGAAAAAGAGGGAAAACAGCGCTATCTGTGTCAGAATGAGGACTACGAAGCGAAATCCTTTCCTCTCGACTATGCATATAACGGAAAAAAATCAGATGTTAAGGAGAAAATTATCGAAATGAGTCTGTAACATTCTGATAATAAAACATGTAGAATTATAAATCTGATATACTACAGTTAATTTTGAAACACTGTTACATATCGGTTAGAATGGTTAGAATCCCTTAATCTGATGCAGTTTCCAGCATTCCATGTCAATATCTTTTTCATCCGGTACATGGATAAATGACGTAAAATTGCTTTCCGTGCGTGTGCCGCATGTAACCCTGTAAAATTTCATCTGCCCCATAGCTGAACGGAGTTTGCGCTTAATGTCCCACAAGCTCAGGCCCGAGTTGTTTCGGAAATAAATAATCCGCGCTTGGGAAGCGGATTTGCCGTACAGATAATGATCCAGGGTGAATCTGTATAATTCCCCGATCTTCCGATCCGGATCAAGCTCATCCAGATCATAAATGGTCCATGCGATTTCAGGATAGTTGCCCCGGGTCTCTTCTGATATGACTTGAAGGTTCAGGGTCTCCATGACCTGCTTTACCTCACTGTGTCTTCGGACTGCTGAGGGGCCCAGGAGGATAAACGGCATTCCCCGGAAATCCGGGGGCAGATCCGGAACCGACGGTCTGAATTTAAGAAGATGGCGGCACGACAGATCATCCAGGAAAAGCTCCTTTGGAAAAAGGCTTTCCCGGAATTCTTCAGCAGTCAGGTTTTCGGAGCGCCAGAGCATCCTTTTGAAAAGGTTGCGATGCAGACATTTTTCCGGTAATCGGCGAATCATCTCCTGAACCCTGTCCCCCCCGGCGGTGACGTCACCGAGAGAACCCCCGGAAATACCGTTCCCGTGAAAGTCGGAGCCTCCGAGTCTCAGAAGCCCGTGCTTCTCTCCTGCCCTGTTCCATGCAGCTTTCAAAGAGGGTCTGCCTGCACTGACCGGGATATCCTCGTATCCTGCGACACCGCGTTCAGCCAGCAGGGCACAATACGCCTCTGTTTCTTCCTCAGAAATATCCCCCAGGAAATGCGGATGAGCAATAACACTCACCCCCCCGGCATCACGGATCATCCGGATACATTCCTCCTCTGACGGAGCTTCAGATGATACATACGCGGGCTTTCCCGGTCCGAGAAGATTTCTGAATACAGATTCCACATCCGGATAATCCCCTTTGCTGACCAGCATCCTGGCAAGATGGGTCCGGGAGGGAACGGCAGGATGGGAAAAGCGGACAAGAGAAGACCAGCCTGCGGTAATCCCGAGACTGTTCAGGCGTCTGACAATCTTCTTCATCCGGTGGGCCCGGGAATGGTTCATATCTTCCAGGAACGAGAGTAACTGCCTGTCCTGGTAATCAATAAAATACCCGAGAAAATCGCCTTTTTCGCTGTTCAGTTCAACACCCGGGATCACATATATCCCGTAATTCGCTGCTGCAAAGGTTATATCCGGGATGCCGGTTACACAGGCATGATCAGTAAGGGCAATGACGCGAAGCCCTTTGCGGGCTGCGATTCCCGCCAGTTCGGCAGGAGAACAGAGGCCGTCAGACCGGTCCGAATGCAGATGAAGATCCGCACGTTCATCCCGAGACCATTTCATTTTCGGCAGTTGCATATCGGTTTTCCTGTTGAATCAGGGATTTCACACGATCACTCAAGGCACGGTAAACATCAAAGCAAAAGGCATGACAGATCGGATTTGCGGCCCGATCTGTATGAAAAAATTTCGCTGCTTTTTCCTGCTTCTTTCCAGGCGGATCACTGTGATAATATAGGCGTTTTCCCCCTTCTCTCAGGTGAATGATGCAGGGATAGGCTCCGAGGCTGTCATATGTCCGGTCATCCAGGAAATGAAAACAGGTATGATGCCGGCGTCCGTGAAGACCATGCCCGCCCTGCTGAAGCATGGTCATGCGGTAATGAAAAAAGCCATATTCCGGGGGAACGTAAGAAGCGCAGATATTCACAAACCGTTCCCGCATCCCGCGGTTTGGGAAAAGATTCGCGAAGCGTTCTGTGGATACAGGCAGGAATTTGAAGTCATCTGCCCCGATGTTCATGCACCATTTCAGGAATTCCCGCAGCCATTTTGCATTGTTTTCCATAAAACTCAGAACCGATGCTTTTGTCAGGATCGTGTTAATGACGATCCGGTAATCCCTCTTCCTGCATCGGCAAAGCTGTCCGATGGTCTCTGAAATTTCTGACCATTGCCCCTTTGTCCGGGTAAGATTATCAAAAAAGGACTGTTCCGGGTGGTCAAAAGATATGGAAAAATGGCTGACCCCGGCTTCTGCAAGTGCCAGGTAAACTGCCGGAGCCGCTGTCCCGTTGGTGGATATGGAATTATTCATGCCTGCTTTATGGGAAAATGAAATGAAATCCCTGAGACCGGGATGAGTGGTTACTTCCCCCCCTGTCCACTGGACATGTCCGGTTCCCCTGTCACCCAGGGTTTCCAAGAGTGTGTAAAGACTGTTTTCATCCCATTCGGGCATGGGATGGTGTGTGCTTTTGCAGTAGCAGCAGTCCATGTTGCAGGCACTGGTCAGAAATACCTCGGCCCGTGTGACATGGAGCGGGTGGTATGTCGAAGATGTCACCTTTGTCACCAGTCTGGTTGCACGGGATTCATCCATAAGATAGCCGAGCTTTTTATGAGAACCGCTGCTGTCTTTTTCCGATTTCCTTTGCAGACCCGAGGTAAAAGGTTCCAGTGCAGAGAATGTATTCAATTTTGTCAGTTTGTCAGTTTGTCAGTTGCCAGTTGGCAGTCGTCAGTTGGCAGTTGCCAGTCGTCAGTTGGCAGTTGGCAGTCGTCAGTCGTCAGTCGTCAGTTGGCAGTCGTCAGTCGTCAGTCGTCAGTTGGCAGTTGGCAGTCGTCAGTTGTCAGTTTGTCAGTTGCCAGTTGCCAGTTGCCAGTTGCCAGTTGCCAGTTGCCAGTTGCCAGTTGTCAGTTGTCAGTTGCAACGGACCACGGCTTCGACGTGAGTTCAGTCGAACGACAACTGACAACTGATAAATAAACTATTTCGAACTGCTCTGCCCTTCCATTCCCTTTAAAAGCTGTTTCATGTACCAGATATCTTTATCTGCTGCAACGGCTCCGTCTTTAATAAAAACACTGCCGTCCTGATAGAAAAGAGGTCCCTTGAACAGATTCACTTTTTCTGCCCCGAGGTCTTTAATAAAAGCGTCCAGGGCCTGGCGGGCTGCGTCAGACATGGCGTGTCCGGTCATAAATCCGATGGTACTGGTATCATGGTTATTGATATCTTTCCAGTCCGGATTCAGCCAGAGCCATTGGGATTTCCATTTCCCGGACATTGACGCCTTGATGAACTGAACATATCCGGGCCCCCAGTTGAAATAGGGAACACCGAGACAGACATCTGCCCCGCCCTCGCACGCGCCCTCATAATCATATGGCAGGGCCCACACCGATTTCCCTTCCTTACGTTTCTGGCCAGCTACAACCACATTCTCTGTTGTGTCTATTCCTGAGACAATAACGTCATATCCTGTGTTGAAAAAATTCTGGGCAACCTGGGTGGGGTCCGCTGTTACGCCCGGGATATTGAACCAGAAGCCGATCCATGTCACTTTGAATTTCAGGTCATCGGGATTTTTTTTCAAGACCTTTTCCCAGGCATACTTTGCGCCCAGGTAGCATGACGCGGCAAGCCTGCGGGTTTCTTCATTGATCAGGGGCCCCAGGTAGCCGATCTTGCCGGTCTTTGTGGCCATGGCAGCGGCAAACCCTGCCATCATTTTCCCATATTCCATGCGTCCGAACAGGTTGCTCAGGTTCGGGGGAGCTTTTCCGGTGAGCACATCATCCCCGGAGCAGTGCAAAAAATGGACATTCGGATGCATATTCGCGGCCTCCCGTATGCCGTCTTTCATGTCGTCCGAATTTGCAATGATGAATTTTGCCCCTTTTTCCACCATGTCATCAACCAGTTGGGGGATGGTAATCCCGGGCCGGTCGGCAGGGTTGACCTTGTCAATATAGATCATTTTTGTATTTGGTACGTTTTTTTCAATATATTTTCCCCCTTCAAAATGTGCCTGGCTGTATCCCCGGTCATTATAAGGGCCCACCAGGAGCAAACCGAAAAAATAGGGAGCATCAGCCCCCTGAGCCCCGTTTACAGGAATCAAGGACATAAAAAGACACATAATTCCCACAGTCACCACAAGTTTTTTCCCCATCATCTCCTCCTTTGATTAATGTTGATAATAAAAACTTACGTTATGAATCATGAATCGTAACAATTAATAAATAAAAGACAGTCGTTGGTCAAGCAAAGAAGGAAAATTTATGGAAAGATACGCGGGGTGATTCCGGATAAAAAAATGAAATCAGACAGTTAATTTGAAATGAAAAAAATAGAACATTAAAGGAGGGCAGAATGAAAGAGAGACCGATAACCGATTTTGAATATGCTGACCGGGTGCGGCCATGAACAATGCTGGTTCTAACGGATTTTGTGGTTCATTCCGGGAAATCAGGATGCTTTTCCGGAATCAGTAGTTAACACAGCGGAAACTTTTCGATCTACTGAGAATAGCATTTTCCGGCACAACATATCATTGCACTTTATTTTTATAGGGGACAGAATTTTCTGTGGAGCAGGAATACAAGCCGGGAATTTGTCCGAACCGTTGGTAACGGATGCCTGGGGCGAGACTCGAACTCGCACGACCACTGAGGATCAAGGGATTTTAAGTCCCTTGCGTCTACCCGTTCCGCCACCCAGGCACTCAAAATCTGATGGATTGCTTTTATCTTTTCAAGTAGCTCTTGTCAAATAATATTTCATCTGATAATGAATCATTATGCAAAAATTACCAAAGTTATCAGATGATCCGGCTCTGATCCTTGCTTCCGAATCCCCCAGACGCCGGTATCTTTTAGAACAGGCAGGGCTTTCATTTTCTGTTATTCCAAGCAGTTTTGATGAGGATTCCGTTCCGCTGTCATCCCCTGAAACCTATGTTAAGGTGCTGGCAGAGGCCAAAGCCGGGGAAGTGGCAAAAAAATACCCCCGCAAATGGGTGATCGGTGCGGATACCATAGTCCTTATTAATGACACCATCCTTGGCAAACCCGGTTCAAGGTCAGATGCCCGTGCCATGTTGAAACGCCTCAGCGGACAGACCCACCGTGTTCTTACGGGGTATTTCATATGCTGCAAAGCCAAAGGACGAAGCTTTTCAGAAGTCGTAACAACCGATGTTCTTTTCAAAGATCTGACAGATGAAGAGATCGAATGGTATATCCGTACCAAAGAGCCTTTTGACAAAGCAGGGGCATATGCCATCCAAGGGCTTGGCACGTTTCTTGTTAAAAGTATCAACGGCTCTTACACAAATGTTGTGGGCCTCCCTGTTTGTGAAGTCATTGAGTTGCTTCTGAGGGAGGGGGTGGTGAAATTAGAGGTGAATGAAAAGGGTTTGTAGTACACCGATTCGTAAATTCCCCCCCTTTAAAAAAGGGGGGGACGAACTTAAAAAGTCCCAATAAATAATCTACCCGCGCCCCGTCTGTCTTACTCTTAATCTTAATTCTACTTTTAATCTTAATCAGGCAGGAGCAGGAGCAAGATACCGGGTATATTAATTTTGGGGAAATCCCTAAGACTGCTTCAGGCCGGGTTATTCATCTGAATTTTCCATAAAATGACAATGTGCCTTGCCGTAGCGCTGTTCACAAAGTATCTGGGAATCTTTTTCCTTTATGTGAGACGAATCACCGATAATTGTATGCAGTTCCAATTGAGGCGAATACTCGCTTGCAGGAACGGTTCTGCCCAAAGCTTCGGCCATGGCGCGTATATGATGCGGTCCTGCACCGCAACAGGCACCGATGTAGTTGACGCCGATTTTCCGGGCTTCGATTGCATAATCAGCCATTTCCTTTCTTGTTAAAACAAAGGGATCAAGTTCCAAGGGAAAGGCTACTTTTCCGTTAAGCTCCTGAATCTGAAAGTAGGGTCTTTCATGGGAACATCGGTATGCGACCGGCTGGGTGGCAACAAAGCAACTGACGGCGTCTCGTACCCTTTCAGCCAAAGAAAGAATCCTTTCGGGATCGCGGAAACAGTTGATGCCTACAATGTCAGCGCCTTTATCTTCAAGCAATTTAAAGGATTCTTCCAAACGGATTCCTTCCAATGTTTTATCATCCTTTTTAAATCCCAGGGTGATCATGGCTGGCAGTCCGGAAGCTCTGATAGCTTCCAGGGCAATTTCAGCCTCTCCGAGATATTCAATGGTTTCAGCAATAAAAAAATCCACTCCCTGATCGCTCTGATAGAGGATTTGCTTATCAAACTGACGCCTGGTCTCTGCATAGGTTGAAGCGTTTCCGGGTTCGTATGCCCATGTGTTGCATATGTTGCCAGCCACAAGAGCGTCATACTGATCCGCGACCTGACGGGCGATCTTTACGGCCTGGGAGTTGATTTCCTTCAGGGCTGAGGTTAATCCGACAACTTTGAGTTTTTCTTCATGGGCATAATATGTGCATGCCTGCAATACTTCTGCTCCCGCGCGGGCAAAATCGGTTTGCAATTGCCTGACTGCATCAGGATGGTCAAGTACTGCCTGGGGCGTAAATGGTCCCGCGCTCACATATCCTCTCCGCTCAAGTTCAAATATTGTACCGCCATCCCCGATAACAGGATTTTGCTCAAGTTTTTCCAAGATCATCGTTTTCACTATCTCCTTCCTCTTTTTAAAATAGTATTAACAATCTGATTTAACTGTATTTACAGCTATATGTGCTATTAAATTCAGTATTATAAATAACTTGCATTGAATCTGTCTGAAATATGGCTTGCAATTTACTGCT